>CAYMDM010000015.1:0-36797 GCA_964389235.1 uncultured Burkholderiaceae bacterium
GCGCGCGGGTTGGCGTCGAGCCAGTGCGCGCCGGCAGCCAGCGGGCAGGGATGCAGCACCGCCGCGCCTGCGGTGAGACGCAGCGCCGGCGGCTCGGCCAGCGCTAAGTGACAGACCACACAATGCGGGTGCGGGTCGTCGGCGGGGGAAGTGTCGGCGGCGTGGTGTGCCGGGTTGCCGGCGGCGATGCCAGCGTCAGCGCGGTGCATCGGGCAGCCGTCGTCGGCGGCTGGGGCGGCGGCCGGTGCGGCCGCTGTCACCGCGGCGCAATCGCCGCCGAGCACCATGCTCGCCTGCGCCCAGCCGCGCAGCGGCAGCAGCACCAGCAGGGCGATGAGCACAGGACGGAGCAAGCGGGACATGCGACAAAGTGTAGCAGCGATGCGGCCATCGCCCGTTCCCCGGCTGGCGGCGAGGTCTGGAGTCTGGCGCTGCAGGCCTGGCGCCTTGCCGCGCCGAAGCCGCGATTTTTGCTGGAACTTTTGTCCGTTAGCACTCTCTACTTGCGAGTGCTAAGATGAACACCATATTGGAGGACTTGACGATGACCCAAACCGCGACAGCCGCGCTTGCCCTGCGCCCGGCGCAGATGGACGGGGCGTTTCCTCTGACCCTGCCCAGCCTGGGCAATCTGGACGCCTACATTTCGGCGGTCAACCGCCTGCCGCTGCTCAGCGCCGAGGAGGAAACCCGGTTGGCGCGGCGCTGGCGCGAGCAGGGCGACAAGGACGCGGCCGGTAAGCTGGTGCTCTCGCACCTGCGGCTGGTGGTGTCCACCGCGCGACAGTACCTGGGCTACGGCCTGCCGCACGCCGATCTGATCCAGGAAGGCAATATCGGGCTGATGAAGGCGGTCAAGCGCTTCGACCCGGCGCACGGCGTGCGGCTGGTGAGCTACGCGCTGCACTGGATCAAGGCCGAAATCCACGAGTACATTCTGCGCAACTGGCGGCTGGTCAAGGTGGCGACGACCAAGGCGCAGCGCAAGCTGTTTTTCAACCTGCGGTCGATGAAAACCGCCGAAGCCGGGATGAACGACGCGCAGATCGACGCCATGGCCGACGCGCTGGGGGTCAAGCGCGAGGACGTGATCGAGATGGAAAGTCGCATGGGCGGCGCTGACATTGCGCTCGAACCCACGGTGGACGACGTCGAGGAAAGCTTCGCCCCGATCGCCTACCTCGCCGACACCGCGCACGAACCGGTGGCGATGATCGAGGCGCGCAACCGCGACCGTCTGCAGGCCGAAGGGCTGAGCGCGGCGCTGGAGGTGCTCGATCCGCGCAGCCGCGCCATCGTCGAGCAGCGCTGGCTGCAGGTCAACGACGACGGCTCGGGCGGCAAGACCCTGCACGAACTCGCTGCCGAATACGGCGTGTCGGCCGAGCGCATCCGCCAGATTGAAGCGGCGGCGATGAAAAAAATGCGCAAGGCACTGGCGGCCTACGCCTGATCGCTGGCGCTGCGCCGGCAGCCGCCACGCGGCGGCTCCGCGAGTTCCTGATCGACGCCCCGCAACGTGCGGGGCGTTCTTTTTCGGGCGCAGCCGCGGTGCGTCTGCCAGCCGTTGGCTGCCTCGAGCCCGCCTCCCGCGCCTAACGCCGCGAGCGGGTTTGTCCCGGTGCGCGCGGGCGGCGGCTGCGGGCATACTCCCCCCATCATCGCCGTGCCAAGACGCGGCGCGAAGACGACGAGGACGAGGAGCAAGGGCGCAGTGTCGCTGCTGCCCGCAGGCGCATGACCACCGAATTACCCGCACTGGACTGGGTGCTGGAAAAAACCCCCAAGGGCCGCGACGAACTCACCACCCGCGCCCACCACCTCCACCCCGGGCAACGCAATCTGCTGATCCTGGCCGACGGCCGCCGCCCGGTCGCCGAGCTGGTGCGCGCCGGCCCCGACGCCCAGCGCTGTCTGCAGGTGCTGGGAGAGCTGCTGGCCGAGGGCTTTCTGCAGCGCGCAGGCAGCGTGCCGCTGGCGGCATCGCCTGCCGCCACGCCGGGCGCGCCGGCCGCTGCCGCGGCGGGCACCGGCCCGCACGCGATGCTGGTCGCGCTGGTGCAGGAGATGTTCCCGGCGCACGCCGCCAAGCTGGTGCAGAAAATCGCCCCGTTCCCCGATACCCCCGAGGGGCACCGGGCCGCGGTCGATGCCTGCGTGCGCTTTGCCCGGCTGGTCATCGACCACCGACAGGTCGACGAATTCGCCCGCCGCGCCTTCGCGCTGCGCGAAGGCGGCTGAATCCCCGTGCCCCGCGCCTGCCCTGCGATGCCCCGCATGCAGCATCTCACCATTTTCATCGCCCGCTGTCAGCTCGCGCGGCAGCGGCGCATCCATATCGCGCGAGCAATCACCTGAAGAGGAGATCCCCGTCCATGAAAACCCGCAAGCCGTTTCTGCACACCCGTCCCAGCCTGCGCCGCGCGCTGCTTGCCGCCGGCGCCGGACTGGCGCTGACCCTGGCCGCCGGCGCCGCGCAGGCGCAGCAGACCCCGGTGTTCATGGGTCCGCAATGGGCCAAGGAAGCCTGCACCGCGTGGAACAACACCCCGGAGCTGACCAACGGCCTCAAGGGCGAGTTCATGCACGACGACAAGGGGCGCGGCTACAAGCTGGTGGAGATGTACCGCACCGACTGCGGCAAGGCCAGCACCGTCGAACTCAAGCTGCAACTGCAGAACGACAAGGCGATGTGCGTCTACGGCGGTGCGCCCACCCTCAAGCCGGACTTCGACGTGGACTTCCTGATGCACGCCGACACCAAGCGCTGGGAGGAAATGGGCAAGGGCGAATACGGTCCGATGAAGGCGATGATGTTCGGCCGCCTCGAATTCCAGGGGCCGAAGCTGGTGGCGATGCGGGCGATGGACCCGTTCAGCGCCTTTTTGCTGATGGTCGGCAAGGTGCCGGGCGACACCGCGACCTGCCCGAAATAAAGCCTTGCTCTGCCGCGGCGGAGCGGCCGGAAAAAGGCGTGCTGCGGCACGCCTTTTTTCTTCCCCGCCGCACACCCCTCGTTCGCGGGGGTGGTATGGTAGGCGGCTTTGAGGAGCTGTTGAGCATGGATTGGAAGCAAATGAGCGGCGCGGTCGCGGCGTGGGTGCTGCTGGCCAGCGCGAATGTGGCGCAGGCGCAGAGCGTGCAGCTCTCGGTCGGCGGGCAGATCGCTCCCGGGGTCTACGGCCGGGTCGACGTGGGCAACGCGCCGCCGCCGCCGGTGCTGTACGCCCAGCCGGTGATCGTCACCCCGGCGCCGGTGGCCGTTGCGCCGGCACCGGTCTATCTGCACGTGCCGCCCGGGCAGGTGAAAAAGTGGAGCAAGTATTGCCGCCGCTACGGCGCGTGTGGCGTTCCGGTGTATTTCGTCCGCGGCCCGGAATACGGACCCGGTTGGGACAAACCGCGTAAACACGGCCACGACGACCACGGTAAACGCGGTCACGGCCACGGCAAGCACGATCACGACGACGACCGCTGAAACGGCTGCGGGTCACGGCCCTTGCAGCTTGCGCCGATGCCCGCACGAACGGGCCGCAGCGCCGCCGCACGAAATCAGAGCAGCACGATGTCGTACTGCTGTTGCGAAAACGCCGGCTCGACCTGCAGCGACACCGGCTTGCCGATGAAGTCCGACAGGCTGGCCAGGTGCTGGCTTTCTTCTTCGAGAAACAGGTCGATGACGTCGGCGTTGGCGACGATGCGGAACTCGCGCGGGTTGAACTGCTTGGCCTCGCGCAGGATTTCGCGCAGGATTTCGTAGGCCACGGTGCGCGCGGTCTTGACCTGCCCAAGGCCGCCGCAGGTCGGGCACGGCTCCATCAGCATGTGGGCGAGCGAATCGCGGGTGCGCTTGCGCGTGAGCTCGACCAGCCCGAGCTGCGAAAACCCGCTGATGGTCACCTTCACGCGGTCGCGCGACAGCGCCTTGCGCAGCTCGTCGAGCACCGCGGCTCGGTGCTGGCTGCTGTGCATGTCGATGAAGTCGATGATGATGATGCCGCCGAGGTTGCGCAGCCGCAGCTGGCGGGCGATGGCCTGCGTGGCTTCGAGGTTGGTGCGGAAAATGGTGTCGTCGAAATTGCGCGCGCCGACGAATCCGCCGGTGTTGACGTCGATGGTGGTCATCGCCTCGGTCTGGTCAATGATCAGATAGCCGCCGGACTTGAGGTCGACCCGCCGCCCGAGCGCGCGCTCGATTTCCTCGTCGACGTTGGCGGTTTCGAACAGCGGGCGCTCGCCGCGGTAGAGCTGCAGCCGGTCGACCACCCGCGGCATGTACTCGGCCGCAAACGCGCGCAGCAGCTCGAAGTTTTCGCGTGAGTCGATTTGCACCACCCGCGTGGCGTCGCTGACCAGATCGCGCAGCACCCGCTGCGCCAGGCTGAGCTCTTGGTAGATCAGCGCCGGGGCGCCGACTTCGTGCGCGCGGGACTGGATCGCGGCCCAGGTCTTGCGCAGATAGGCGATGTCCTCGGCCAGTTCGGCATCGCTCGCATCCTCGGCGTTGGTGCGCACGATGAAGCCCTGCGAGCCTAACGGGTCGTGCGCGGCCAGCAGCGCGCTCATACGTTCGCGCAGCGTCTGCCGCAGTTCCGAGCCTTCGATCTTCTGCGAAATGCCGATGTGGTCGTCCTGCGGCAGATGCACCAGCATGCGACCGGCCAGGCTGATCTGGGTGGACAGCCGCGCGCCCTTGGTGTTGATCGGGTCCTTGAGCACCTGCACCATCACCGTCTGCCCTTCGTAGAGCAGTTTTTCGATCGGCTGCGGCGCGGCATCGGGATCGCTGCTCTGCCGCTGCCAGAGGTCGGCCACGTGCAGAAACGCGGTGCGCTCAAGCCCGACTTCGACGAACGCCGACTGCATGCCCGGCAGCACCCGCACGACCTTGCCGAGGTAGATATTGCCCACCAGCCCGCGCTCCAGGCTGCGCTCGATGTGCAGTTCCTGCACCGCGCCCGAGGCGACCAGCGCGACCCGCGTTTCCTGCGGGGTGATGTTGATCAGAATGTCTTCGCTGGGCGTGTTGGCATGCATGGGTTCGGTCAGTCGTCAGGCCGCGCAGCCGATTCGGCGCAGCAGGTGCAGGGTGGTGTGCAGAGGCAGGCCGATGATGCCGCTGGCGCTGCCGTCGATGCGGGTGACGAACGCCGCGCCGCGACCTTGCAGTGCGTAGGCGCCGGCCTTGCCGAACGGCTCGCCGCTGGCGATGTACGCATCGATGTCGCGCTCGCGCAGATCGGCAAACCAAACCTGCGAGGTCTGCACCGCGGCAAGGCGCTGCCCGCCACGCTGCACCACCACCGCGGTGTGCACCGCATGCTGCCGGCTAGAGAGCGCGCGCAGCATGCGCCGCGCGTCGGCGGCGTCGCGCGGCTTGCCCAGCAGCTCGGTGCCGAGGGCGACGATGGTGTCGGCGCACAGCAGGCCGGCGTGCTGCGGGTCGAGGCCGGGATGGCGGCGCGCCAGCCGCGCCTGCGCCGCGTCCATTTTCGCTGTCGCCACACGCCGTACATAGGCCAGCGGCAACTCGTGCGGCAGCGGCACTTCCAGCGCGTCGGCGTCTTCGTCCGGGTCGGGGGCGAGCGGCTCGAAGTCCAGCCCGATCTGCCGCAGCAAGTCCTGCCGCCGCGGGCTGGCCGAGGCGAGAAACAGCCGCGGCGCGTTCGGGGGCGGGGAGTCGGTCGCGTCGGTCATGCGCCGTATTGTGGCTGAGCCCCGCGGCCGGTGCGTGGCCGTGCCTTGCTGCCCGCTTGCCGCGCAGCCCCCGCCTAGAATCGACGCCCATGCACATCCACATTCTGGGCATCTGCGGCACCTTCATGGGCGGCATCGCCGCGCTGGCGAAAGAAGCCGGGCACCGCGTCACCGGCTGCGACGCGCAGGTCTACCCGCCGATGAGCGCCCAGCTGCAGCGCCTGGGCATCGAGCTGATCGAAGGCTACGGCGCCGAACAACTGACGCTAAAGCCCGACCTGTGGGTGATCGGCAATGTGGTGTCGCGCGGCAACCCCTTGATGGAGGCCATCCTCGACGCTGGCCAGCCCTACACCAGCGGCCCGCAATGGCTGGCCGAGAACGTGCTGCGCGGCCGCTGGGTGCTGGCGGTGGCCGGCACCCACGGCAAGACCACGGCCACCTCGATGCTCGCACACATCCTCGAGCGCGCCGGCCTGGCGCCGGGCTTTCTGATCGGCGGGGTGCCGCAGGACTTCGGCACCACTGCGCGGCTGGGCGGCAGCGATTTTTTTGTCATCGAGGCCGACGAATACGACACCGCGTTTTTCGACAAGCGTTCCAAGTTCGTGCACTACCGCCCGCGCACCGCGGTGCTCAACAACCTGGAATACGACCACGCCGACATCTTTCCCGATCTGGCGGCGATCGAAACCCAGTTCCACCACCTGGTGCGCACCGTGCCGCGCAGCGGGCAGATCGTGGTCAACGCAGGCAGCGACGCGCTCGCTCGGGTGCTGGCGCGCGGCTGCTGGAGCGAAGTCGCGCGCTTCGACGCCGCCGAGGGCTGGAGCGCGCAGGGTGATGACGCAGCGTTCGACGTGATGCTGCGCGGCCAGATCGTTGGCCGCGTGCAGTGGAACCTCACCGGCGCGCACAACCGCAGCAACGCCTTGGCGGCCGTCGCCGCGGCGCACCACGCTGGGGTGATGATCGAAGCCGCGTGTGAGGCGCTGTGCAGCTTCCAGGGCGTCAAGCGCCGCATGGAACTGCGCGGGCAGGCCGGGGGCGTCTGGGTGTACGACGACTTCGCCCACCACCCCACGGCCATCGCGACGACGATTGCCGGGCTTCGCGCGCAGATGCGGTCCGATGCGTCGGCGCATGGCGCGCGGCTGCTCGCGGTGTTCGAGCCGCGTTCCAACACCATGAAGCTGGGCACGATGAAAGCGCGTCTGCCCGAGTCGCTGCGCGACGCTGACCGCGTCTACGGCTACGGCGGCGGGCTGGGCTGGGATCTGGCCGCGGCGCTGGCGCCGCTGGGCGGCAAGGCGCGCGCTTTCGACGATCTGGCCGCGCTGGTGCAGGCCGTGGCCGCCGACGCGCGGCCCGGCGACCGCGTGCTGGTGATGAGCAACGGCGGCTTCGGCGGGGTGCACGACCAATTGCTCGCTGCCCTGGGCGTGCGCGCGGCGCAGCCAGCGGCGGCGTCTTCCTGAACGAGAGGCTTTCATGTCCGGCAACACCCTCGGGCTGCTGTTTGCAGTCACCACCTTCGGCGAATCGCACGGCCCGGCGATCGGCTGTGTGATCGACGGCTGCCCGCCGGGCATGGCGCTGAGCGAGGCCGACATCCAGCCCGACCTCGACCGCCGCCGCCCCGGCACCAGCCGCCACGTCACGCAGCGGCAGGAGGCCGATCAGGTGGAAATCCTCTCCGGCGTGTTCGAGGGCAAGACCACCGGCACGCCGATTGCGCTGCTCATCCGCAACACCGACCAGCGCAGCAAGGACTACGGCAACCTGCTCGACACCTTCCGCCCCGGCCACGCCGACTACACCTACTGGCGTAAATACGGCCTGCGCGACCCGCGCGGCGGCGGCCGTTCGTCGGCTCGATTGACCGCGCCGATTGTTGCTGCCGGCGCGGTGGCGAAAAAATGGCTGCGCGACCGCTACGGGGTGCAGGTGCGCGGCTGCATGGCGCAGATCGGCGATGTGCCGATTCCGTTCAAGCGCTGGGACGACGTGCCCGGCAACCCGTTTTTCGCGCCCAACGCCAGCATCGTGCCCGAGCTCGAGGCGTATATGGACGCGCTGCGCAAAGCCGGCGATTCCTGCGGCGCCAAGGTCTACGTCGAAGCCACCGGCGTGCCCGCCGGCTGGGGCGAGCCGCTGTACGACAAGCTCGACGCCGACATCGCCCACGCGATGATGGGGCTGAACGCGGTCAAGGGCGTGGAAATCGGCGCCGGCTTTGCCAGCGTCACGCAGAAGGGCAGCGAACATGGCGACGCGCTGACCCCGCAGGGCTTTGTCAGCAACAACGCCGGCGGGGTGCTCGGCGGGATTTCCACCGGGCAGCCGATCACCGTGTCGCTGGCGATCAAGCCGACGTCGAGCATCCGGTTGCCGCGGTCCTCGATCACCCGCGCCGGCGAAGCGACGAACGTCGAGACCTACGGTCGGCACGATCCCTGCGTGGGCATCCGTGCCACGCCGATCGCCGAGGCGCTGCTGGCGCTGGTGCTGATCGACCACGCGCTGCGCCACCGCGCGCAATGCGGTGACGTCAGCGTCGACACCCCGCCGATCGCGCCCTGAGCCGCGCGCCGCGCTCGCAGCGCAGCCTCAGCCCGGCGCGCCGAAGCGGCGCATCAGCTCGGCCTGCACCTGCGCCGGCACCCAGCCCTTGTCGGCGTTCTCGGCGGCGAAGGCTTCGGCCGCCGCTTCGTCCGGCTGGAACTTGAGGAACAGCCGGCGCAGCTGGTCGGCATCGCACGGCCCGAGTTCGATGCGCTCGTCGATGCGTCCGGCGCGGATCAGCGCCGGGTCGAGCTGTTCGAGATGGTTGGTGGTCATGAACAGCACGCTGCCTTCCTGCGTGGCCACGCCGTCCAGCGCATTGAGAAAGCCCGAGAACGACAGCCGCACCTGCGCGTGCGCTGCATCGCGCTGGCGGAAAAACGCGTCCACATCTTCGATCAGCAGCAGCGAGCGCTGCGGCACGCTGGCCAGCAAGGTGTGGATTTTTTCGTCGCTGACCACCGGCGAGGCCAGGCTCAGGGTGCAGACGTTGAGCCGCAGCTCGGAGGCCAGCGCGGTGACCAGCGAGGTCTTGCCGGTGCCCGGCGGGCCGTGCAGCAGATAGCCGCGCCGCCACGGAATGCCCAGCTCGGCGTAACGGTCGCGCGCGCCGTAGAAACGCTGCAGATCGGCCAGCAGCGCTTGCGCCTGCCCGGCCTTGAGCACCACCGACGACAACGGCCGGCGCGACCCGAGGCGGGCGCGCATCCAGTCCCCGCCGTGGAACGGGTTGGGGATGTAGACCGACAGGGTGTCGCTCTCGCGCGCCGCGCGCGCGGCGATCGCCTGCTGCAGAAAGTCCGCCAGCCACGCGCCCGAGCGGCCGAAGTGCGACAGGCTGATGCGCTCGAACACGCTCTGCGCCACCTGCAGCTCGCGCCGCATCCACACCAGCCGACGATCGAGCCAGAGAATGTGCAGCCCTTCGCCGGGCGAGAGAAAGGCGCGCGGCGCCTGCCCCGCGCGCAAGTCTTCGTCCAGGCTCTGATGCGCCGAGCCGCGGCGCACACTGCGCGCGGTGAACTGGTTGACCTGCCGCAGCGCCGGGTGGGCGTCCATGTATTCGACCAGCGCGCCGAACAGGAACTCGTCGCGCGAGTCCACCGTCAGCGTGGAAATGAAAAACCGCTTCAACCAAGAAAACACCAGCCCCGGCACGTCGCGCAGCCAGAACGCCAGCATGCCGGCGGCCGCGAGCAGCGCGGCCTGCGCGGCGGGGGAATGCAGCAGGGTGTCCATCGGGTCGTTGCGGGCAGGCAGAGGGGGGCGGGGAACGGCGGGTGCGGTGGCTTGCGGTCAGCCGCATGCTATCGACGCGGGCACGGCGTCCGGCGCGACGGAAGTGCGGCGGGCGCGAGCCTCGGGTGAACCGCGCGGCCCGCCGTGGCCGGAAAGGAAAGTGGTCCCCCCGCCGGGAATCGAACCTGGATTTGCCGCTTAGGAGGCGGCCGTTCTATCCATTGAACTACGGGGAGCGGGCGTCGGCTTCGGGGCGAAGCAGCGGCCGGAAAGGGTGCCGCACGGGCGAGGGAAGGCGTGCCAGCCGGCGCGGCGCAGAGGATAGCGGACACCGGCGCGGCAGGGGTCAGCGGCCGTTGGCCTCATTCAGCGCGGTCAGCAACGTGGTGTGGACTTGGGTGCAGAGTTCGCGCCGGTTGTCGCAGGGGGGCAGCGCCGGCAGGAAGCGCACCTCGGCGCGCAGCCGCGGGGCACGCGCCATGCGCCGCAGGGTGGTGGCGAGCGAGTCGTCGCCGACATAGGCCGGGGCGGCGCTGGGGCGGCCGCTGGCGGCGTCGACATAGCGCAGCAGCACCGGCTGCACCGGCATGCCGGCGCTGACCGCGGCCTGGAACAGGTTGGCGTGCAGCGGCAGGATGCCGTTGCCGTCGGAGGTGGTGCCTTCGGGGAACACGCTGATCACGTCGCCGGACTGCAGCGCCTGCGCCATGTCGTGCATCACCCGCATGGCGTCGCGCGGGCGCTCGCGTTCGATGAACAGGGTGCCGGCGCCGCGTACCAGGCTGCCGATCATCGGCCAGCGGGCGATGTCGGCCTTGGCGACAAAGCGCGTGGGCTGCACCGCGTTGAGCGCCATGATGTCCAGCCAGGAGATGTGGTTGATCGCCAGCATGCACGGGCCGGGGTACATCTGCCCCTGCACGGCCAGGTCCATGCGGCAGGCGCGCAGCATCTGCAGCGACCAGCGCTGAATCGCTGCGGCGCGCTGCTCGGGCGTGAGCTGGGGAAACCGCCGCAGGGTCAGCAGACCGGCGGGCAGCAGCCAGCCCAGCCGCGCCGAGGTGGACGCCAGCCGCCAGGCGGCGATCATGCGGCGACGGTTTCGGCCGCGTGGACGATGCGGCCGTCGATCAAGGTGGCGCGCACCCGGCCGGAGAGCGGCAGATCGGCCAGCGGCGTGGCCTTGCTGCGGCTGCGCAGCTGCTCGGGCGTGGCGCGCCACTGCGCCTGCGGGTCGACGACGATCAACTCGGCCGCGCTTCCTGCGCGCAGCTCGGCCGCGGGCAGCCCGGCGGCCGCAGCGGCGCGGCTGGTGGCCACCGCCAGTGCCCGGGGCAGCGGCTGGCCGCTGCGCCGCGCGTAGTCCAGCAGCGCCGGCAGCAGCAGCTCCAGCCCGGTCGCTCCGGGCACGGCTTCGGCAAAGGGCTGAATCTTGTCGTCGCTGCCCAGCGGGGTGTGGTCGGACACCAGCGCGTCCAGGGTGCCGTCGATCAGCCCTTGCAGCAGCGCGTCGCGGTCGCGGCTTTGCCGCAACGGCGGGGTCAGCCGCATGCGGGCGTCGAACCAGCCGATGTCCAGATCGGTCAGCAGCAGGTTGTGGATCGACACATCGGCGGTGACCGGCAGACCTTCGCCCTTGGCGCGGCGGATCAGCTCGACCCCGGCGGCGCTGGAAATTTTGCTCAGGTGCACGGCGCAGCCGGTGGCGTGCACGAGTTCGGTCACGGTGTGCAGCGCAATGGTTTCGGCCAGCACCGGCACCCCGGCCAGCCCCAGCCGCTGCGCGTAGGGGCCGCTGGCGGCCACGCCGCGCGCCAGATGCGGCTGCACCGGCGGTAGCCAGACCTTGTAGCCAAAGGTGCTGGCGTACTGCAGCGCGCGGTAAAGCAGCTGCACGTCGGCGATGGGCTGATCGGCCTGCGACAGGCCGATGCAGCTGGCTTTGACCAGCGAGGCCATTTCGGCGAGCTTTTCGCCTTTGAGGCCGACGGTCAGCGCACCGAGCGGATACACCCGCGCGCGCTTGATGCGCCGCGCGCGCCAGCGCAGCATTTCGACGAGGCTGGGCTCGTCGAGCACCGGGTCGGTGTCGGGCGGGCAGACCACGCGGGTGACGCCGCCGGCGCCGGCAGCGTCGAGCTCGGAGTCCAGCAGCCCGGCCTGTTCGCCGCCGGGCTCGCCCAGCCGCGCGCACAGATCAACCAGCCCGGGCAGCACCCAGCAGCCGGCCGCGTCGATCACGTGGTCAGGCGCAAAGCCTTCGGGCGCGCGGCCCAGCGCGACGATGTGCTCGCCGGCGATGGCGACGTCGCCGGCCTCGTGCAGACCGCTGGCCGGGTCGATCAGGGTGCCGCCGCGCACCAGGATGCGATGGGGATGGGTCATGGTTCAGGGCTGGGTCTGGGCGATGATGGACAGCACGGCCATGCGCACCGCGATACCGAAGCGCACCTGGTGCAGGATCACACTCTGCGGGCCGTCGGCGACGCTGGAGGCGATCTCGACCCCGCGGTTGATGGGCCCCGGGTGCATCACAATGGCGTCCGGCCGGGCCAGCGCCAGCCGCTCGGGGGTGAGGCCATACATCATGTGGAACTCGCTGGCCGAAGGCAGCAGCCCGCCGCTCATACGCTCGTTCTGCAGCCGCAGCATCATCACCACGTCGGCGTCTTTGAGCCCTTCGCGGATGTCGTGCATTACCCGCACCCCCAGGTCGCGCAGATCGCCGGGCACCAGGGTCTTGGGGCCGACCGCGCGCACCTCGGGCACGCCCAGGATGTTGAGCGCATGGATCGCCGAACGCGCGACGCGTGAATGCACGATGTCGCCGACGATGGCCACGGTCAGCGCGGTGAAGTCCGGCTTGTAGTGGGCGATGGTCGCCATGTCGAGCAGCCCCTGCGTCGGATGCGCGTGGCGGCCATCGCCGGCGTTGACCACGTGCACATGCGGCGGGGTGTGGCGGGCGATGAGAAACGGCGCGCCGCTCTCGCTGTGGCGCACGACAAAAATGTCGGCCTCCATCGCTTCGAGGTTGTCGATGGTGTCGAGCAGCGACTCGCCCTTGCTGGTCGAGGAGCGCTGAATGTCGAGGTTGAACACATCGGCCGACAGCCGCTGCGCGGCAATCTCGAAGGTGGTGCGGGTGCGGGTGCTGTTCTCGAAAAACAGGTTGAACACGCTTTTGCCGCGCAGCAGCGGCACCTTTTTCACCTCGCGGTCGCCAAAGCGCATGAAGCCGCGCGCGGTGTCCAGAATGTGAACGATGACCTCGCGCGGCAGCCCTTCGAGCGAGAGCAGGTGCCGCAGTTCGCCGTTGCGGTTGAGCTGGGGATGCGGGCTCATGATCGGTCGCGCAGTTCAAAGGCAAAGCGCATGGCCGCGCCTTCGCCGTCGTCGGCGCGCACCAGTTGCAGGTTTTGCGAGGCCGGCAGCTGCAGCTGCGCGGCCGACACGGTGGGGCAGATCGGCAACTCGCGCCCGCCGCGGTCGACCAGCACCGCCAGATCGACCCGCGCCGGGCGGCCAAAGTCGAACAGTTCGTTGATCGCCGCGCGGATGGTGCGGCCGGTGTGCAGCACGTCGTCGATCAGCAGCACCGGGGCGCCGGCCACCGGCGCCGGCAGCTCGGTGCGGTTGCCGCTGGGGTGCAGGCCGCGGGTCGCGAAATCATCGCGGTGAAAGGTCGACGACACCACGCCGTAAGGCTGCGCCAGCGCCAGATCGGCGTGCAGCCGCTGCGCCAGCCAGGCGCCGCCGGAGTAGATGCCCACCAGCAGCGGCGCGCTGCCGCTGGCGGCCAGATGTGCGCGAACCTGCTCGCGCAGCCGGGCATACAGCGCCTCGGCATCGGGAAGGGAAGACACGCTCATGCGGGAGTCTGGCTGAAGTATTGCTCGACGATCAGGCAGGCGGCAGCGGCGTCCACATCGCGCGCGCCGGCGTCCTCGGCAACCGCCGAGGTGTAGCGCTCGTCGACCAGGGTCACCGGCAGGCCGAAACGGCCTTGCAGCTGGCGGGCAAAGCGCCGCGCCGCCTCGGTCATGTCGTGTGCGGCGCCGTCCGGGTGCAGCGGCAGGCCGACGATCAGCGCATCGGGCTGCCACTCGCGCAGCAATGCGGCGATGGCGGCAAAGCGATCGTCGTTGCGCTCGCCGCGCACGGTCTGCAGCGGGCTGGCGGTGCCGGTGAGGCTGTTGCCCACGGCCACGCCGATGCGCTTGCGCCCGAAATCGAACCCCAGCACGGTGCGGGCGCGCGGGGCCGGTGCTGCCATGACAGGGAAGGGCAGAGAACGGGCAATGGCCGGCAGCACGGTCAGGCGTGGCCGGCGGTCTGCGACAGCATCGCCGGCGAAAAGCCCAGCAGCGCCATTGCAGCGTTGAAGCGGCCGTCGATCGCGGTGTCGAACAGCACGGCCGGGTCGGCTTCGACGGTGAGCCAGCCGTTGGCGGCGATTTCTTCTTCGAGCTGGCCGGCGTTCCAGCCGGAATAGCCCAGGGTGATCAGCACCCGGCGCGGGCCGCCACCTTCGGCCATGTGTTCGAGCACGTCCTTGGAGGTGGTCATTTCCAGCCCGCCGGCAATGCGCAGGGTCGAGGCGTATTCGGTACCGGTCGGCTCGTGCAGCACAAAGCCGCGCTCGGTCTGCACCGGCCCGCCCTGCAGCACCGGGTTCTGCGCCAGCGCCGCCGGGGCCTGCAGCCCGATGCGCTCGAACAGATCGGCGACGGTGATGTCGGTGGTGCGGTTGATCACCAGCCCGAGCGCGCCACGTGCCGAGTGCTCGCAAACATAGACCACCGACCCGGCGAAGTTCTCGTCGGCCATGCCCGGCATGGCGATCAGGAACTGGTTGCTGAGGTTGGAGGCGTCGGGCCGCGGATTCATGCTGGCAGTGTATCGCGGTGTGACTCACCCCCGTGGCGGCGCGGGTCGTTGCCGGCCAAGCAAAATGCGGGGCAAAGCATCCCCATTGCTTCCCGATGCCCGACGCTTCCATTCACGCGACACCGCGCGCCTGCAAACGCGGCCTGGTCTGGCTGCGGCGCGATCTGCGGCTGCACGATCACGCAGCGCTGGCCGCGGCGCTGGCGCGGTGCGAGCGGGTGGCGCTGGCTTTCGTATTCGACCGCGACATCCTCGACCCGCTGCTCGCTGTCGGCCTGCAGCAGGATCGGCGGGTGGAGTTCATCCACGCTGCAGTGGCCGATATTGACCAGACCTTGCGGCAGATGGGCAGTGCGCTGCACGTGCGGCACGACCGTGCCGAGACCGCGCTGCCGAGGCTGGCCGCCGAGCTGCAGGTGGACGCGGTATTCGCTGCGCGCGATTACGAGCCGCAGGCGGTCGCGCGCGACCGCGCGGTGGCGGAAGCACTCTCGCGCGACGGGTGCGAGCTGGTGCTGGTCAAAGATCAGGCGGTGTTCGACACCGACGAGCTGCTCACCAGCGCGGGCAAGCCCTATGCGGTGTTCACCCCCTACAGCAAATCCTGGCTTGCGCGGTATGCGCAGCAGCCGCAGCCGCCGCTTCAGGTGAATCTGTCGGCGCAGCGGCTGCTGCCGGTGGCCTCGGCTGCGCCACTGCCGGATCTGGCCGCGCTGGGTTTCGCGCCGACCGATCTGCGCACCCTGCGCTTGCCGCTGGGCACCGGGGGCGCGCAGACTCTGTTCGACGACTTTCTCACCCGCATCGACCGCTACCACCAGACGCGCGACTTCCCGGCGGTCAAGGGGCCGAGCTATCTGTCGGTGCATCTGCGCTTTGGCACCGCGGCGATCCGCACCCTGGTCGCCGCGGCTTGGACTCGCGCGCAGGCCGGCAGCGAAGGCGCGCGGGTGTGGCTGAGCGAGCTGATCTGGCGCGACTTTTACATGCAGGTGCTGCACCACCATCCGCAGGTGGTCGAGCAGTCGTTCAAGCCCGAGTACGACCGCATTCTGTGGCGCAACGACCCCGAGGCGTTCGCCGCGTGGTGCGAGGCGCGCACCGGCTACCCGCTGGTCGACGCGGCGATGCGGCAGATCAACACCACCGGGTATATGCACAACCGCCTGCGCATGGTGGTCGCGAGTTTCTTGACCAAGGATCTGGGCATCGACTGGCGCTGGGGCGAGCGCTACTTCGCCCAGCGGCTCAACGATTACGACCTCGCCGCCAACAACGGCGGCTGGCAGTGGGCTGCGTCGACCGGCTGCGACGCGCAGCCGTATTTCCGCATTTTCAACCCGGTGGCGCAGAGCGAAAAGTTCGACCCCCAAGGTCAGTTCATCCGCCGCTATCTGCCCGAACTCGCGCGGCTGCCCGAGCGCTGGATCCACGCGCCCTGGCTGGCGCCCGACCACGTGCTGCGCGATGCCGGGGTGCGGCTGGGGGTGGATTACCCGCGGCCCATCGTTCGCCACGATCTGGCCCGCGCCGAAACCCTGGAACGTTACGGCGCGGTCAAGGCGGGTTGAGCGCTGCGTTTCGACCGCCCCTGGCGCATGGGAGTGCGCCGGGGCATCGCTTGGCGCTGCCGCTCAGGCGCCAGCCGCCGACGGAACGGTGGTGAAGCCTTCGATCAGCCGCAGCAGTTCGGTCTCGGAGTAGGGCTTGCCGAGGTAGTGGTTGACGCCGAGCTCGGCTGCGTAGCTGCGGTGCTTTTCGGCGATGCGCGAGGTGATCATGATGATCGGCAGCCGCGCCAGCCGCGAATCGGCGCGGATGTTGCGTGTGAGGTCGAAGCCGTCCATGTGCGGCATTTCGATGTCCAGCAGCATCACGTCGGGCAGGGTGGTGCTCTGCTGCAGTTGCTCCAGCGCGTCCAGCCCGTCCTTGGCCTGCATCACGGTGTAGCCGTGGCGCTGCAGGAAGCGCTGGGTGACGCGGCGCACGGTGATGGAGTCGTCGACCACCATGATCAGCCGCCCGGGTGCGGCGGCTTCGGTGGCAGCAGCCGGCTGCTGCGGCGCAAAGGCTGCGGCCTGCGGGGCGGCATGCATCAGCGCGCCGGCCGATTCACCGTACACCGCGGCCAGCGCCACCGGGTTGTAGATCAGCGAGGCCTCGCCGCTGGGCAGCACCGAAATGCCGGCCAGACCGGGCACCCGCGAGAGCTGCGGCCCGAGGTTCTTGATCACCACTTCCTGGTTGCCCAGCACATCGTCGACCTGCACCGCCACGCGCTGGTTGGCACTGCGGATGACCACCACCGGCACGCTCTTGGCCAGCGGCTGGCTGCTGTGCCCGGACTGGCCGAGCAGCGCACCGAGCCAGTAGAACGGCAGGGTCTGGCCGTTGTAGTCGACGGTGAGGGTGCGCGCGGCCTGCTCGACCTGCTCGGGTTTGAGCCGCAGCACCAGCTCGACCAGGTTGCCCGGCACCGCGACGGTCTGCACCGCCGCCGGTTTGTACCCGGCTGCGGCGGCGGCACGCGGCGCCGACTCGGCCCCGCCGATGCGCAGCAGCACCACCTGGGTGATCGCGGTGGTCAGCGGCAGCAGCAGAGTGAAGCGCGCGCCCGACCCTGGCGGGTTGTCCAGATGCACCTGGCCGCCGAGGTTGGCGACTTCGGTGCGCACCACGTCCAACCCGACGCCACGGCCGGCGACTTCGGTGGTCGCCTGTGTGCTGCTGAAATTGGGGCGGAAAACGAGCTGGGCGAGGTCGTCGTTGGACACCGCGGCGCCCGGCTCGATCAGCCCAAGGCGCTCGGCCTTGGCGCGGATCGCGGCAAAGTCCAGCCCGCGGCCGTCGTCGCTGATGTCGATCGCGACTTCGTTGCCCTCCTGCCGTACCTGCAGGGTGATGGTGCCCACGGCCGGCTTGCCCTTGGCTTCGCGCTCGGCCGGGGTTTCGATGCCGTGCGCCACCGCGTTGCGCAGCAGGTGGTCGAAACTGCCGGCCATGCGGTCGAGCACGCCGCGGTCGATTTCGATGGTGCCGCCGCGAATGTCCAGCCGCACCTGCTTGCCCAGATCCTTGGCCGCCTGCCGCACCGTGCGGTACAGCCGCTCGGACAGGCTGTCGAACTCGACCATGCGGGTGCGCAGCAGGTCGCGCTGCAGGTCGCGGGTCTGCCGCGACTGCCGCGCCATGTCGTCGTCGACGTCGCGCATCAGCCGGTTGAGCGTGGCCTGCACCAGCGCCACGTCGCCGACCGTCTCGGCCATCATCTTGGTGAGTTCCTGGGTGCGGGTGTAGCGGTCGAACTCCAGCGGGTCGAAGTCGCGATGCGCGTCGCGCGCGGCCTGCACCTGCGCGCTCATCTGCGCTTCGGCCTGGATTTCGACTTCGCGCACCTGCTGGCGCAGCCGGTCGAGGTTGTCGCCGAGGTCGCGCACCGCGTTGCGCATCGCCTGCACCTCGGCTTCGAGCCGGGCGCGGGAAATGCTGATCTCGCCGGCCTGGTTGACCAGGCGGTCGAGCAGCTGCGCGCGCACCCGCACCGGCTGCCCGCCCAGCCGCGGCGCTGGCAAGGTGCGCGCCTGCAGCGCCGCCAGCGCGGCGGCCGACAGGTGATCGTGCGCGACGTTGGCCGCAGGCATTGCGAGCGCGGGCTGTGGCGTTGCGGGTTGCACCGGCAGGGTCGGGGACTCGGCAGCGGCTGCCGCGGTCGCCTCGACCGGAGCGGCCGCAGCTTCGGCGCGATCGGCCAGCACGCTGTCGCCGCGCTGCGCCGCCTCGCGCAGACGCTCGAAGCGGGCGGAGATCTGGTCGTAGCGGCCCAGCAGCTCGCCCAGCTCGCCGGCGCTGGCCTCGCCACTGGCGGCGACGGATTCGATGTCCGATTCGAGCTGGTGCGCCATTTCGCCCAGCCGCATCGCCCCGGCCATGCGCGCGCTGCCCTTCAGGGTGTGCAGCACCCGCATCGCCGCGGTCGCGGCGGCGCCGTCGGCCGGGCGCGCTTCCCAGCGGCGCAGGGTGGCGGCGAGTTCGGGCAGCAGTTCGCTCGCTTCGTCCTCGAAAATCGGGAACAGGTCGGGGTCGATGGCATCGACCAGCGCCTCGCTGCCGGGGCTGGTGGCTGCTTGCGGCAGCGGTGCGGCCTGCGCGCTGGCCGTGGCGGCTTCGAGTTCGGCAGCTCGGT
This sequence comes from uncultured Burkholderiaceae bacterium, assembly GCA_964389235.1. GTDB lineage: Bacteria > Pseudomonadota > Gammaproteobacteria > Burkholderiales > Burkholderiaceae_C > Thiomonas. The sequence continues at coordinate 18,575 of CAYMDM010000015.1, forward strand.
CGACGCCATCGCGCGCCAGCGCGGCCAGTTGATTGAGCGTGGCCTCGGGCACCGGCTTGAGAAAGCCCGCGGCGAACTGGTGCAGCAATTGCTTGATGTCGCTGCACGCGGCGTCGAACACCGCATGCCGCTCGGGCGCCTGCGCGACGTCGGGCAGCGGGGCCAGGCGCTCCAGGGTGTGTTCCATCTGCGCGGCCAGGTCGGCAACCGAGCGCAGCCCGACGGTGGCCGAACTGCCGGCCAGCTTGTGCGCGACTTCGGCGGCGTCGCGCGCGCGCTCGGCCGAAGGCATTGCCAGCCAGTCGCGCACCGCGTTGTCCAGATCGCGCGACAGCTCGTCGGCCTCGCCGAGAAAAATGGTGTAGAGCGGGGTGGGCACGCGCAGATCGCCGATCTGCCGCACGTCCTCGCTGGCACTTGGCGCAGCGGCCGTCTCGGTGGCTGCCTCGGCAGGCGGCGCGCTGGCAGCGAGGGAGATACTGGGCTCGACCGCAGCGATGGGCTCGGCCGTCGGCGTTGGCTCGGGCGTTGGCGTTGGCTCGGGCGTTGGCGCCGCGGCGGCCTCGGCCGGCATTTCGCGTTCCGCCGTTTCGCGCGGAAGCTCGGGCGCAGCCGCTTCGAGCGGCGACTGCGGCAATTCCAGGTCGATGCTGCCGAGCAGCGGGGCGAGGTCGATCGCGCCGGCGTGCGCGGGGGGCGCTGGCGGCGCGAAGGCGAGGGGTTCCTCGGCCGGCGCCGGCTGGTTTTCGGCCTCTGCCGCAGCCGGCTCGGCCATCGGGGCGGGCGGTGCCTCTGTCTCGGCGGGCGCTTGCAGCGGCGGTAGCGGCGGGAACTCGGCCAGCGCTTCGGTCACCGGCGCAGGCTCGGCGCCGAGTAGCAGCGCGTCGTCGAGCGACACCGACTCGGGGGTTGCTGCCGGAGCTTCAGCGGCGAGCGGGAATTCGGCATCGGCCAGTTCGGCGATCGTGTCGGCCTCGCTGATTTCGGTGACTTCGGGCAGCGGCGGCAACTCCGGCATCGGGGGCTGGGCGGCAGCGGCGGACTCAGCGGTAGCGAGGGGCTCGCCTGCGGTGGCCGCCTCGGCTGGTTCGGCGGCCGCTTGGAGCAGTTGGGCAGCGGCGACGGTGGGCTCGAAGGTTGCGGAAACCGCCTCGGACGACGCAGCGCCGAGAGTCTGCTGGCCGGCGGCTGTGGGAGAAGGCGCTGCCGCGACCTCGCCCAGCTCGCCGCCTTCGCGGTAGCGCCGCGCCAGATCGATGATTGCGGCGCTGTCGTCGTGGTCGGCGTGGCCACTGGCGATGGCCTCGGTCCACGCGACCAGACGGTCGAGTGCGCGCTGCGCCAGATCGAGCAGGGCGCCGCTGGCGGGCTGCTGGCTGGCGATGTGCTGGTTGAACACCTGCTCCAACGCCCACGCCGCTTCGCCATAAGCGGTGAGACCGACCATGCGCGAGCTGCCTTTGAGGGTGTGGAAAGCGCGGCGCAGCGCGGCCAGCGCGCGGTCGTCGTGCGGGTGCTCGCGCAGGATGCCGTCCTGCTCGCGCGCGGCGGCGATGACCTCGCGCGATTCTTCCAGGAAGATCGCGGTGAGTTCGTCTTCGGCTTCGTCTGGCGCGGGGGTTGCAGACGGGGCGGGGGCGGCGGTGGGCGCGACCTCGGCCGCAGCGGACGGCACGATTTCAGGCGCGGCAGGCGGCGCGGTTTCGGCAGCTGGGGATTCAGGCTCGGCCGCAGCCGGCTCGGTCTGCGGCGCGTGCAGGCGGTCGATTTCGGCGGCGGCCTGTTCGGCGATCTGCGGCAGTTGCGCCAGCGCGCTGTCGGCGCGCAGTGTGGCTAGGCGCTGCTGCACCTGCGCGGGCGGCAAGCCGGCGGCGGCATCGGCCACCAGCGTGCGGGCGGCGGCTTCGAGGTCTTGTTTGTGCGTGGGCGGAGCGACGCGGTGCGGTGCCAGAACCACCGCGCGCAGCTCGCCCCGATCGGCGTCGAAAACGAACAGCGATTTGGCCAGCTCGGGCTGATACGCCAGCATGTCGACCAGAAAGCCCAGGGCGCCGATGTTCGCGGCCAGGGCGTCGGACTCACGCTGCGTTGGCAGTGCCGGATTGGCGACCAGCGCATCGACGCTGTCGCGCACATGCGCCAGCGCCTCGGCCGCCACATCGACGCCGAGCACCGAAAACACCCCGCGCATCTGCTGCAGCAGCGGCGGCACCTGGTCGAGGTCGGCGCGCTTTTCCGGGTCGCGGAAATACGCGTCGAGCACCTTTTCGACGGTGTTCATGTCGGCGCGCAGTTCCTGCACCACGCTGCCCATGGTCTGCGACTCGGACGACTGGCGGAACAGCTCCTCCATCCACGCGGCCAGCGGCTCGCTGGCGGCACCGGCGGCGCTGGCGCGCAGCCGCTCGGCCAGTTGCTGGCTGCGCGGCAGGAACTGCTGCTCCTCCGGGCGGAAGTGGGCGAAGGTGATGTCGAGAAACAGAATCGCGGTGGCCGCGTCCAGCGCCCGCTCGGGGGTGATCAGATCCTTGTTGCCGGCGAAGGCGCGGAACAGCCCGGCCAGCGCCTGCGGCAACGCTTCGCTGCCCTCGACCAGATTGCGCAGCAGCGGCGCCAGGCTGTCGGCCAGGTCGGCGAGCTTGCCCATGCGCACCGGGTCGGCATGCGACTGCGCGTGCCCGGCCAGCGCGGCCCAGCCGTCGCGCAAGGTCTGCACCCGCTTGCGCACCTGCTGCACCTGCGCCGGGTCGATCAGCCCGAAATGGCTGCGCTGGTAGTCGGCAAAGGCGGTGGCGCCGAGGTGCATTTCGGCGTCGATCGCGTGCAGCTGCGGCGTGGGCACGCTGCTGTGGGCGGCGCCGTGCAGCGCCTGCGCGCAGTAGAACGCGAGATCGTGCCCCAGGCGCTGCGGCGCCGGGCTCTGCCCCTGCAGCTGGCTGCGCAGTTGCAGGTTCAGGCGGTTGACCAGGCGTTTGAGTTCGGCATCGGCGGCGAGCAGACCCGCGCCCAGCCCCTCGAACACCCCGCGCGCCAGCCACCACAGCCCGGCGGTCGGCCCGCTGCTGGCGTGCTGCGCACGCTGCGCGACTTCGCCCAGGCTGTGCGCGGCGCGCGGCGTGTCCACCCCGCGCAGCAGAGCGAGCAGCGCGCGCTCGAAGCGGGCGCGATCGTCGGCCGACAGCGGGGTGCGGTCGGTGCTGGGCGGCACCTGCGGCCAGCTCCAGTCGTGATCCCACAGATCGGCCGGATGGATGCGCTCGGCCCGCGCCAGCACCATCAGGTCGCGGTATTGCGGATAGAGCTTGAGCGCCGGCTCGGTCTTGCCCGCGCGCTGCGCCTCGAGGTAGTCGACCAGGGCGTTGAACCCGCCTTCGAAAGTGCGCAGCGCCGCGTCGTTGAATTCGGCCGGGTGGCCGATCAGGCGATCGAGCGCGGTTTCGGCCGCCTGCATCAGCCGCGCCGCGCCGAAATAGCCGAGCAGCTCGACCGCGCCGCCGGCCTGGTGCACCTGCACACGGGCGCTGCGCAGCGCGGCGACGTCCGTCCCGCGTTCGGGGTTGTCGGCGCGCTGCTGCGCCACGCGCGCCAGGGTGGCGCGGGCGGATTGCAGGTTGTCGCCGATCTGGTCGAGCAGCCAGGCCAGCGGCCCGATGTCGGCCGGCGCGGCGGTGTGCGGGGCGGTAGCGGTGGTCATGGCGGGCGCCGGTTCAGGCGATCTTGAAGCGCGACACCGATGCGCGCAGATCCTCGGCCACGCGGGCGAGTTCGCGCACCAGCGCGGCGGTGGAACGGGTGCCGGCAGCCGTCTGCTCGGTCACGGTGAAAATGTGCTCGATGCTGCCGGCGACCTGGTTGGCCGAAGCGGCCTCGGTGTCGGTCTGGCGGGCGATCTGCGCAATCAGGTCGGCGAGCTGGCGCGACACGCGGTCGATTTCGGCCAGCGCCGCACCGGCGTTGTCCGACAGCTTGGCACCCTCGACCACCCCGCGGGTGCTGCGCTCCATCGCGGCGACGGCGTCGGCGGTGTCGGTCTGAATGGTGCGCACCAGCGCGGCGATCTGGTTGGCCGCCTCGGCCGAGCGTTCGGCCAACCGCTGCACTTCCTCGGCCACCACGGTGAAGCCGCGTCCGGCTTCACCGGCGGATGCCGCCTGGATCGCCGCGTTGAGCGCCAGCACGTTGGTCTGCTCGGTGATGTCGGAAATCAGCTCGGTGATTTCGCCGATCTCCTGCGAGCTCTCGCCCAGACGCTTGATGCGCTTGGACGTTTCCTGGATCTGCTCGCGGATGGTGTTCATGCCGTCGATGGAGTCGCGCACCGCGCGCTGGCCCTGCTCGGCGGCCTGCAGCGATTGCCGCGCCACCTGCGCCGACTGCTGCGCCTGCGCCGACACGGTGTTGATGCGCGCGGCCATGTCCAGCACCGACTGGCCGGTCTGGCGGATTTCGCGCAGCTGCTCGTCGGCCGACTGCATCAGCGCGTCGGAGTTGGTCTGCGCCTGCGCCGCGCCTTCACCCACCTTGTTCGCCGCGGTCTGCACCTGCGCGACCAGGTTGCGCAGCTCCTCGACGGTGTAGTTCACCGAGTCGGCGATCGCGCCGGTGATGTCCTCGGTCACGGTGGCCTGCTGGGTCAGGTCGCCCTCGGCGACGGTCTGCAGCTCGTTCATCAGCCGCAGAATCGCCGCCTGGTTGGACTCGTTGGTGCGGCGGGCCTCGAGTTCCTGCCGCTCGGATTGCCGGCGCTGCATTTCCACCAGGTTGGCGCGTTGCCGCGCCTCGGCCACGATGCTGTGGATCAGCTCGGCCGCGGCGATCAGCGCCAGCGCCAGCAGAATGCCCATGAACACGAACACCGGCAGGCTGGGCGCCGAGCGCGACGAAAACACCTGTTCCATTTGCGCGAGCTGAGTGCCGATGGCGCCGGATTTGCTCAGCACGTTGACCTGCGCTTGTCGCGCAGTGGTCAGGCCGGGAAGGTTTTTCAGCAGGGTCTGCGCCAGCGCGTCGGTTTTCTCGAATGCCGCCGCCAGCGCCTGCAACTGCTGCCGGGTCTGGCTGTCGGTGACGGCTGAAAGCCGCGCATCGGGGTTGCCTTGCAGCAGGCCGTTCAGCAGTTCGCGGAAGGTGCCCAGATCCTTGCCCAGGCTGAACACCGCCTGCGGCCGCGCGCCTTCGAGGCCGACGAATTCGTTGACCGATTTGCCGATGCGCTGGGTCAGCACCGCGAGCTGGCTAGCCGCGTCGATGTCCGGCCCCGGCGCCTTCTGCTGCAGCAGCAGGCTGGTGATGGACTGCGCCTGCTCCAGCAGCCCGTCGGTCTGGCCGTTGATGGTGCGGATGGCGCTGCCCGCGCCGGTCAGCACGCTTTGCTGCGCCAGCAGTTGCCGGGCGCTGGCCACGCTGTTGGTGATCAGCGGCGCGACGGAGTCGATCGCTGCCTGCGCCTGCTGCGGCGCACCGCCCGACTGCAGCACCTGCAGGCTGGCTCCGAGCTTGTCGGCGCTGTCCTTCACGTCGGCGAAGGCGTCGGTCGAGCCCAGCAGCGCCGCACTCACGCCCTTGGCCAGCCGTTGCTCCTGGGTCTGCGCCGTGCCGGTGGCGGTGAGCAGGCGCGCGGCGGTGAGGGTATTGCTGAGCACGATCACCAGGGTCAGGCCTAGCAGCACCAGCGCAATCGCCAGCAGCACGCCGAACAGCCGCTGCTGCTGCGCCAGCTGCATCTGGCTGATGAACGGCAGGCGCAGGATCAGCGGCTTGTTGCCGCGGGCCATCGCCAGGGTCTGCACCGGGTCGGTGAACTCCGAGTCGATCTGCAGGGTGGTGTCCTGGCCGGGGCGGGCGAACGCCGTGGGCGCGGGCTCGGCATCGGCTTGGCGGGACTTGGAACCGAACAGGGACGACAGCAAGGCCATGAGCACTCCGAAAGAGGTTTGTTGCGCGGAAGGGCGACGCGGTCAGTGAACAGCAAGCGCCCCGTCTCGGCCCGCCCGCAGGTGGGCAGCGAGGAAAACGAGGGCAGCGGCAGCGCGAGCAGGGATGCCGACCATGCTCACACCACCTGGAGAAAACGGGGGTCTTCGGCCAGTTGCCGCAGTTCGAGCACCTGCCAGTCCTGCCCGGACTCATCACGCCAGCGCTCGCGCAGCCACGGGGTGGCGGGGTCGGGCTCGGTGTCCAGCGGCGACAGCCGGTCTTCACCGCGCAGCCCGGCGAGCTGATCGACCTGCAGCGCGGCGTTGAGATCGAGGTCGGCGGCGAACTGGATCAGCCGCGCCTGCGGGGTGTTCGCGGCGGCGGTGCCGCCGAGAAAGGCGCCAAGGTAGACCAGCCCGCACAACTGGCCGCGCAGGTTGACGATGCCGCCGAACCAGTCGCGCGCATGCGGCAGCGGGGTGGGGGTCTGCATCGGCGAGATTTCGCCGGCCTGCTCCAGCGGCAGCAGCAGATGGCGCCCGCCGGCGACCACCGCCAGCCAGCGCGACGGGGCTTCGCCGGCGGCGCCGGCGCGCAGCCGCTCGGCCAGCCGGGCCTGGAATTCGCGCAGCGAGGCTTTGGACATGGCGCCTTCCCGCGGGCTCAGGCCAGCGCGCGGATCTTGCCGAGCAGCTCGCCCGGGTCGACCGGCTTGGTCACGTAATCGGCCGCGCCCTGGCGCATCGCCCACACCTTGTCGGTTTCGAGCTTTTTGCTGGTGCACATGATCACCGGAATCTGCGCGGTGTTCGGGTCGCGGGTGATCTGGCGGGTGAGCTGAAAGCCGTTCGGCCCGGGCATGACCACGTCCATCAGAATCAGGTCGGGCCGGTCAGCGGCGATCTGCGCCAGCGCCTGCTCGCCGTTTTCGGCGGTGGCCACGGCATAGCCGTTCTTGCTCAGCAGATCGGACAGAAAGTACAGCTCGGTCTTGGAGTCGTCGACGACCAGGATCTTGTGTACGGGCATGGCGTTGGAAGGGCGGGGTGTTAACGAGCGGCGTTGGCATACGGCGCAACGGCGCCGAGCAACTGGTCTTTGGTGAAGGGCTTGGTGAGGTAGTCCTGCGCGCCGACCATGCGGCCGCGCGCCTTGTCGAACACCCCGTCCTTGCTGGAGAGCATCACCACCGGGATGTCGGCGAACTTGCTGCTGCGGCGGATGACGGCTACGGTCTGGTAGCCGTCAAGGCGGGGCATCAGGATGTCGCAGAAAATCAGATCGGGATGATGGTCATTGACCTTGGACAGGGCGTCGAAGCCGTCCTCCGACAGCAGCACCTCGTAGCCGGCCGACTTGAGAAAAATCTCGGCGCTGCGGCGGATGGTGTTGCTGTCGTCGATGACCAGCACTTTGAACGGGCTGTTGGGCGCGGACATGCGCTTCCTTCACTGGGTAACCGTTGCAGATACGACCCGCTTCGCCGCGGCTTGAACCCCGCAGCGCTCCGGGCGCGGCGCCCTCCCGATCAAATGGGCACCATTTCAAAGTCTTCTTTTCGGGCACCGCACTCCGGGCAGGTCCAGTTCATCGGGACGTCCGCCCAGCGCGTGCCGGGTTGTATTCCGCTGTCGGGGTGCCCCTCGGCTTCGTGGTAAATGAAGCCACAAATCAAGCACATCCAACTGCAATATTCAGGTTGATTCACAGCGTATCGGGGTCGGGTCGAAGATTCAACCGATTCTAGGCAGGCTGTTGCTTTTGACGCATACAACGTCTGCGACTGCGGCGCCACCGCGCGGATGCAGGGGCGCCGGGCGCGCGGGGGCATGGCCAGCTTGCGGTGCCGCAGGGCGGCATTACCATGCCCGCATGATGACCGACGCCCCCGAATCTCCCCCGTCCGTGATGTATTTCAACGCCGCCGACCCGAGCGGCTGCGCCGGCCTGGCCGCCGACTTGGCCGCCTGCTCGGCGGTGGGCTGCCACCCGCTGCCGGTCACCACCTGTCTGTGGGTGCGCGACACCGCGGAAATTTTCGACACCATCGACATCGAGGCCGACGCCGTGGTTGAGCAGGCGCGCGCGGTGCTCGAAGACGTGCAGATCGCCGCGTGGAAGGTCGGCTTTCTCGGCTCGGTCGAGGTGGTCAACGCAGTGGCCGAGCTGCTGGCCGACTACAGCAACGTGCCGCTGATCACCTACGCCGGCAACTTCCACGTGCTCGACGAATCGCAGTCCGACGACTACATCAAGGCGCTGCAGGAGCTCGTCCTGCCGCAGACCCGGCTGCTCACCGGCAACCAGAGCGCGCTTACCCAGCTGCTGCTGCCCGACTGGGACGGTGAAGCGCCGCCCGCGCTGGAAACCCTGGCGCAGAAGGCGCACCAGTTCGGCGTGCAATACACCCTGGTGACCGGCATGGTCGGCACCGACGGCAAGGTGGAAAACGCCCTGCTCAGCCCGCGCCGGGTGCTGCTGCGCGAGAGCTTCGAGCTGTTCGAGGCTGGGTTCGTCGGCGCCGGTGACACCTTGTCGGGCGCGTTGGCGGCGATCCTGGCCAATGGCGTCAAGCTCGATCAGGCCGTGCACGAAGCGATCGAATTCCTCGACCACGCGCTGGACTTCGGCTACCGGCCGGGCATGGGCCAGGTCGTTCCCGACCGCTTTTTCTGGGCGCAGTCCGGTGACGAAGAGCCGGGCGCCGAGGAGGGCGGGCCCGGGGTGCTGCAGTAAGCGCCGCGGCCGTGGTGCATGCGCCGGCCCGGCGCGCTGGCACGCGCGTTGGGCCGGCGACGGGCGCGGGGGCGGGATGCCACAGGGCATCGTTCCGAGCCGCGCGTCGATCCAACCGTTGCCACGCCCGATGCGCCGCGCGCCGCCGGATGCGTGAAGCCGCAGGCCATCCGCAACGCACACGTTCCCGCCCGTTTTCAATCTCCCGACTTTTTCTTCTTCTCGCCCGTACCATCATGAGCCAGACCAACACCGCCTTGTTCGACCGCGCGCAGCGCACCATCCCCGGCGGGGTCAACTCCCCCGTTCGCGCCTTCCGCCAGGTCGGCGGCGTGCCGCGTTTCATCGACCGTGCCGAAGGCGCCTACCTGATCGACGTCGAAGGCCGCCGCTACATCGACTACATCGGCTCCTGGGGGCCGATGATCGCCGGCCATGCCCATCCCGAAGTGATCGAGGCGGTGCAGCGCGCCGCCACCCGTTCGCTGTCGTTCGGCGCGCCCACCGCCGACGAAATCGACATGGCCGAAGCGATCTGCCGGCTGATGCCCGCGGTGGAAATGGTGCGGCTGGTGTCCAGCGGCACCGAGGCGGCGATGAGCGCGCTGCGGCTGGCGCGTGGATTTACCGGGCGCGACGCCATCGTCAAATTCGAAGGCTGCTACCACGGCCATGCCGACAGCCTGCTGGTCAAGGCCGGCAGCGGGCTGCTGACTTTCGGCAACCCCAGCTCAGGCGGCGTGCCGGCTGACCTCGCCAAACACACCCTGGTGCTGGAGTTCAACAACATCGCGCAAATCGAAGAGCTGTTCGCCGCGCGCGGCGCGGACATCGCCTGCGTGATCGTCGAGCCCATTGCCGGCAATATGAACTTCATCCGCGGCAGCCAGCAGTGGCACCAGCGGCTGCGGGAACTCTGCACCGAGCACGGCGCGCTGCTGATCTGGGACGAGGTGATGACCGGGTTTCGCGTCGCGCTGGGCGGGGCGCAGCAGCTCTACGGTATCCGCCCCGATCTGGTGGTCATGGGCAAGGTCATCGGCGGCGGCATGCCGCTGGCGGCGTTCGGCGGACGCGCCGACGTCATGCATGTGCTTTCACCGCTGGGCGCGGTGTATCAGGCCGGCACGCTGTCGGGCAACCCGGTGGCGGTGGCCGCCGGCATGGCGCAATTGCGCCTGATTCAGCAACCCGGCTTTTACGAGCGCCTGAGTGCAGCGACGCAAAAGCTCATGGCCGGTCTGCAGGCCGCAGCAAACCGCTACGGCGTGACGTTCCGAACCGACAGCGAAGGCGGCATGTTCGGCTTCTACTTCGCCGACGCGCTGCCGGCCAACTACCCGGACATGGCGCGCGCCGACGTCGCTATCTTCAAGCGCTTTTTCCACGCCATGCTCGACCGCGGCGTCTATCTGGCGCCGAGCATGTTCGAAGCCGGTTTCGTCTCCGCCGCGCACGACGACGCCATCATCGACGCCACGCTGGCCGCGGCCGACGGGGCGTTTGGCGAAATCGCAGCGGAATAAAGCAAAGGTTCTGATTTGCGCGGAAAAAATGGCATATTCCGATATAACAACCAACGACCCAAATTTCGTGAAGCGCTGGGTGCAGCGCAGGCGTATATCGGATGCATACTCCGTGTTCCGATTTTTGAATAGTCCTTTGGAGAAATTAGAAATATTAGATTTTGGGGCGGGTGATGGGCAATTGGCGGAACGGATTGTGAACGACCCGGGAATTATCTGCCGAATTTCAGTTTTTGAGCCGTCGGCTGACTTAATGATGGAGGCCAAGTCGAGGTTGTCTCGCTTTGAAAATGTAAATTTTGTCGACAGAACATCTACGGTTGAAGAGGGGCGATACGATATTATTTTTTGCATGGAGGTTTTTGAGCATCTGCCAGAAAAAGAAAAATGGGATGCATTAAAAGAGATTCATAGATTGCTCAAGCCATCAGGTATTGCCGTGATAGGTGTGCCACATGAAATTTTTCTTCCAGCCCTTTTGAAGGGCGTGTTTCGACTGGCGCGAAGACGCGGGGCGTTTGATGCATCTCTGAGAAATATTTTACTGGCAATGCTTGGCCGCCCTCCGAGGCAACGCCCTTTCGGCGAGATCGCCCCAGGTTTTTTTATCATTTTGAACACATGGGATTCGATTTCAGAGAGTTTGAGTCAGATTTGAGATCTCTATATTCTATCAAAAAGAAATGGTACAGTCCATTGCCTTGGGCTGGGTCTGTAGTTAATTCAGAGGTTTATTTTCTTCTTTCTAAATAATTATTATCGGCCTTATATGGCATTTTTGGCTCGGGTTGTGGTGGCCTGATGAGAATCAAAAAAGAATTTTCTTCGGGGGTTTTCTTTGCGGCTTGGCAGTTGTTGTTATGAATTTTTGTGGAATAAATCGATTTTTGGCCTTAAGGTGCGGGATCTTGTGGTTGTGGATGGGTTGCCAATAAACGCTATCCGGTCCCTTCAAAAATGCCGTGATAAAATGGCAATTGGTTCAAAACTACATATATATCCGAGGAGTTGCTGCGTTGCGACGCTTGGACCAGGTCGGCTTCAGCGCAGGGAATTGATCCCGCCCAGCCCCGACTCGCCAAGGCCCTGCAGCGGCCCGAGCGGGTTGCGGGTGACGCTCTGCTCCTCGATCTTGGGCTGCCCGCCCCAGGTCTTGTAGACCACGCGGTCGCCAACGGTTAGCACGATCAGCGAAAACCGCCAGCCGCTGGTGTCGGTCTGACGTTTGAAGGCAAAGAAATCGGCCCAGAAATTGCCCACCCGCCGGTTCTGCACCAGCTTCTGGGTGATCTCGTAGCCGTGGCACTGGTTCGGCACGTCCAGGCAGGCGCGGATGCCCGGATCGAGCGGCGCCTCGCGCGACGGCGGCACCAGCCGGCTGACGATGTCGGCATAGCTGAGGATGGTCAGGTTGGGCGTGCTGTTGGGGTCGATGCCCAGGTGGTGCAGATCGGCCAGCGTGGTCTGCTGCGGCACGATGCGCTCATACACGCCGTGCGCCTGCTCGAAGCTCGCCCACGGCTTGGGGCTTTGCGCCTCGCCCGAAGGCAGCAGCGAGGCGCAGCCCGACAGCGCGGCCGACGCAGCCAGCGCAAGGGCCAGTCCGGCACGGCGACATAAGGCTTGGCAGTTCACGGCAGGGGCGCGCATGGTCGCAGTGGCGCAGAGATCAGGATGGTTTGCGGGCGGTGTATCAGCTTAAGTATCGTAGGCTGGGGGCGCGGGAGCAAAAGCGCGCGCTCGTTGTGGCCCGACGCCGGACTTGCCCGCGCGCAACGCGAGCGCTGCCCGTAGCCGCGGAGCGAGCCCCCGTTCGGCTCCCTCCGGTCGTTGAACCCGGCGCCGACTTGCGCGCTTAGCGCGGAATCTGCACCTGGGTCGCGCGCGCGGCGATCACCCCGGTGCGGCCGTTGATGTACGGGCCGTAGAGGTGTTTCTGGAAAAACCGCGGCGCCGGGAGCATCACCGCCAGGCGCGCGGACTGCCATGGCGACAGCCGCGCGGCGTCGGTGCGGAAGTAGGTTTGCGCTGCCGCCTGCGCGCCGTAGATGCCGTTGCCCCATTCGACGCTGTTGAGGTAGATCTCCAGAATGCGGCGCTTGCCCAGGATGCCTTCGAGCAGATAGGCGAGGATCAGCTCCTGCCCTTTGCGCAGGTAGCTGCGCTCGGGGGAGAGAAACAGGTTTTTGGCGAGCTGCTGGGTGATGGTCGAGCCGCCGACGATCTTGTCTTCGCGCTCGTAGCGGCGGCTGTGGTTCTTGTCCCACGCCGCCTGAATCGCGGCCCAGTCCACGCCGTCGTTGGTCAGAAAGGTCGAGTCTTCCGAGGCGACGACGCTGCGCTTGAGCCACGTGCTGATACGGTCATACGGCACCCAGTCGTGCCGCCACAGCTCGGCCTGCCCGGTGCGCAGCAGCCGCAGCTGCGCGGCGCGCATAAAGCTGGTGGAGCTGGGGTCGATCACCGTCCAGCTCAGGATGCGCAGCGCGAAATACGCCTGCAGCACCAGTCCGGCGAGGATGAACAGGGCAACGGCGCGCCACCACAGCGGGCGCGGGCGGGACGGCGAGCGGGCCATGCGTCGGGCAGATCGGAAAAGGTGGAAGGGGACGACTGGTGTGGCAGCAGGCGGCGCAAATCGGCAGAGCCGCTTTGGGGGCGGCGGGCCGAGCGGGGAGTTCCTCAGGCGGTGGCGGCCAGCTCGGCGCGCAGCGCGGCCAGCACCGGCTCGGTCTGCGGTGCTTCGCCGTGCCACAGGGTGAAGCTCTGCGCGGCCTGCTCGACCAGCATGCCCAGCCCGTCCCAGCCGCGCGCACCGGCTGCCTGCGCAGCGACGACGAAGGGTGTAGGTCTGGCCGCATACATCATGTCGTAGGCCCAGGCGCCGGGGTGCAGCACACCGTCGGCCAGCGGCAGCGACTTGCCGCCCAGACTGGCCGAGGTGGCGTTGACGATGCCATCGGCCCAGCGCGGCGGGGGTTCGAGCACCACGTGCAGATCGACGCCGAGCCGGCTGGCCAGCGCGGCGTGGCGTGCGGCGAGCAGCTGAGCCTTGTCCAGCGAGCGGTTCCACAACGCGACGGCACGGGCGCCTGCGTGGAGCAGCGGCCCGAGCACCCCGGCAGCCGCGCCGCCGGCGCCCAGCAGCAGAATGCGCTGCCCGGCCAGCGGCTGCGGCAGCGGCGCGGCCATCAGCTGGGCGAGGTCGCGCACCAGGCCGATGCCGTCGGTGTTGTCGCCCCACAGCCCGGCCTCGTCCCAGCCGATGGTGTTGACCGCCTGCGCCAGATCGGCGGCGGCGCTGCGCTGCGCGCACAGCCGCCAGGCGTCGAACTTGAACGGCACGGTGATGTTGGCGCCGCGGCCGCCTTCGGCGCGAAACTGCTGCAGCGCCGTCTCCAGCCCGTCCAGCGGCGCCAGCCGCGCCTCGTAGCGCAGGTCGATGCCGGTCTGCTGGGCGAACAGCGCGTGGATGCGCGGCGAGCGGCTGTGGGCGATGGGGTTGCCGAACACGGCGTAAAGCGCGGGGGCGGTCATCGGCGGGCGAGGGATGGAGTCGGGATGGCGGCGAGGTAACGATCAGGGTTGGCTGGGCATATTCTGCGGCGCCGGCGCCTGCACCGCGGTTTCCAGCCCCTGCTCGCGGGTGAAGCGAAAGCGCGAGACCACGACGATCTGGTCGGCTTCACGCAGCATTGCCGGGGTGAAACGGCCAAACGGCGCGCAGGCGCGAACAATGGCGCGCGCCTGGCGGTCCAGCGCCGGGTCGCCCGAGCTGCGCACCACGCTGGCGTCGAGCAGCCGGCCGGCGGCGTCGATGGTCATGGTCATGATCAGGTCGCCGTAGAGCTTCTGGCCGTTCAGCTGCGGAAAGTCTTCGGTGCCGCGTTTTTCGATTTTGTGCTTGAGCTGGTCGTAATACACGGCGTAGGCCACTTCGCGGGTCGAGGGGCCGATGAAGCGGCGGCGCGGCTTGGCGTTCTGCTGGTTGATTTCGCGCTCGATCGCGCCGAGCAGGTCCAGCAGTTGCTTGCGCTTTTCCTCGGTTGCCTGCCGCGCTTCGGGCGAGGTCTGCTGCTGCGCGGTCTGCGCCAGCTGCACGATCTGCTGCCGCACTTGCGTGAGCAGCCGCTGCTGCTCGGCCTGCAGTTCGGCCAGGCGGCGGCGCTGGTCTTCGGCGGCATCGCCGGCGGCGACCTTGGCGTCGAAGGTCAGCGGCGTGGTGGCCAGTCCCTTGGCGACGTCGCCGCCGCCGTCGAGGTTGACTTGGGCGAGCGCCTGCGGCTTTTCCGGCGCAGTGTCGCTGCGCTGGTTGACCAGCACCACGCTCAGCGGGGCGTCGGTGAAAAAGCGGTTGAAGGTGTCGGGTGCGGCAAAGCGCAGGCTGAGCACGACCGCGTGCACCGCGACGGACGCAACCAGCGCCCATTGCAGGGTGGAGAGGCGGCGCGGCAGCGCGAGGGACGACATGCAGGCGGGGTGAACGGCAGCGGCGCGAAATTTTACGAAGCGGCTGCCGGCGCGGCCGGTGCGGCGCCGGCCGTGGCCGGAGCGTCGCTTGCCGCGCCGTCCTCTGACGCTTCCTCGGCGTGATCGACCGCAAGGTCCAGCGGCGCGGCGGCGGCCGCTTCGGCGTCGTCGCCCGCCTCGTCTTCGGCCTCGGCAGCGTCCAGCGCCGGCGCGTCGAGCTGGGCGGTGACGCGGCTGAACACGTCCAGGGTGATGAGATCGCTGCCGGTGATCTGCACCCGCACCCGCGCGCCGCGCGGCAGCTCCTGCGCGCCGACCGGGTTGACCACCAGCGGCAGGCCGTCGAGCCGCACCGCGCCGTCGCGCAAGGCCGCGCCTTCGGCTTCGCTGATGCCTTGCTGCGCCAGATAGCGCAGCGTCCAGTAGCGCTCCAGCGATGACTGGTGCGCGGCGTAGGCCTTGTAGGTGTCCTCGAACGCTTCGACGATGGCGTACAGCTCGGCGTCCCTGGGTTTGTACGGCGCCGACAGCAGCCCGCTTTTGCCAAAGCGCGCGGCGTGGATCAGCTGGGTCTGGTTGAGCAGGTCGGTGTAGCGGCGCAGCGGCGAGGTGCACCAGGCGTATTGCGCCACGCCCAGGCCCTGATGTGGTGCCGGCTTGAGCCCCATGCGGGTGCGCAGGTTGGCGCCGTAACCGCTCTGGCTGCGGTAGATCGCCGGCAGCCCGAGTTCGGCCAGCCAGCCGCCCCAGGTGGCGTTGGCCAGAATCATCAGCTCGGCGACGATGGTGTCCAGCGGCGCACCGCGCCGCCGCGGCTCGATGCGCACGGTCGCAAGCTCGGCGCCGATTTCCAGCCCGTCGATGCGGAAGGTGTAGTCCACGCCGCCGGCGCGTTCGGGCTTGCCCCGCACCTGCTCGCGGGCTTTTTTCAGCGCCTGCGCGAGCTTCCACAGCCAGGCGAGCTCGGCGGCGTGCGGGTAGAGCTGCGCCGCCGGGTCAGCCGCCAACGCTTCTTCCGTGACCTGCGCGTCGAGCTGGTCGTGGCGCAGATTGCTGGCGACGAACACCCGCTCGATACGGGTGTCAAAATCGATGGGCTGCCAATCGTCGCCGACCGTGCAGTAGAGCGACAGCGCCGGGCACTCGCCCCCGGCCTGCAGGGTGAACGCCTGCACCAGCGCGTCGGGCAGCATGGTGATCTTGTCGCCGGGCATATAGACGGTGGACAGCCGGCTGCGCGCGACTTTTTCCCAATCACTGCCGCGGGTCAGCGCCAGCGCCGGCGCGGCGATGTGGATGCCCAGCCGCATGCGGCCGTCGGGCAGCGGTTGCAGCGAAAACGCGTCGTCGATTTCGGTGGTGGCCGAGTCGTCGATGCTGAACGCGCGCACGCCCTCGGCCAGCGGCAGATCGGCGGGCGCAGCCGGCAGCGGCAACGCGGGGAAGCCCGTGCCTTTGGGGAAGCGTTCGAGCAGAAAGCGCTGCATGTGGAACGCCCACGGCGAGCCGATCGCCCCGGCTTCGCGCAGCAGCGCCAGCGCGCCGCGGCCGCTTTGTTTCACCGCCAGCGCCACCGCCTTGTATTCGGCGCTGTTCTTATCCGGGCGGAACAGGATCTGGAACAGCTTGTCGGCGATGGCTGGCGGGCAGCGCCCGGCCTGCAGCTCGGCTGCGTCGGCTTCGATCTGTCGCTGCTGCTCGGCCTTGCGCGCAATCGCCGCCAGCGCCGCCTTGACCTGCTCGGCCGGAGCCTTGCGGAACTGCCCTTGCCGGCCGCGGCGCTGGAAGTAATGCGGCGCGGAAAACAGCCGCAGCAGCATCGCCGCGCGCTGCACCGCGCTGGGCTTGGCGCCAAAGTAGTCGGCCGCGACCGCGTCGAAATGAAAGTCGTCGGCGGGGGCGAATTCCCACAGCAGGTCGAGGTCGATGCCGTCCTGCATCGCCTGGGCCTGCGCCAGCAGCTCGGCCGCGGTCGGCTGGTCGAAGCGCACCAGCGCCTGCGCGGCCTTGATTTTCTGCCGCTTGCCCGAGTCCAGCTCGACCTGCAGGCTGGCCTCGGTTTCGCTCAGCACCCGGCCGGCGTGGAACTTGCCGCCGTCCTCGAACAGCACCTGGGTCACAGCGCCAGCCCTCCGTCGACGCTGATCACCGCGCCGTGGATGTAGCTGGCGTCGTCGCTGGCGAGAAAGGCATACACCGCGGCGACTTCCTCGGCGCGGCCCTTGCGCCGCAGCGGGATGTGCACGGTGAGGTCGGTCATCACTTTTTCCGGCACGGTGGCGACCATCGGCGTGTCGATGAACCCGGGGGCGACGGCGTTGACGCGCACGCCCTTGGGGCCGAGTTCGCGCGCCCAGGTCTTGGTCAGCGCGACCAGCCCGGCCTTGGCCGCGGCGTAATTGCTCTGGCCGAAATTGCCGTGCAACCCGGAAATGCTCGCCGCGTTGAGAATCACCCCGCGGCCGCGCTCGACCATGTGCGCGGCGACGATCTGGCTGCCGCGAAACACCGCGCGCAGGTTGACGTCGATCACGGCGTCGAACTGCGCATCGGTCATCTTGAGCAGCTGCGCGTCGCGAGTGATGCCGGCGTTGTTGATCAGGCTGTCGATGCCGCCAAAGCGCGCGATCGCCTCCTGCACCAGCGCGGCGAATGCGTCGCGGTCGGTCACGTCCAGCGCCTGCTCCAGCACTTGCGCGCCCTGCGCGCGCAGCGCCTGCGCCGCAGCGGCCAGCGGCTCGGGATGCAGATCGCACAGCACCAGGTTCGCGCCCTCGGCGGCAAAGCGCTGCGCGGTGGCCAGGCCGATACCTTGCGCGGCGCCGGTGATCAGGGTGATGTGATGTTGCAGTCGCATGGGGATTCGTTCGGGTGAAGGGAAGGGCAAGCAGGGCCAGGCAACGGGCGCGGAGTCACAGCGCGCCGAGCCAGCGCAGCACGTCGTCCACGTGCTGCTCGGCGTAATCGGTCAGCGCATGGCCGCCGTGCGGCACGATGCGCAGGGTTGCGCCGGTGTAGCGCGCGGCCATTTCCCGCCAGTCGAGCACCTCGTCGTCCTGCGCGATGACCGCGAAATATCGCTCGGGGTGCGGCACCGGCTGCCGCGGGTCGCCGACCTGCAGCGCGCGCAGCGCGGCCACGTCGGCGGCGGTGAAATCGAAGCGCAGCGT
Organism: uncultured Burkholderiaceae bacterium; assembly: GCA_964389235.1. GTDB lineage: Bacteria > Pseudomonadota > Gammaproteobacteria > Burkholderiales > Burkholderiaceae_C > Thiomonas. The sequence goes on from CAYMDM010000015.1 coordinate 36,393, forward strand.
CGGGTCGTGCCAGGCGGTCTGGGTGCCGATGTGCGCGGCGAGGTCGCGCGCCGGGTCGATCGCGGGGTTGAGCAACGCGGCGCGGCAGCCGCGTTGTTCGGCCAGCACCGTCGCATAAAACCCGCCGAGGGAACTGCCGATCAGCCCCAGTTCGCCCGCCGGCACGTCGGCTGCGAGCTGCCGGCACAGCGCAATCGCCGCGTTGGGCGAGGGCGGGAGTTGCGGGCACAGCCAGCGCAGCGGCGGCTGGCCGCGCGCGGCGCGATCGGCATTGATCGCCCGCACCCGCGCGGCGGTGATCCGCGCCTTGGCCGATTGCGGCGAGGAGCGAAAGCCGTGGAGGTAGAGCAGGGTGGGGGCGGACATCGGGCGGGCAGCAGCAGCGCGCTCGCGCGGGCGGGGCCG
>CAYMDM010000016.1:0-35413 GCA_964389235.1 uncultured Burkholderiaceae bacterium
GCGCCGGCCGCCGAGCGCAAGCCCGCCCCCGTTCGTGCGCCGCGCGCCGCTGCGCCGGCCGCGGGCAACGGCGGCGAGCCGCCGCACTCCAGCGACACCCTGTTTCCGCAACGCGTCTGGCCCGACTGAAGGGTGATTCCCCGCCAGCGGGGAATGGCACCGCCAGCACCGCCGCGCAATGATGCCGGGCTGGCGACTGCGCCTGAGTTCTGACTGAAAGAGATTGCCATGCGACACGACGATTTCGTCCGCACCTATTCCCCTCGCTCGGATCTGCGTCCGGCGCGCGCCGGCTCGGTCATGCCCGCGGCGCAGCGCCCGGCGGCCGACCTGAGCGTGAGCAACGCCACCGCCGGCAGCGCGCTCGACGCCTACCGCGTCGCGCAGGAGCCGTATTACCGCGCGCTGGCCGACGAGGTCGCGCTGTATGAAGCGGCATACTCGGTGCGCCTGCCGGTGATGCTCAAGGGGCCGACGGGCTGCGGCAAGACCCGCTTTGTCGAATACATGGCGTGGAAGCTCGGCAAGCCGCTGATCACCGTGGCCTGCAACGAGGACATGACCGCCTCCGACCTGGTCGGCCGCTACCTGCTCGACGCGAGCGGCACCCGCTGGCAGGACGGCCCGCTGGCCACCGCGGCGCGGCTGGGCGCGATCTGCTACCTCGACGAAGTGGTCGAGGCGCGGCAAGACACCACGGTCGCGATCCACCCGCTGACCGACGCGCGCCGCATCCTGCCGCTGGAGAAGAAGGGCGAGATCATCCACGCCCATCCCGACTTTCAGCTGGTCATCTCCTACAACCCTGGCTATCAGAGCCTGATGAAGGATCTGAAGCAATCGACCAAGCAGCGCTTCGCCGCGCTCGATTTCCACTATCCCGAGCATGAGGTCGAGGCCGAGATCGTCGCGCATGAGTCGGGCGTGGGTCTGGATGTGGCGAAGAACCTGGTGCACATCGCCGAGCGCTCGCGCAACCTCAAGGGCCATGGGCTGGACGAGGGCATTTCCACCCGCATGCTGATCTACGCGGCTTCGCTGATCGCGCAGGGCGTGCCGGCGCTGGCCGCCTGCCGCATGGCGCTGGTGCGTCCGATCACCGACGACCCCGACATGCGCGATGCCCTCGACGCGGCGGTGACCACCTACTTCTGATCCCTGCGCGAGCGCTGCCGGGCCGCCACGGCGAAACGGCCGCTCGGCAGCGAGCCGATCATGGCCATCCACCTCGAAGAATTCCAGGAACTCGTCGACGAGTTGCCGGGCAACGCGCAGGACGTGTTGCGCGCCTCGTGGAACGAGGCCGCGCGCGCGTTTTCCTCGCGCGGGCTGGACAACTTCCTCAAGGGCGCGGTCGCGCTGCACCAGCTCGGCCGCGGCGAGGAACTGGTGGTCAGCTACCTGCAGTCCATGCCCGAGCTGGCGCGGGCCATCGGCGAGGACGTGTTGCCCGATCTGGTCAACTTCCTGCTGGCGATGGCGTCCAAGACCTCCGGGCAGGTGCTGGCGCTGATCGTCGGCACCGCGCCGCTGGCGGCGCAGCGGCTGGGCGACGAGGAACTGTTCCGCCAGTTCCTCAGCGTGCTGTCCATCATGCTGGCGCAGGCGCCGCGCGGTCTGCGGCCGATGCTGGAAAACCTCGAGCGCCTGCTGTCGCAGCTCACCCTGGGCGGGCTGCGCCGCTGGGCACAATGGGGCGCGCAGGCGTACAAGGCCGACTTCGACGGGCAGGTCGCCTACTTCTCGCTGCAAAGCCCCGATTCGCTGTCGGTGCTGCAGCAGGAGCGCAAGGGCACGCTGTTCGTCGACGTGCAGCGCCGGCTCAACATCTACCTGCGGGCGATGTGGGGGCGGGACTTTTTCATGCGCCCGACCGCGGGCGACTTCGAGAACCGCGAAGGCCTCAAGCCCTACATCGAGCGCTACGTCATCCACATCGCCGACGCGTATGACGACTACCGCCCGCTCGGCCCCGACACCCCGCCCGAGCAGGTGGTGCCGGCGCTGGACGTGTACCGCGGCGCGGTCAACCACTGCGCGGCGCATCTGGTGTTCACCACCCAGCCGCTGTCGATGCAGACGCTGTCGCCGATGCAGATCGGGCTGATCGAGGCGATCGAGGATGCGCGCGTGGAGTCGCTGGCGATCGCGCAGTTTCCCAACATGCGCGAGGCCTGGCTGGCGCTGCACCCGCCCGCGGACTACGCCGAGCCCAAGACCGTTGGCGACCTGATCAACCGCATGGCCCGCGCGCTGCTCGAAGAACGCAGCGCCGACCCGCATCCCTGGGTGCAGGAGGCGGTGGCGCGCTTTCGCGCCGAGCCCGATCTCACCGACCCCAAGCTGGCGTGGAACGTCGGCGTCGACCTGTCGCACAGCCTGGCCGCGCTCGACCTGCCCGAGTTCAACAAGCGCACCGACGGCCTGCGCGCGCTCTACCGCGACGACAACCGCTGTGTGTGGGAGCTGGAGGAATACGACGAGGCCGAGGCGCTGGCCGCGACCTGGGAGACGCAGCAGCAGGTGCGGCGCAAGGTCAACGTGATGGAAATGGTCAACGAGGTGGACAACGAGTTCGCCGGCGACGACGCGCAGGAAGTGTGGATCCTGCCGACCGAGTTCTACCTCGACCAGGAAGGCGTGACCATCAACTCCCTCGAAGGCCGCCCGCCGCTGTCCGACCCGTTCCACTACCCCGAGTGGGACTACCAGATCCAGCTCGACCGCCCGAGCTGGGCCACGGTGCTCGAGCGCCATCCGCCAGTGGGCGATCTGGCGGTGATCGACGCCATCCTGGCCGAGCACAAGCCGGTGGTGTCGCGGCTGAAGTTCCTGATCGAGTCGATGATTCCGCAGGGCCTGCAGCGCATCCGCCGCCAGGAAGACGGCGACGACATCGACATCGACGCCGCGGTGCGCGCCTACACCGACCTGCGCATGGGCCAGCAGCCCGACCCGCGCATCATGGTGCGGCTGAAGCGCGTCGAGCGCGACCTGGCGGTGATGGTGCTGCTCGACATGTCCGAGTCGTCCAACGACAAGGTGCGCGGGCACGACTACACGGTGATGGACCTGACCCGCTCGGCCACCGTGCTGCTGGCCGAGGCGCTGCAACGCATCGGCGATCCGTTTGCCATCCACGGCTTCTGCTCCGACGGCCGCCACGACGTCCACTACTACCGCTTCAAGGACTTCAACCAGCCGTACGGCGATCTGGTCAAGGCGCGGCTGGCCGGGCTCAAGGGCAGCTACTCCACCCGCATGGGCGCCGCGCTGCGCCACGCCGGCTACTACCTGGGCCAGCAGGCCAAGCGCAAAAAAATCTGCTTCATCGTCACCGACGGCGAGCCGGCCGACAACGACGTGCGCGACCCGCAATACCTGCGGCACGACACCAAGCGCGCGGTCGAACAGCTGCTGCAGCAAGGCATCACGGTCTACGCGCTGTCGCTCGACCCGCATGCCGACATGTATGTGTCGCGCATTTTCGGCGTCAAGAACTTCACGGTGATCGACAAGGTCGAGCGCCTGCCCGAAAAGCTGCCGATGCTCTACATGAGTCTGACCCGCTGAAGGCGCGCACGGCATGAAAATCACCCTGCGCACCTTTGTGTTCATCGACGCGCTGCAGCCGCAGCTGGCGTCGTATCTGGCGACTTCCTCGCAAGGCTTTCTGCCGGTGCCTGGCGACGCCTGCCTGTGGGTCGAGGTGGCGCCGGGCATGGCGGTGCACAGCCTGTCGGACGCTGCGCTGAAAAAAACCAATGTGCGCATGGGCGAGCAGGTGGTCGAGCGGGCGTTCGGCTCGATGGAGCTGCACTACCGCAACCAGAGCGAGGTGATGGCCGCCGGCGGCGTGATCCTCAGCCAGCTCGGGGTGCGCGAGGACAGCCGGCTGCGGGTCAAGGTGGCGTGGAACGAGATCATCCGCGCCATCACCCCCGACCACGCCACGCTGATCAACCGCCAGTTCCGCAAGGGCTCGATGATCCTGCCGGGCAAGAGCATGTTCATTCTCGAGGTTGAACCCGCGGGCTACATCGTCTACGCCGCCAACGAAGCCGAAAAGGCCGCGCAGGTCACGCTGGTCGACGTGCGGCCGTTCGGCACCTTCGGGCGCCTGACCATGATGGGCAACGAGGCTGAAGCCGCCGAAGCGCAGCGCGCGGCCATCGCCGCGATCGAGCGGCTCAACGAGTCCGCCGCGCACCACTGAACCCGGGGCCACGCCGCATGGACATCGACTCCACCGCCAAGCGTCTGCTGTTTTCCACCGTGCGGGTGGACACCGTGCTCGACGACGGCAGCGAAGGCTCGGGCACGGCGTTTGTCATCCGCCACGCCCACCCGCGCGGGGTGTCCGATTTCGTCGTCACCAACCGCCATCTGGTCGAAGGCGTGCGCCGCGGCGGGCTGGTGTTCACGCAGAAGCATCAGGGGCGGCCCGCGTTCGGCCAGCGCTTTCAGCTCAACATCGACGAGTTTCCCGCCGCCTGGCATCTGCATCCCGACCCCGAAGTCGACCTCGCGCTGGTGCCGCTGTCCCCGTTGCAGGCAGCCGCGGCCGAGCAGGGCGTGGAGTTGTATGTCGAGCCGATCGACAGCCGGCTGATTCCCGACGCCGCGACCTGGGACGCATTCGACGCGCTCGAAGACGTGCTGTTCGTCGGCTACCCCAGCGGGGTGTGGGATCAGGTCAACCTCATGCCCATTCTGCGCCGCGGCACCACCGCGACTCCGGCGGCGCTGGACTTCGAGGGCCAGCGGCAGTTTCTGATCGATGCCGCGGTCTACCCCGGATCGAGCGGCAGCCCGGTGTTCATCGAGCGCCGCGGCGGCCCAGCCTCGCGCCGCGAAGCCACGCGCGACCTGCTGTTCGCCGGCGTCGTTGCCGCGGTGTTTTTCCGCGAAGAGGCCAACCAGATCGTCGCCGCGCCGGTGCCGGCGAACAACCGCGGCATGGTGGTCGGCTCGGAAATGATCGACCTCGGGCTGATCATCAAATCGGATAAAGTTTCCGAGCTGATCCAGACCTACCTGCAGCGCTGGCAGGCATAAAGCCTGTCCCCTTGCTGTACCGCACCGCTGCGCTGCGGGCCTCCTCGTTGCCGACACCATGCCTGAAAAACTCACCTACGCCGGTTATCACGCCGATGCCCACGGCATCACCCAGCTCGGCCGGGTGGTGCTCGACGCCTGGGTATTCGGCTTCCTGCCCGAAAGCGAAGACTGCGCCGGCTGGGATCTGCAGCGCATGCAGGCGCTGATGCAGCGCGTTGAAGCCGAGTGGGACAAATACGGCAACCTGCCCAGCCGCCTGCCAGCCGATCTGGCCGAACGTCACCGCGCGATCTACGAAGCCGCTCGCAAGCGTGCCGCCGAGCGCGGCTGGAACCCTGAGCTCGACGACGAGGACTGATGCGGCGGGATCGAACCCGCGATCGTCCGAACGTTCCAGCGGTTCGCGCCGGGTTCATCTCGTTTGCTATCACCACTGCTTTGCTTGCCGGTGTGCCAACCGAACGGCGCCACCGCGCCTAACATCGTGGCGCATACCGACAACGTCCCCGTTCACATGACCGCCCTCGACGATCTGGCCCGCAGCACCGTGCTGGTGGCCGACACGGCCGACCTCGACCTGCTCGGCCGCTGGCCGACGCGGGACGCGACGACCAACCCCAGCCTGATCCGCAAATCCGCCGCCGACCCGCGTTATGCCCGACTGGTCGCCGCCGCGGTGCGCGACAACGCCAGCGCGGCCGACCGGCTCGACGCGCTGCTGGTGGCCTTCGGGGTCGAGATCCTGCAGCGCATTCCGGGCCGCGTATCCACCGAGGTCGACGCCCGGCTGTCGTTCGACACCGCGGCGACGGTACAGCGCGCCCGCGCGCTCATCGCCCGCTATGCCGCGCTGGGCGTGGCTCGGGAGCGGGTGCTGATCAAGATTGCCTCGACCTGGGAGGGCATCCTCGCCGCGCGCGAGCTCGAAGCCGAGGGCATTCACTGCAACCTCACCCTGCTGTTCAGCTTCACCCAGGCGCAGGCCTGCGCCGCCGCGGGCGTGAAGCTGATTTCGCCTTTCGTCGGCCGCATCACCGACTGGCATCGCGCCCGCGCCGGCAGCGCATGGGACACCGCCGCGCACCGCGGCGAAAACGACCCAGGGGTGCAGGCGCTGCTGCGCATCTGGCGGCATTACAAACAGCAGGGCGTTGCGACCGAAGTCATGGGCGCGAGCTTTCGCGACGCCTGGCAGATCGCCGCGCTGGCCGGCTGCGATCTGCTCACCATTCCGCCTTCGTTGCTCGATGAACTCGCCGCCAGCGACCGCGCGATGCCGCGCCGCCTCGACCCGGGGCATCCCGGCCCGGTGACCGACCCCGAGCCGCCGCGGCTGGATGCTGCGGCGTTTGCCGCGGGCATGGCCGCCGACGCGATGGCCAGCGAAAAACTGGCCGAGGGTGTGCGCCTGTTCAGCGCCGACACCGAGGCGGTGCTCGCGCAGCTCGCCGCGGCCTGACCGCGCCGCCCGCCGTTTCCCGCACGAGCAAGCCCCGCTTACTTGGCGATGCCGCCCCGGCTGTTCATCGACCCGCAGCAGGCCGCGCTGGCCACTGGCCTCTTGCGGCTGCCGCTCGCGGCGGCCCGCCATGCCCGGGTGCTGCGGCTGCGCGCCGGCGACGCGCTGACCCTGTTCGACGGCAACGGCGGCGAATGGACGGGCGAATACCTCGGCGACGACCAGGTGCGGCTTTCCGCACATCAACCCATCGAGCGCGAGGCGCTAGCTGCGGTGTGGCTGGCCGTGGGCATGCCGGCGAACGAACGCATGGACGCGCTGGTGGAAAAGGCGACTGAGCTTGGCGCCGCCGGCATCCAGCCGCTGCTCACCCGTCGCAGCGTGTTGCGTCTGCAGGGCGAGCGCGCGGCGCGGCGCGTGGCGCATTGGCGCGGGGTGGCGATTGCCGCGTGTGAGCAATGCGGGCGCAACCGGGTTCCGGCCCTCGCCCCGGTGCTCGGCTTGGATGAATGGCTGCGCGAACTGGGCGCCGCCACGCCCGGTTCAGAGCGCTGGGTGCTCAGCCCGACCGCGGCCAATGCGCTGCCCACACTGCCGGCTGGCCACAGCGCGTGGATCGTCTCCGGCCCCGAGGGTGGGCTGGACGAGGCCGAGGTCGTGCAACTGCAGGCCGCGGGCTTCGGGGCGGTGCAGCTCGGCCCGCGGGTGCTGCGTGCCGACACCGCGCCGCTGGCGGCGCTGATGCGCGCGCTTGGCTGAGCGGCATGGGCGTGCGCGAGCGGAGGGCTGGCCGACCACCCCGCGCCCATCACCGCGTGCTCGGCGGCGGCCCGATGTCGGGCGGCCAGATCGACCCGCCGAAGGTCTCGGCCAGAAAGGCCTCACCGTTTTCCAGGATGAAATAGCGGAAGGTCTCAGCCGCGGGCGACAGCAGCTTGGCCAGGCTGTTGACCGCATACCAGCGCCGCAGCAGCGGCATGCCTTCGATCGCCGGCACTGACAGCAGACCGTTGCGCAGCTCCAGCTCGATGGTGTGCAGCGACAGAAAGCTGATGCCCATGCCGGCCATCACCGCCTGCTTGATGGTCTCGTTGCTCTGCATTTCGGTGAACAGCGGCAGATCCATCTGGTGCTGGTGCAGATATTCCTCGAAGGTCGCGCGGGTGCCCGAGCCGGGCTCGCGGATGATGAAATTGAACTGGGTCAGCAGCGACGAGGGATGCGGCCCGCCGCTTGCCAGCGGATGCTGCGGCGGGGCGACGATGCCCATCGGGTGCGCGGCAAAGGGCTCGGCGCGGGTTGCGACGTCGCGTGGCGGCCGGCCCATGATGGCCAGATCGAGTTCGCTGTTCTGCAACTGGTTGACCAGCTGCTCGCGGTTGCCCACCGACAGCCGCACGTCCACATGCGGATACTCGGTGTGAAACCGCGCCAGCAGCCGCGGCACGAAATACTGCGCGGTGCTGACCATGCCGATGGTCAGCCGCCCGGCCTTGATGCCGCGCAGCCGCGCCATCGCATCCTCGGCGTCCTTTAGCGTGGCCAGCACCTTGCGCGCATAGACCAGCAGATACTCCCCGGTCAGCGTCAGACTCACCGACTTGCCCTGCCGCTCGAACAGCGGCAGCCCGACCTGCGACTCCAGCTCGCGGATCTGCATCGACACCGCCGGCGGCGTCAGGTGCATCTCCTGCGCCGCCTTGCCGAAGTGCAGATGCCGGGCGGCGGCGCTGAACACCCGCAGCTGACGCAGGGTGATGTTTTTCATCAGATTCCCTGAATTTAACGACAACGAATCGTGAATTTACCTGAATTCGGCATCCCGCTTATATTCGTGGCAAGCGATGGAAAATTGCGTCTTTGTCAGTATCGCGTAAGGGTTCATCGCACCGTTTGTGAACGGGCTCCGAAGTTCTGCTTCTGGAGCATTTACCGCAGCCAATGAAGTCTGTTCATGCGAGTCTCCGTTTGGGGCTGCGGGCTTTTTGAAGCATCTTGCCGGCACGTCGGCAGGGGGTTTCAAAAAGCCACCTGACTCTCTGCCCCGACCGGTGCGGTGCCGGCCGCGGTGAGAGCTTTCACTTTTTGGGAGCCCAGCCATGCAGTCCGGACGCACGACAATTTCCAAATTCCTGATCGAGCAGCTCCACGGCAGCGACGATCAGGCCGATCTGGCCGCACTGCTGATCGACGTGACCGCCGCGGTCAAGGCCATCGCGGCGATGACTTCCAAGGGCGCGCTCGGCGGCTTCCTCGGCGCGCTGGAATCGCAGAACGTGCAGGGCGAGACGCAGAAAAAGCTCGACGTGCTGTCCAACGAAGCGCTCATTCATTCCTGCGAATGGGGCGGGCTGGTCGCCGGCATGGCGTCCGAGGAAATGGACGACCCCTACACCCTGCCCAAGGAATTCGAGCGCGGCCCGTATCTGCTGGTGTTCGATCCGCTCGACGGGTCGAGCAACACCGATGTCAACGTGTCGGTCGGCACCATTTTCTCGGTGCTGCGCCACACCAAGGTCGGCGACCCGACGGTGCAAGACTATCTGCAACCGGGCACCAGGCAGGTGGCTGCCGGCTACGCCATCTACGGCCCGGCGACCATGCTGGTGCTCACGGTCGGCAAGGGTACCCACGGCTTCACCCTCGACCGCGAAATCGGCAACTTCATCCTCACCCACCCGAATCTGCAGATTCCGGCCGACACCAGCGAATACGCGATCAACGCCAGCAACGAGCGCTTCTGGGAGCCGCCGGTGCAGCGCTATGTGGCCGAGTGCAAGGCCGGCAAGTCCGGCCCGCGCGAGCGCGACTTCAACACCCGCTGGATCGCGTCGATGGTCGCCGACGTGCACCGCATTCTGATGCGCGGGGGCATTTTCATGTACCCCAAGGACACCAAGGATCCGAGCAAGCCCGGCCGCCTGCGTCTGATGTACGAGGCCAACCCGATCGGCATGATCGTCGAGCAGGCCGGCGGCGCCGCCTCCACCGGCCGCGGCCGCATTCTGGAAGTGCAGCCGACTGCGCTGCACCAGCGCGTGCCGGTGATGCTGGGTTCGAAAAACGAAATCGAGCGTCTGGAGCGCTACCACGCCGAATACGACCGCGGCGACGACAAGGCATTCAACTCGCCGCTGTTCAAGGAACGCTCGCTGTTCCGCGACGAGGCGCGCAACTGATCGCCGCCGCCGCGCCCGACGCTGGCATCATCTGGCGTCGGCGCAGGGCGTGACCGCCGATCGCCGCGCCCCGACTGGATTCGTTCCGGCCCGCTCGCCCGGCCCGGCCGCCCGCACAGACGGGCGGTAGTTCTGCAGAAATTCCCTATCGCAAGAGGCTCGCACCATGTCCGTCAAACACCCCATCGTCGCCATCACCGGCTCCTCGGGCGCAGGCACCACCACGGTGATGCGCAGCTTCCAGCACATCTTCCGCCGCGAAAAGCTCACCGCGCAGATCATCGAGGGAGACTCCTTCCACAAGTACAACCGCATGGAAATGCGCGAGGAGATGAAAAAGCAGGAAGCCGCGGGCAACCGGCACTTCAGCCACTTCGGCCCCGACGCCAACCTGCTGGGCGAACTGGAGAACGTGTTCGAGACTTACGGTGAAACCGGCGGCGGCAAGGTGCGCAAATACATCCACGACGATGGCGAAGCGGCCGAGCACGGCGTTCCCCCGGGCAACTTCACCGACTGGAAAGACATCAAGCCGGGCTCCGACCTGATGTTCTACGAAGGGCTGCACGGCGGCTATGCCGACGACAAGATCAACGTCGCCAAGCACGTCGATCTGCTGGTCGGCGTGGTGCCCATCATCAACCTGGAGTGGATTCAGAAGCTGCACCGCGACCAGATCCAGCGCGGCTACTCGCAGGAGGCGGTGATGGACGTCATCCTCCGCCGCATGCCCGACTACGTGCACCACATCACCCCGCAGTTCTCGCGCACCCACGTCAACTTCCAGCGCGTGCCCACGGTCGACACCTCCAACCCGTTCATCGCCAAGGACATCCCCAGTCTGGACGAGAGCATGGTGGTGATCCGCTTCGCCGACCCCAAGGGCATAGACTTCCCCTACCTGCTGTCGATGCTGCACGACTCGTGGATGAGCCGGCCCAACACACTGGTGGTGCCCGGCGGCAAGATGGGTCTGGCGATGCAGCTCATTTTCACGCCGATGATCCTGCGGCTGATGGACCTCAAGCGCCGCGCCGGCTGAGGCAGTCCGCCGCCGACCTTTTCGCAATCGAGCACCCTGGGGATTTCACATGAGCAACGCAACCCTGAAGACCGACGGCATGGACACCGCCGCGCGCCGCCGTCTGGCCAACGCCATCCGCTTTCTGTCCATCGACGGCGTCGAGGCCGCCAAGAGCGGCCACCCCGGCGCGCCGATGGGCATGGCCGACATCGCCGAAGTGCTGTGGCGCAACCATCTGCACCACAACCCGGCCAACCCGCACTGGGCCAACCGCGACCGCTTCATCCTGTCCAACGGTCACGGCTCGATGCTCATCTATTCGCTGCTGCACCTCACCGGCTACGACCTGCCGATCGACGAGCTCAAGCGCTTCCGCCAACTGCACAGCAAAACCCCGGGCCACCCCGAAGTCGGCTACACCCCGGGGGTGGAAACCACCACCGGCCCGCTGGGTCAGGGCATCGCCAACGGTGTGGGCATGGCGCTGGCCGAAAAGGTGCTCTCGCTGCAGTTCAACCGCCCCGGGCATGAAATCGTCGACCACCACACCTACGTGTTCCTCGGCGACGGCTGCCTGATGGAAGGCATCAGCCACGAGGCCTGCTCGCTGGCTGGCACCCTCAAGCTCAACAAGCTGATCGCCTATTACGACGACAACGGCATTTCCATCGACGGCCACGTCGAGCACTGGTTCTCCGACAACACCGCGCTGCGCTTCCAGGCTTACGGCTGGAACGTCATCGGCCCGATCGACGGCCATAACCCGATCGCGGTCGAGAAGGCCACGGTCGAAGCCAAGACCAGCGACAAGCCCACGCTGATCATCTGCCGCACCACCATCGGCTGGGGTTCGCCCAACAAGGCCGGCACGCACGACGTGCACGGCGCCGCGCTGGGCGCGGCCGAGGCCGAGGCCACCCGCCGCGCGCTGGGTTGGGACTACGGCCCGTTCGAAATCCCGCAGGACATCTACGACGCCTGGGACGCCCGCCCGCACGGCGCCAAGCTCGAGGCCGACTGGAACGCCAAGTTCGCGGCATACGAAAAAGCCCACCCGGAACTGGCCGCCGAATTCAAGCGCCGCATGGCCGGCGATCTGCCCGCCAACTGGGCGCAGACCGCGCAGCAGCTGTTCGCCAAGGCGCGCGAGGTCACCGCGCCGACCGCAACCCGCAAGTCCTCGCAGATCGCGCTCGAAACCCTGGTTCCGGCGCTGCCCGGGCTGTTCGGCGGCTCGGCCGATCTGACCGGCTCCAACCTCACCGCGGTCAAGGCCTCGCACTCGTTTGAAAAGGCCGCGCCGGGCACCGCGTTCAACTACCTGTCGTACGGGGTGCGCGAGTTCGGCATGGTCGCGATGATGAACGGCATGGCGCTGCACGGCGGCTTCCTGCCCTACGGTGGCACCTTCCTGATGTTCTCCGACTACTCGCGCAACGGCGTGCGCATGAGCGCGCTGATGAAACAGCGGGTGGTGCATGTGTTCTCGCACGATTCCATCGGGCTGGGCGAAGACGGCCCGACCCATCAGGCGGTCGAGCAGACCCCCAGCCTGCGGCTGATTCCCAACCTCGATGTCTGGCGCCCGGCCGACGTGCTCGAAACCGCGGTGGCGTGGAAATGCGCCATCGAGCGCAAGCACGGCCCGAGCGCGCTGCTGCTGTCGCGCCAGAACCTCGTGTCCACCGCCCATCCCGAGGGCGCCGAGGCGCACATCGCCCGCGGCGGCTACGTGCTGGCCGAGGCCGCCGGCGGCAAGCCGCAGGTGGTGCTGATCGCCACCGGCTCGGAAGTCGAGATCGCGCTCAAGGCGCGCGAGCAGCTCGCCGCCGAAGGCGTGGCTGCGCGCGTGGTGTCGATGCCCTGCACCAATGTGTTCGACCGTCAGGACGAGGCGTATCGCCACAGCGTGCTGCCGGGCAACGTGCCGCGCGTGGCCATCGAGGCCGCGCAGCCGGATTTCTGGCGCAAATACGTCGGCCTGTCCGGCGGCGTGGTCGGCATTTCCACCTTCGGCGAATCGGCCCCGGCGGGCGAGCTGTACAAGCACTTCAAGATCACCGCCGAACACACGGTCGAGGTTGCCCGCGGAGTGTTGCGCCAGCATGCCGGTCGCGCCGCCGAACCGTCGATCCACTGATCGCCGCAGCGGCGCGCGAGACAACGCCTACAGCGGCTCACGACACCGATAACGACACCCCCGCAGGAGGAGACATGTTCGACCTGGTGATGTTCGACCTCGACGGCACGCTGGTGGAAACCGCACCGGAGATTGCCGACGCGGTCAACGACCTGCTGCGCGACCAGCAGTTGCCCGAAGTGCCCGAAGACCTGATCCGGCAATGGATCGGCCACGGCACGCGCGAGCTGCTGCTGCACGCCTACGTTCACGTCACCGGGCTGGGCGAAGACACCGTGCGACGCACCGGTACGCTGGACATCCTATTGCCGCGCTTTGCCGCGTTCTACGCCGAGCGCAGCGGCAAGCGCAGCCGCCTCTATCCGGACGTGCTCGCCACCCTCAAGCGGTTGCGCGCCGCCGGAGTGCGCACCGCGGTGGTCACGAACAAGGAATCGCGCTTTGCCAACACCGTGCTGATGGTGCACGGCATCCGACATTACTTCGACATGGTCGTCGCCGGCGACACCCTGCAGGCCAAGAAGCCCGACCCGCTGCCGGTGCGCTACTGCCTGGACGCCGCGCATGTGCGGCCCGAGCGCGCGCTGTTCATCGGCGATTCGTCGATCGACGTGGCCACCGCGCGCGCCGCCGGCGTGGCGATCTGGGCCGTGCCGTATGGTTACAACCGCGGCCAGCCCATCGTGCTGTGCGACCCCGACCGGGTCATCCCCTCGGTCGCCGCCGTCACGCAGCACCTGCCGCAACCCGCCGCGGCGCTGGCGGCCTGAGCCCGGGCGCGCTGTTGCGACCTGCCCCCCGACTTCCCAACCTTTTCTTTTTCCATCACCAAACTTCAGGAGATTCGCGATGACCATTCGTGTTGCCATCAACGGATTCGGCCGCATCGGTCGCATGGTGTTCCGCGCCTTGGCGCAGGAGGCCGAGTTCAAGGACATGGAAGTCGTGGCCATCAACGACCTGCTCGAGCCCGACTACCTCGCCTACATGCTGCAGTACGACTCGGTGCACGGCCGCTTCAACGGCAGCATTGCGGTCGAAGGCAACCATCTGGTGGTCAACGGCAAAAAGATTCGTCTGACCGCCGAGCGCGACCCGGCCAACCTGAAGTGGAATGAAGTGAACGCCGACGTGGTGGTCGAAGCCACCGGCTTTTTCCTCACCCTCGACACCTGCCAGAAGCACATCGACGCCGGCGCGAAGAAGGTGGTGCAGTCCGCCCCGTCCAAGGACGATACGCCGATGTTCGTCTACGGCGTCAACCACGCCAAGTACGCCGGCGAAAAAATCGTCTCCGCCGCTTCCTGCACCACCAACTGCCTGGCCCCGGTGGCCAAGGTGCTGCATGACAGCTTCGGCATCAAGCGCGGGCTGATGAGCACGGTGCACGCGGCCACCGCGACGCAGAAGACCGTGGACGGCCCGTCGAGCAAGGACTGGCGCGGCGGCCGCGGCATCATGGACAACATCATCCCGTCGAGCACCGGCGCGGCCAAGGCCGTCGGCAAGGTCATTCCCGAGCTGAACAAAAAGCTCACCGGCATGGCCTTCCGCGTGCCCACGCCCGATGTGTCGGTGGTCGACCTGACCGTCGAACTCGAAAAGCCCGCCAGCTACGAGGACATCTGCAAGGCGATGAAGGCCGCCTCCGAAGGCGCGCTCAAAGGGGTGCTCGGCTACACCGAGGACAAGGTCGTGTCCACCGACTACCGCGGCTGCTCGATGCCGTCGATTTTCGACGCCGAGGCTGGCATCGCGCTGGACCCGACCTTCGTCAAGGTCGTCTCCTGGTACGACAACGAGTACGGCTACACCTGCAACATGATGCGCTTCGTCAAGCACGTCGCCACCCACTGATTCCACGGCAACGATGCCCGCCCGCCGCCGCCCGCAGCGCTTGACAGCCGCGCCGCAGCGGCGGCTTTACGCATCCAAGGAGACGAGCCCATGCAGATCCTGACCTTCGAAGAAGTGTGCAAGCGCGGCTTTGCACAAGACAAGCGGGTGTTCATCCGCGCCGACCTCAATGTGCCGCTGAACGACCAGGGCGAAATCACCGAAGACACCCGGGTGCGCGCCTCGGTGCCCGCGGTGAAAATGGCGCTGGACGCCGGTGCCGGGGTGATGATCACCTCGCACCTCGGCCGCCCGACCGAGGGCGAGTTCAAGCCCGAGGACTCCCTCGCTCCGGTGGGCAAACGCCTGTCCGAGCTGCTGGGCGTGCCGGTGCGGCTGCAGCAGAACTGGGTCGACGGCGGCTTTGACGTGCGCCCGGGCGACGTGGTGCTGCTGGAAAACTGCCGCCTAAACAAGGGCGAGAAAAAGAACGACGACGCGCTGGCGCAGAAATACGCCAGGCTGTGCGACATCTTCGTGCACGACGCCTTCGGCACCGCCCACCGCGCCGAGGCCAGCACCTACGGCATCGCAAAATACGCCCCGATTGCCTGCGCTGGCCCGCTGCTCGCGGCCGAGATCGACGCGATCAACCGCGCGCTGGCCAACCCGGCGCGGCCGCTGGTGGCCATCGTTGCCGGCTCCAAGGTGTCGACCAAGCTCACCATCCTGCAGAGCCTGGCCGACAAGGTCGATGGCCTGATCGTCGGCGGCGGCATCGCCAACACCTTCATGCTCGCCGCCGGTCTGCCAATCGGCAAGAGCCTGGCCGAGCCTGATCTGGTCGAAGAGGCCAGAAAGGTGATGGACAAGATGAAGGCGCGCGGCGCCGAGGTGCCGATTCCGGTGGACGTGGTCGTTGCCGACCGCTTTGCCGCTGACGCCAAGGCCACGGTCAAGGACGCCAAGAACGTCGGCCCCGACGACATGATCCTGGACATCGGCCCCAAGACCGCGCAGATGCTGGCCGACAAGCTCAAGGCCGCCGGCACCATCGTCTGGAACGGCCCGGTCGGGGTGTTCGAGTTTGCCGCGTTCGAAAACGGCACCAAGACCCTGGCGCAGGCGATTGCCGCCAGCCCCGGCTTTTCGATTGCCGGCGGCGGCGACACCCTGGCGGCGATCGCCAAATACGACATCGCCGACCAGGTTGGCTACATCTCCACCGGCGGCGGCGCCTTCCTCGAAGTGCTCGAAGGCAAGACCTTGCCGGCTTTTGACATCCTGCAGCAGCGCGCCAAGCAGCCGCTGTCCTGATTGCAGTCCAGATTTTTCCGCCCCCTTCAAGGAGCTCGACATGGCCCTGATTTCCCTGCGTCAACTGCTCGACCATGCGGCCGAGCATTCCTACGGCGTCCCCGCCTTCAACGTCAACAACCTGGAGCAGATGCGCGCCATCATGGAGGCCGCGTCCGAGACCGACTCCCCGGTCATCGTCCAGGCCTCGGCCGGTGCGCGCAAATACGCCGGCGCGCCGTTCCTGCGCCACCTCATCCTCGCCGCGATCGAGGAATTCCCGGACATCCCGGTGTGCATGCACCAGGATCACGGCACCAGCCCCGCGGTGTGCCAGCGCTCCATCCAGCTCGGCTTCAGCTCGGTGATGATGGACGGCTCGCTCGGCACCGACGGCAAAACCCCGACCAGCTACGAATACAACGTCGACGTCACCCGTCGCACCGTTGAAATGGCGCACGCCTGCGGCGTGTCGGTCGAAGGTGAGCTGGGCTGCCTGGGCTCGCTCGAAACCGGCACCGCCGGCGAGGAAGACGGCATCGGCGCTGAAGGCAAGCTCGACCACAGCCAGCTGCTGACCGACCCCAACGAAGCCGCCGACTTCGTCAAGAAGACCCACGTCGATGCGCTGGCCATCGCGATCGGCACCAGCCACGGCGCGTACAAGTTCACCCGTCCGCCGACCGGCGACATCCTGGCGATCGACCGCATCAAGGAAATCCACAAGCGCATTCCCACCGTGCACCTGGTGATGCACGGGTCCTCCAGCGTGCCGCAGGAATGGCTCAAGATCATCAACGAATACGGCGGTGACATGGGCGAGACCTATGGCGTGCCGGTCGAGGAAATCGTCGAAGGCATCAAGCACGGGGTGCGCAAAGTCAACATCGACACCGACCTGCGCATGGCGTCCACCGGTGCGACCCGCAAGTTCCTGCACGACCATCCGAAGGAATTCGACCCGCGCAAATTCCTCATCGCCTCGACCAAGGCGATGAAGGACATCTGCAAGGCCCGCTACGAAGCCTTCGGCACCGCAGGCAAGGCCAGCAAGATCAAGCCGATCAGCCTGGAAGAGATGTACAAGCGCTACGAAAAAGGCGCGCTCGACCCCAAGGTCAACTGATCGCCGGTATAAAACCGCGTCGAGTCCGGCGCGGTGCATAACCCTTCGACCCCGGCCCCGTGCCGGGGTTGTCGTCTGCGCCGCGCGTCCCTGAAACCCCACCGGAGAAACCGCATGGCTGCCACCGCCGACCCCCTGCAACGCGGCTTTGCCGCCCCAGATTTTTCCCTGCCCGGCATCGACGGGCGCACTCACACTCTGGCCGATGTGCGCGGCCCCAAAGGGCTGCTGGTGATGTTCATCTGCAACCACTGCCCTTACGTGCAGGCCGTGGCCGACCGCATCAAGCGTGACACCGATGAGCTGCGCGCGCTGGGCATCGGCGCGGTGGCGATCAACAGCAACGACACCGTCGCCTACCCCGAAGATTCGTTCGACAACATGAAGGTGTTCGCCGCCAAGCACGGCTTTGCCTTCCCGTATCTGTTCGACGAGTCGCAGGCCGTCGCGCGCGCATACGGCGCGGTGTGCACCCCGGACTTTTTCGGCTTCAACGCCGACCTCAAGCTCGAGTACCGCGGCCAGCTCGACGCCTCGCGCAAACAGGCCGCGCCGCTCGACACCCGGCGTGATCTGTTCGAGGCAATGAAGCAGATCGCCGCCACTGGCGTCGGCCCGGATGAGCAATACCCCAGCATCGGCTGCTCGATCAAATGGAAGGACGCGGCATGAGCGGTGCAGGCGAGTCGCGCCATGCCAGGCTTCTCGCTCGCGCGGCGGTGTGCGGAGGCGGGCGATGAGCGCGGCGGGCAGCGAGCTGCGCGCGCTGATATTCGACGTCGACGGCACCCTGGCCGAAACCGAGCGCGACGGCCATCGCATCGCCTTCAACCAGGCGTTTGCCGATGCGGGACTGGACTGGCAGTGGGACGTCGCGACCTATGGCCGGCTGCTCGCCGTCACCGGCGGCAAGGAGCGCATGCTCGCGTGGTGGAACGAAATCGATCCGGCCGCAGCCAGTCGCCCCGAGGCCAAGGACGTCGTTGCCGACCTGCACCGGCGCAAGACCGCGCATTACGTCGCGCTGATCGAATCCGGCGCGATCGGGTTGCGCCCCGGGGTGCGGCGGCTGATCGACGAAGCCACTGGCGCCGGGCTGCGGCTGGCGATCGCCACCACCACCACGCCGGAAAACGTCGAGGCGCTGCTGGCCGCCACGCTGGGGCCGAGCGGCACGCGCCGGTTCGAGGTCATCGGCGCCGGCGACGTGGTGCCGCGCAAAAAGCCCGACCCCGGCATCTACACCTGGGTGCTCGAGCGCATGGGGCTGCGCCCTTCGCAATGCCTGGCGTTCGAGGATTCGACCAACGGCCTGCGCGCGGCGCTGGGCGCGGGCTTGCGCACCGTGGTCACCACCGGCACCTACACCGCGAATGAGCGCTTCGACGGCGCGCTGGCCGTGCTCGACGGGCTGGGCAGCGGCGACACCCCGGCCAGCGGCCGCGGCCCCGCAGGTGCGCGTTGGGCGGGGGTGGTCGATCTGGACGTGCTGCGGCGCTGGTTTGCCGCCTGAGCCGCCGTTCCGAGCCGCTGTTCCGATCGCGGCGTTTGGCGCCGGCGGCCAGCCAGTGGCGCCAAACGCCTTGCGGCCAGGCGCGGGGGTCAGTCGTGACCGCGCCGTGCTTCCGCGCGTCTGGGCCGCGGCGATTCTCGCTACGGCGTCCCGCCCGGCAACAGCACCAGCCGCCGCCCTTGCCGCGCCGTGGGCGGTGCGGGTGACGCGGCCTCGGTCATCGCCAGCGCCAATGCCCGCAGCGCGTCCCACGGGTCGGGTGGCAACCCCTCGGGCCGCAGCCCCTTGACCGCCAGATCGCATTGCGCCGCGAGCAGCAGCAGCCGCTCGAGCATGGGGGCGTGCAGCCGCGGCAACGCGCGCTGCAGCAGTTTTTCCTTCACTCCCCAGACGCGGTTGGCGCGCAGCAGCGGCGGCAGCGGCTGCCCGGCGTCCAGCCCGTGGCGGATACGCAGCCAGGCGCGCACATCGTCGGCCAGTGTCCAGTGCACCAGCACCGGCGCGACGCCCTCGGCCTGCAGCCCGGCGAGCATGCGCAGCAGCCGCGGCACGTCGCCGCCGAGCACCGCCTCGCCGAGCTTGAACACGCTGTAGCGCGCCACATCCAGCACGGCGGACTCGACCACTTCCGGGTCCAGCGGCCCCGGCGGGCACAGCAGCGCGAGTTTTTCGACTTCCTGGTGCGCGGCGAGCAGATTGCCCTCGACCCGCGCGACCAGAAAGTCCAGCAGCGCGCGCCCGGCCTCGCCCGGCAGCAATTGCAGCCCGCGGCGCTGCAGCCGGTCGGCAATCCACCTCGGCAACTGCGCCAGCTCGACCGTGTCCACCCGCACCGCGACCCCGGCCTCGGCCAGCGCGGTGAACCAGGCGGATTTCTGCGTCGCCGCGTCCAGCCGCGGCAGCACGATCAGCAGCAGCACATCGCCCGGCAGATCGCGCGCCAGCGCGGCCAGCGCCTCGGCGCCCTCGCGCCCCGGCTTGCCGCTGGGGATGCGCAGCTCGACGATGCGCCGGCCGCCGAACAGGCTCAGCTCGCGGCTGCCGGCCAGCAGGCGGCCCCAGTCGAACTGTCGCTCGGCGAGGTGGCTTTCGCGCTCGTCGAACCCGGCGCGGCGAGCGGCCGCGCGAATCGCATCGACCGCCTCGTTGACCAGCAGGGTTTCGTCGCCCTGCACCGCGTAAAGCCCGCGCAGACCGCGGGCGAGGTGGGCGTCGAGCTGGTCGGCGGAAATCTGCATCAGGGCAGGCGCGCGGCGGCGAGTTGATCCATCACCCGGTTGACCAGATCGCGGCGCATGCCGCGGTACAGCAGGTCGGACTCGTTGGCCTTGGCCAGCGTGGCGCCCGAGCTGTAGCTGAGGTTGCTGGTCTGGGTGAGTTCGCGCGGCGGGAAAATCGCTTGCCCGCCCGGGGTACGCAGCGCGTAGCGCACGCTGTAGCGCAGCTGGTATTGCGCGACCGTGCCGTCAGCGTTGTAGGCCATCGGCACCTGGGTCTGCGACTCGCCCAGCAGTTCAAACACCGCCTGCGCGTCCTTCGGGTTGCCGACCAGCCGTGTCGAGGTGGTCGCCAGCACCTCGCGCTTGAGGTCGATGACAAACGCCGAGTTCTCCGGCCCTTGCACATACAGCGTGGCGAAATGCAGATCGCTCGACCCGCGCAGCGCAAAGCCGCACCCGGCGAGCAGCGCGAGGCTGCCGACGATTACCGCCAGCGCGCCGGCGCGCAGCAGCCGCCGGCGGGCCGCGGCAGGGCAGGCGGCGTTGCGGCAGCGGCCTGGATTCATCGTCGCCGCCTTCACACCACCACGTTGACCAGCCGGCCCGGAACGACGACCACTTTTTTCGCCGTCCGGCCTTCGCCAAAGCGCGCGAATTCGGGCGCGGCCAGCGCCGCCGCTTCGATCGCCGCCTTGTCGGCGTCCGCCGGCACCGAGATCGCGCCGCGCAGCTTGCCGTTGATCTGCAGCATCAGTTCGATGGTGTCCTGCACCAGCGCCGCCTCATCGACCTGCGGCCACGGCACGTCGAGCAGATCGCCCTGCGCAGCGGCGTATCCCAGTTCCTGCCACAGCGCGTGGGTGATGTGCGGGCAGGCGGGGTAGAGCGCGCGCAGCAGCACCGAAAGCCCTTCGCGCAGCGCCGCAGGGTCGCCCGAGCTGCCGTCGGGTTTGAAGGCTTCGAGCGCGTTGAGCAGTTTCATGCAGCCCGAGACCACGGTGTTGTATTGCATGCGCTCGTAGTCATGCTGGATCTGCCGCAGCACGGTATGCACCTCGCGCCGCAGCGCGCGCGCGGCCTCGCTGGTGGCCGGGGCGCCGCGTGCGCTGCGCAGCAGCTCGGCATGGCGCGCGGCAAACGTCCACACCCGCTTGAGGTAGCGATGCGCGCCTTCGACTGCGGCGTCGTTCCACTCCAGTGTGGCTTCCGGCGGGGCAGCGAACATGGTGAACAGCCGCGCGGTGTCGGCGCCGAAGCGGTCGATCAGCTCCTGCGGATCGACGCCGTTGTTCTTGCTTTTGCTCATGGTGCCGACGCCGCCGTAATCCACCGGCGAGCCGTCTGCCTTGAGCCTGGCGCCGACGATCTTGCCCTGCGCATCGAACACGTTCTCCACCTCGTGCGGCCAGAAGTATTCGATGCCGCCCTGCGGCGTTTTGCGCGAATAGATGTGGTTGAGCACCATGCCCTGGGTGAGCAGGCGCTGGAACGGCTCGTCGACCTTGACCAGCCCGAGGTCGCGCATCACCTTGGTCCAAAAGCGCGCGTACAGCAGGTGCAGGATGGCGTGCTCGATGCCGCCGATGTACTGGTCCATCGGCATCCAGTAGTCGGTGCGGGCGTCGACCATGGCCTGCGCGTTGTCGGCGCAGGTGTAGCGCATGAAGTACCAGCTCGAATCGACGAAGGTGTCCATGGTGTCGGTTTCGCGCCGCGCCGGTTTGCCGCAGGTCGGGCAGGGCACGTTGACGAACTCGGCACATTTGGCCAGCGGGTTGCCGCTGCCGTCGGGAATCAGGTTCTCGGGCAGCACCACCGGCAGGTCTTTTTCTGGCACGGGCACTGCGCCGCAGTCGTCGCAGTGGATGATGGGAATCGGCGTGCCCCAGTAGCGCTGGCGGGAGATGCCCCAGTCGCGCAACCGCCAGGTGGTGCGCCTTTCGCCCAGGCCCTTTTCGGCCAGAAGCGCCGCGACCTTGTCCACCGCTGCGCGGTAATCCAGCCCGTCGAGCACGCCCGAGTGCACACAGCGCCCGCGCTGTTTGTCGCCATACCACTCGGCCCAGGCGTCGGTGGAAAAGGTCTCTCCCTCGACCGCCACCACTTGCTGGATCGGCAGGCCGTATTTTTTGGCGAAGGCGAAGTCGCGCTCGTCGTGCGCCGGCACGCCCATCACAGCGCCGTCGCCGTAGCTCATCAGCACATAGTTGCCGACCCACACCGGCACCGCATCGCCGGTGAGCGGATGCGTCACCGAAAGCCCGGTGGGCATGCCTTCCTTTTCTTTGAGCGCCAGCTCGGCCTCGGTGGTGCCGCCTTGCTTGCAGCGCTCGATGAAGGCGGCCAGCTCCGGGTTGTCCGCCGCCGCGTGCGCGGCCAGCGGGTGCTCGGGCGCGACGGCGCAAAACGTCACGCCCATGATGGTGTCGGCCCGCGTGGTGAACACGTAGAGCCGCCCGTCCTGGATCAGCTCCCCTTCTTTGTCGCGGATGCTGTGCGGGAAGGCAAAGCGCACCCCCGCGCTCTTGCCGATCCAGTTTTCCTGCATCAGCCGCACCCGCTCGGGCCAGCCGGAGAGAAAATTCTTGTCCGCCGGGTCGGCCACCGCGGCGAGCAGCTCCTCGGCGTAGTCGGTGATCTTGAGGTAGTAGCCGGGAATCTCGCGCTTTTCCACCAGCGCGCCGCTGCGCCAGCCGCGGCCGTCGATCACCTGCTCGTTGGCCAGCACGGTCTGATCGACCGGGTCCCAGTTGACCACCTGGGTGCGGCGCTCGGCGATGCCTTTGTCCAGCATCTTCAGGAACAGCCACTGGTTCCACTTGTAATAGTCGGGCGAGCAGGTGGCGACTTCGCGGCTCCAGTCGATCGCCAGCCCCATCGCCTTCATCTGCTTTTTCATGTAGGCGATGTTGTCGTAAGTCCACTTCGCCGGCGGCACCTTGTTTTTCATCGCCGCGTTTTCCGCCGGCAGCCCGAAGGCGTCCCAGCCCATGGGCATCAGCACGTTGTGCCCGTTCATGCGCAGATAGCGCGCGAGGATGTCGTTGATGGTGTAGTTGCGCACATGGCCCATGTGCAGCTTGCCCGAGGGGTAGGGCAGCATTGAGCAGGCGTAGAACTTGGCGCCCGGCTTGTCCTCGCGCACGCGGTAGGCATCGAGGGCCTGCCAATGCGCCTGCGCGGCGCTTTCCACTTGTCTGGCGTCGTACTGGTCTTGCATGGAACGGGAATGGGGACGGGGAGGGCCGGCAGCGCGCGGCATCGAGCATCTGAGGCCACGCGGCGCGGCAAGGCTTGCAGTTTAGTGGCGCGGCGCTGGTGCGGACGGTGGCTGCACCGGGGCCGCCGCGATGGCGCCGCCTGCCCCGCGATATCCCCCAAGACTGACGGGGCTGTCGTGGACAGGCCGGGTGGGGCGCAGCAAACTCCCGTTACAACCACGCCGATCGGCGTATCGGCCGATACCTGTCCGGAGGAGATCTCGATGAGCCGCAAGTCCATGGGGTTTGCCTGCGCCGCGCTGGCGCTGATGATGGGCAGTTCGATCGGCGCCGCCCACGCCGCCGACCCGCTGGCCGGCGCCGACATCGCCAAGGGGCAGAAGTTCTACGAGCAGCTCAAGTGCGCGCAATGCCATGCGCAGCGCATGATGGGGCAGGCCGCGGCGATGTACACCCGCTCCGACCGAAAGGTGCACAACCCGGCGCAGCTGGTCGCGTTCACCCAGATGTGCGTGACCCAGCTCAACCACGATCTGTTCCCGGAAGAGGTCAAGGACATCGCCGCCTACCTCAACCAGACCTACTACCACTTCAAGCAGTGAGCGCGCGGCGGCGAGCGCCGCGTGGGATCCCCCGCGCTGGGTCAGTGCGCGGCAGCGGAGGCGTGGCCGGCCGGCGGCTGGGTGATCAGGCCGATGCGCTGCAGCCCGGCCTGTTGCGCCGCACCCAGCACCTGCGCGACGGTGCCGTAAGGGGTGGCGGTGTCGGCGCTGATGCGCACTTCGGTGTCGGGGTTGGCCTGCGCGGCCTGCTGCATGCGCGCGGCCAGCGCCGCGGCGGTGATCGGCTGTTCGTCCAGATAGAGCTGGCCGCCCGCGCGGATGGCGATCGCCAGCGCCTTGGGCTGGGTCTGCGCTGCGGGCGCGGCGACCTTGGGCAGATCGAGCTTGAGCGCGCCGGTCAGCAGCGGCGCGGTGATGATGAAAATCACCAGCAGCACCAGCATCACGTCGATCAGCGGCGTCATGTTGATGTCGCTCATCGCCTCGCCGTTGTCGGCGTCGCCGTCGTCGAAGCTGCCGAAAGCCATCGCGAGGTTTACCGCGGTTCAGCCGGCAGTGAGCAGGCGCTGCAGGTCGTGGGCGAAGCCTTCGAGCAGCCCCGACACCCGGCGCGCCCGCTTGCCCAGCGCGTTGTAGGCCAGCACCGCCGGAATCGCCACGGCCAGACCGGCAGCGGTCATGATCAGCGCCTCGCCGACCGGGCCGGCGACCTTGTCGATGCCGAACTGGCCGCTGGCGGAAATGGCTTCCAGCGCGTGGTAGATGCCCCAGACGGTGCCGAAAAGCCCGACGAACGGCGCCGTGCTGCCGACGCTGGCGAGCAGCACTTGGCCCGACTGCAGCCGCCGCTGCGCTGCGCGCAGCGCTTCGCGCAGTTCGCGCATCACCCGGTCATCGCGCGGCTGCCAAGCGTGGGCAGCGTCGGGCTGGGTGAGCCGCGCGGCGGTGCCGGCCAGCAGCGCGGCCAGTCCGGTGGGGTCGGCTGCGGCAGTGGCGGCGGCGGCGCTGCTGCGTTGCGGTGCGGCCCAGAAGGCATCGATGCCGCGTGGCACCGCGCGCACGGCCCGCGCCAGCAGCCACGATTTCCACAGGATCGTCACCCAACTGGCAATCGACATCAGCAGCAGCAGCAGCGCGACCAGATGGCTGAGGAGGTCGCCGCCGTTCCAGAACTGCTGCAGGCCGTTCATGCGCGGTTGGCGGTGTCCTTCAGGCCCAGCACGTCGAGCATGTCGAACAGCCCGCTGCTGCGCGTGGCGAGAAAGCGCGCGGCACGCAAACTGCCCAGCGCGTAGTTGGCGCGGCTGCTGGAGCGGTGGGTGATTTCGATGCGCTCGCCGGTGCCGGCGAACAGCACCGTGTGGTCGCCGACGATGTCGCCGCCGCGCACCGTGGCAAAGCCGATGGTCGACGGGTCGCGCTCGCCGGTCACGCCTTCGCGCCCGTAGACCGCGCATTCGCGCAGATCGCGGCCGACCGCGCGGGCGACGATTTCGCCCATTTTCAGCGCGGTGCCCGAGGGCGCGTCGACCTTGTGGCGATGGTGGGCTTCGATGATCTCGATGTCATAGCCCTGCGCCAGCGCGCGCGCGGCCTGATCGAGCAGCCGGAATACCACGTTGACGCCGATGCTCATGTTGGGCGCCATGACGATGGCGATGCGCTGCGAGGCGGCGCGGATGCGCGCGAGCTGCTCGTCGCTGAACCCGGTGGTGCCGATGACCATGCGCACCCCGGCCGCTTCACACGCCGACAGATGCGCCATCGTGCCTTCGGGGCGGGTGAAGTCGATGAACACCTGCGTGTTCTGGATCGCCGCGTGCAGATCGCTGCGGATGTGCACCCCGGTGTGCACCCCGGCGAAGGCGCCGGCGTCCTGCCCGAGCAGCGCGCTGCCCGGCTGCTCCAGCGCGGCGGCGAGGCGGCAGTCGGGCGCGGCCAGCACCGCTTCGATCAGGGTGCGGCCCATGCGCCCGCCGGCGCCGGCAATGGCCACGGCCAGGGAATCGGCAGAAGGAATCACGCGGCGCCTTTCATCGAGATGATCACTGCCCGGCGCCCGACGCTGCCGCGGCCGGGCCGGCCTGCGGCTGCAGCGCAGCGATTTCCGCCGGCGGGGCATACACCGTCAGCGGCCCGGAGGCGGTCGGCTGCGGGCGTTTGGCGGCACCCGCCTCGGCCTTTTCCTCGGCCTTTTTCGCCGCGGCGATTTCCGCCTCCAGCGCCGACTCGCTCAAGCCCCGCGGTTTGCTGCCGCGCAGCGCGTTGATCTGCTGCACGAATTCTTCTTCCGACGGCAGCGGGTCGCCGTCGGTGCGCAGCACCCGGCCTTCCTTGTCGAAGTACACCGAGAAGCGGCGGACGATCGGCGGCTTGTAGCCTTCGCGCAGGCTGAACACGTATTCCCAGCGGTCGGCGTTGAAAACGGTTTTGAGCAGCGGGGTGCCGAGGATGGACTGCACCTGCTCGCGACTCATGCCCGGTTTGATTTCCTCGGCCATTTCGTGCGAGACGAAGTTGCCCTGGATCACCGCCGGGCGATAGGGGCGCAGCATCGAGGTCAGGTCGGCGCCGGTGCTGCTGCACGCGGCCAGCAGCGCGCTCGAACACAGAGCTGCGGCCAGGGCGGCGAGGCGCGCGCCGCGCGGCAATGAGGGGAAAAACCGCATCGGGAATCGCCGCTACAACACGGCAGCCGGGTCGTTTAAGATGGCCGCGATTCTACTGAACAGCGCCTTTGCCGCTGCCTCCGCCATGGCACCGACCAATGCACAAGGCCTGCGCACCACCGGGCTCAAAGTCACCCAGCCGCGGTTGCGCATTCTGGAGCTGTTCCAGAAAAGCCAGCAGCGCCACCTCACCGCCGAAGACGTCTACCGTCTGCTGCTCGAAGAAAACCAGGACTTCGGGCTGGCCACGGTGTATCGCGTGCTCACCCAGTTCGAGCAGGCGGGCATTCTGCTGCGCAGCCATTTCGAGTCGGGCAAGTCGATTTTCGAGCTCAACGAAGGCAGCCACCACGACCATCTGCTGTGCCTGGACTGCGGCCGGGTGGTGGAGTTCGTCGACGCCGAAATCGAGCGTCGGCAGAAAAAAATCGCCGCCGAAAACGGCTTCGAGTTGCAGGAGCACTCCTTGCAGCTCTACGCCCGCTGCAAGGACAAGGCGGCCTGCCCGCACGCCAGAAAGCCCGAGCCGGGCAGCGCCTGAGTCGGCGAGGCTTCAGGCCGCAACTCAGGCGGCTCAGTCGTCGCCGCCGTCACCGTCGATCATCGCCTGGCGCTGACGCTGCTGGAACTCGGCCAGGGTGTCGATGCCGCGCAGTTGCAGGATGTGGTTGCGCACCGCGGCCTCGACCAGCACCGCGAGGTTGCGCCCCGGGCCGACCGGAATGAACACCTTGCGTATCGGCACACCGAGCACGTCTTCAGTCAGATTGCCGGGCGGCAGGCGGTCGTGGTGGCGGTCGATTTCCTCGCGCCGCATCAGGTGGCAGATCAGCCGCAGACGCATTTTTCGCCGCACCGCGGTTTCGCCGAAGATGGTCTTGATGTCCAGCAGGCCGATGCCGCGTACTTCCAGCAGGTTCTGCAGCAGCGGCGGGCAGCGGCCCTCGATGGTGTTCTGCGCCACCCGCAGCAGGTCGACGCAGTCGTCGGCGACCAGCCCGTGCCCGCGGGTGATCAGGTCCAGCCCCAGCTCGCTCTTGCCCAGCCCGGCCTCGCCGGTCAGCAGCGTGCCCACGCCGAGGATGTCCATGAACACCCCGTGCTGGGTGATGCGGTTGGCGAAGTGCTTGGACAGATACGCCCGCAGCACGTCGATGGTGAACGCGGCAGTTTCGCGGGTGCGAAACAGCGGCACGCCGGCCGCGTTGCATTCATCGGCCAGCCCGGGCGGCGGCTGATGGCCGTCGGCCAGCACCAGCGCCGGGGGCATCAGCCCGATGATGCGGCGGATGCGGCGCAGCCGGTCTTCCGGCGCGGAGTTGTTGAGATAGTCCACCTCGCGCCAGCCGAGGATCTGCACGCGATACGGGTGGATGTAGTTGAGGTAGCCGACAAGGTCTGCGCCGGAAGTGGCGCCCTCGACCGCGGCGGTGTCGAAGCGGCGCTCCGGGTTGTCCTGCCCCGCGATCCACTCCCACTTGAGCAGTGCGGCATTGGCCTCGAACAGGCGCTCTGCGGCCAGGGTGGAGGCTTTCATCGCGCGGTCGGCGGGGATGTCACGGCGCAGCCCACCCAGCCACCGAAGGCGCCGCGGCAACGCAGCGCCGGCAGCCGCGGGCTGCGGCCTGGCATCAGGCGGCGGTCTGCATCGGCGCCCAGACGCTGATGCGCTGGTGCAGCTGCGCCGGGTCGGTCATCTGCTGCAGGTCGGCGCGCAGCGCCGGGTCGGACAGCATTTCGGCAATGGTCGACAGCAGTTCCAGATGCTTGGCGGCGGCGCTTTCGGGCACCAGCAGCACCACCAGCAGGCTCACCGGCGCATTGTCCGGCGCCTCGAAAGCGATGGGCTGGCGCAGCCGGATCAGCGCGGCGCTGGGCTGCTTGAGCCCCTTGATGCGGCCGTGGGGAATCGCCACGCCCTCGCCCAGACCGGTCGATCCCAGCCGCTCGCGGGCGAACAGATTGTCGGTGACGGTGGCGCGGTTGAGACCGAGGTGGTTTTCGAACAGCAGCCCGGCGTATTCGAAAGCGCGCTTTTTGCTGCTGACATCGACGTCCAACTGCACGTGCGCCGGCGGCAGGATCTGGGCGAGACGGTTCATGAGCGGGGTGGGGGTCAGACGAAGGCAGGCAGTGTAGCCCTGCAGCGTGACGGCCGGAACCCGGCGCGGCAGGCGCGAGACATAGCCTGCGGCGGGCGGATCGGGAGGGGGTGCGGGCGGGTGCCGCAGGGCGAGCGCTGCGGCACCCGGGTCGTTGAGGTGAGTTGCGCGTTCAGTTGACCAGATGCTTGGACGCGGTGGCGGCGTGGTCGCGCATGCGGTTTTTGTGCTCGACCACCTGGCGGTCGAGCTTGTCGACCAGCGAGTCGATCGCGGCGTAGAGGTCGGCGTGTTGCGACTCGACGAAGATCTGCTTGCCCTTGACCATCAGATTGCATTCGGCCCGCTGGCGCTTTTCTTTCTCCTTGAGGTTTTCCACGCTCAACAGCACGTTGACGTTGACCACCTGATCGAAATGTCGCACCACGCGGTCGAGCTTGCTCTCGACGTAGCTGCGCAGTGCCGGGGTGACTTCCATGTGGTGGCCGCTGATGGTCAGATTCATGGTGAACCTCCATGTTGAGTGGAAACGGATGCAGGCCGCGCCCGGCCTGCGCTGCAAAACGGCTGCGGGACGTGTGGTGGCGGTGATCTCCTGTTTTCGGCTGGCCCGTCTGCTGCGGGAGGCGGCGGTCGGCGCGGTGCCGTCCGTCAGGTTCAGTGTGCTACCGCCCCCAGCCAAAATCAACCCTGCGCGCGCAATTCCGGCGCGCAGGCAGCGTGAAATTTTCCCGCTTGCGGCCGGGAAAATCGGGGCGAAAAAAAGCCCGGCAGCGCCGGGCGATAACGAGGAAGAAGAGAGAGGAAGGGGAGGCGTCAGCCGGCGTGCGGCGCAGCGGTGGCGGGTTTGAAGCCGTAGCGCTCGAAAATCGCCAGCGCCTGCGGCGAGCGCAGGAACTCGGCCCAGGCTTTGCCGGCCTTGGGGTGCGCCGCGCCCTTGACCACAGCGGCGGCGTAGATCGCCGTGGTGTTGTCCTGCGGCGGAATGTCCACATGGCTGATCGGGTGCCCCGCCTGCTCCTGGAAAATCGCTTCGGACTTCCACGTCACCCCAGCCTGCGCGACGCCCTGCATCAGATACAGCGGGGTCTGGCGGTGGTGGATGTGGGTGAGCACCGTTTCGCCATTCTTGACCTTGGTGTCGTACACCGCCTTCTCGAGCGCGTCGCCACCGGCCTTGACCAGCGAGGCCTTGATCTGCCGAGCCACCCCTTCCCATTCCGGGTTGGGCATCGACAGCCGCACTCCCGGTTTGCCCAGATCGGCCAGGCTGGTGACGTGCCCCGGGTTGCCCTTGGCGATCATGATGGTCAGATCGTTGCTCACGTAGGGAATCGCCGGGCCCACCAGCGTTCCGTCGGCGATCGCCGCGTTGATCTTCTTCAGCCCGGCGGCGAACACATCGGGCTTGACCGTCCAGGTCATGTTGCCGACGGTGATGGTGCCGCCGGCGTGCATCTGCTTGAGCAGAATGCCCGGCGGCAGGGTTTCGTAAAAGATCTTGCCGCGGTACTCGGGGTGCAGCTTTTCAAACGCCTGCACCAGCGGCGCCATCGCGAAGTAGTAGTTGCCAGCGACGAAAATGTTGAGTTTGGCGGTCTGTGGGTCGCCGTGAAAGTCCGGCAGGTCGTTGACCTCGGGGACGGTGAACTCCAGCCCTTTGTTGATCGCCGGGTTGTTCGCCCCGTGTTGCCACGGCGGGAAAATGCGGCCTTGGTAAGCGGGCGGCTGCACCTTGCCGTCCCAGCCGGTATCGCTTGATTGGCTCGATTGCGCGTGCGCAGCAGGCAGCAGCGCGGCCAGCGCCAGCGCCAGGGTGGCGGCCAGCGGCCGCAGGGCGGGGTGTTTGCGGGTGTTCATGCGGTTTCTCCTCCGGTGAAAAATCAGGACGCGGTGTAGCGGTAGCCCGCGTTTTCCAGTTCGACGATGGTGGCGACGATGCCCGGGGTGAGCACCACGCCGGGGACGAGGTGGTTGGTGAGTTCCGCGGCCAGCGCCTCGTGCGACAACTTGTCCGGGTTGTGGCCCTTCTTGATCAGCGCCTCGCTGAATTCCCAGATCGCGTTGTGGCAGGCGAAAAACACCGCGCCGCGGCGCTGCAGCACGGGAATCGCGTTGTCCGCCGGGGAAAACACCCCGGCCGGGTTTTCGTAATCCGCGGGCAACGCCGCAGCAGCTGGCGGAGTCTTGATCCAGACGTTGGTCTTGGCCTTGCCCTTGAGCAGATCGGCAAAGCGGTATTTGGCCCAGGTCGCGTCGTCATACAGCGCCAGGTGCGCCGGGCCGTGGGTGGCGGACACGGCCAGGAAATCGGGGTGGCCGAACGACCAGATCTGCGCATTCATCGCATTGCGCATCAGGTTCAGCCACGGGCCTTCGAGCGCGGTGTTGTCCCACACCTGCCTGGGGCCGCCGGCATACTTGAGCACCAGATCCAGCGCCTCGGCGTCCCACTGGCTGCGGTCGGTGAGGATCATCGGCACGGTCTTGAAATCGCGCCGGCGCGGCGCGGCGGCCAGCGCCTTCTGCAGCTCGGCCAGGGTTTTCGCACCTTGCGGCAGCAGCGCCGCGGCGGCATCGGCGGACGTTTGCGCGGCGCGGGCCACGCCGAGGCTGCCGGCCGTGGCCAGCCCGGCGACCAAGGTGCCGCGCAACGCAGCGCGACGGGATGTATCGAACGAGTTCATGATGGCAGGTGTTTCGATCAAAGATGTCGAAACATTAGCCCTTGCGCATGAACCCGTCCAACGCAGAATTTCGCCGGACTTGATCGACGGAATCGATCAATCGCTGTCAGGGACTGGGGCGGTCACCCCAAAGGGGTGATGCCGGTGGCTCGAGATGTGGCGCCGTGGGGCGCGCGGGGGCCGTGACGGCACGTGCGGGGCAGCGGTCGATACAGCCGCGCCGCAGCGAACGTCGCCTGCGCCTGCGCGCCGCGCTCAGTGCGCCGCCGAGCGCGAGAACAGATGGATGACCAGCACCCCGGCGAGGATCAGACCGATGCCCAGCAGCGCCGCCGCATCCAGCCGCTGGCCGTAGAGCACCAGGCCAATGACGGTGATCAGCACAATGCCCACCCCCGACCACACGGCGTAGGAAATGCTCATCGGGATGGTCTGCATGGTGCGCGACAGCAGGTAGAACGCCAGCGCATACGCCACGACCACCACCGCCGCCGGCAGCGGCCGGGTGAACCCCTCGGTCGCCTTGAGCGCGGTGGTGCCGATGACCTCAAACGCGATCGCGCCGAACAGAAACAGCCAAGATTGCATGTCGCCGATGGTAGGGCCGCCGCCGCGGGGGCGATGTGACGGCTGCCGCGCGCGCCCACCCGGCGCGAGCCGGGTCAGGCCGGCAGCGCAGCGAGGGCGGCCGGGGTGATCTGCTCGGCGGGTAGCGGGCGGCTGAACAGAAAGCCCTGCAGTTCGTCGCAGCCGAGTTCGCGCAGCACCTGCGCCTGCCGCGGGGTTTCGACGCCCTCGGCAACCAGCCGCAGCCCGCTGGCCTGGGCGAGGGAGACGATGGCGCGCACGACGGCCAGCGCGCCGGGGTCGGTCTCCAGATCGATAACGAAGGAGCGGTCGATTTTCATCGCGTCCAGCGGCAGCCGGCGCAGCGCCGCCATCGAGGCGTAGCCGGTGCCGAAGTCGTCGAGGGAAATCGACACCCCCATTTCGCGCAGCGCGGCGAGCTGCGCGCCGGCGCGTGCGGTGTCGTCGACCAGCAGGCTTTCGGTGATTTCGAGTTCCAGCGCCTGCGGCGGCAGGCGGTGGCGCGCGAGGGCGTCGCGCACCTGCCCGACCAGATCGCCCGGGCGGAACTGCGGCGCCGATACGTTGACCGACACCTGCTCGATGCCCAGCCCCTGCTGCCGCCAACGCGCCATCTGCGCGCAGGCGAGGTCGAGCATCAGTGCGCCCAGGGTGTTGATCTGCCCGGTTGCCTCGGCCACCGGAATGAAGCGGCCCGGCGCCACCAGCCCGCGGCGGGGATGCGGCCAGCGCGCCAGTGCCTCGACGCTGCGCACGCGCCCACCCACCGCGTCCACACGCGGCTGGTAGTGCGCGATCAGCGCGCGCGCGGCCAGCGCCTGCCGCAGTTCCTCGCCGAGCACCGCCTGCTCGCGCGCCTGTTCGTCCAGCGCCGGGGTGAACACCGCGGCCCGGCCGCGGCCGGCGGCCTTGGCCGCGTAGAGGGCGATGTCGGCGCAGCGCATCAGCTCCTGCCGGGTGGTGCCGTGCTGCGGGGCCAGCGCGATGCCGATGCTGGCGCCGACGGCATGGCGCTGGGGGCCGATGCTCAGCGGCTCGGCCAGACGGCGTATCGCGTCATCCGCCCAGGCGCGGGCGCTGGCGGCATCGGCCTGCGGCAGCACCACGACGAATTCGTCACCACCCTGGCGGGCCACGCAGGCGCCGGGCGGCGCCGTGGCGCGCAGCCGCTCGGCGGCGATGCGGAGCAGCGCATCGCCGCGGTCGTGGCCGTGACGGTCGTTGATCTGCTTGAACGCATCGAGGTCGATGAACAGCACCGCCAGCGGCGAAGGCGCCGCGCCGCCCAGCGCGGCGTCGAGCCAGGCGTGCAGACCGCTGCGGTTGCGCAGCCCGGTGAGGCTGTCGTGCGTGGCCTGATGAACGAGGTCGCGCTCGCGTTCGCGGGCGATCCACGCCACCGCGAAGCGATCGCGCAGGTCGCGCACCGGCTGCAGTTCGGCCTGCGGATCGGGCGATGTGGCGGGGTCGAGCGCCAGCGCGAGCACGGCGCGGGTGCGTCCGTCGTGCTTGACCGCCAGCAGCGCCAGCGCGGCTCCGGCCGGCAGGCCGAGCAACGGGGCCCAGGCGCTGGCGCAACGGGCGTCGACGGTGCAGACCTGTTCGCTGCGCAGATGGTCCCAGTCCGCCGGCGGCTGCACCCCATCGGCAATATGCTCGCCGCGCGCGCTGCGCCGGTGCAGCCGCAGCGCATCCGGCGCCTCCCGCCACAGCAGCGCGGCGTGGCGGTCGGGGTACAGCGCGTGCAGCCGCTGCACGATCTGCTCGGCCACGCGCGCCAGCCCGGCGCCTTCGAGAATGTCGCGGTCGATCGCGGCCAGCGCCTGCAGCGCATCGACCTGCTGGCCGAGGCGCTGCGCCATGTGGTTGAAGGCGCGCGACAGGTCGCCGAGTTCGTCGTCGCTGCGCACGTCCACCCGCGCGTCCAGCTCGCCGGCGCCGAGGCGGTTTGCACCTGCGGTCAGGCGGTCGAGCGGCACCAGGGTGCGGCGGATCTGCGCCACCGCGAGCAAGGCAATGAGCAACAGGGTGGCGGCTGCTGCGAGCTGCAGCCACGAGGCCAGCGGCCAGCCCATCCAGCGCGCCTGCGGCAACGCGCCGTGGGTGTCGAACTGCCAGTCGGCCGCGGCGAAGTCCGAGCGCAGAAACAGCAGCGAGCGGCTGCGCGCGGTCTGCGCGGCGTCGGGCGGATCGCTCGCGCCCTCGCTTTGCGCAAGCAGCAGCCCGCTTTGCGCGTCGCGCACGGCCCACGCGGTGTCGCGCGGGGCGTCGCGCAGCGGCTGCCAGAGAAAGTCCGGGCGCAGTTCGGCCACCCAGCGCGGCCGTCCGGCGTCGAGCAGGGCCAGCAGCACCCGTGGCGGCTGGCCGCTGGGGGCCGGCAGCACGCGCAGCGCAGCGCTCAGGGCGTCGCTGGCCGTGCCGTCCGATGAGAGGGTGTTGATCGGCTGCGCGGCGAGTTGGCCGATGCCGTTGGCCCAGTCGCTTCCCAGGTTCGCACCTGCGGCGTCGTGCCAGACGATGCGGCCCTGGTCGTCCAGATCGGCCAGCGCGGCAAAGGCATGGCCGAGTTCGGCCTGCTGCGCCGCGGTGGGAGCGCCGGCTGCGGGCAGGCTGAGCAGCAGCGAACGGGCGGTGAGCAGCCGGTCGAACACCGCGCGGCTGAGGTCGTGGGTCAGCCGCGCCTGCGCCTGCGTGGCCTGTTCGCGCAGCGACTGGCCGACGGTGTGCAGGGTCAGCCAGTCCGACACCGCCAGCGGCAACAGCGCGGAGGCGACGAACAGCGCGAACAGCCGCCGCCCCAGCCGGCTGTCGAGCAGGCGCAGGCGGCGCAGCAGCGAAGCGGGGTTCATCGGGCGCCCGGGTCAGTAATTGGCCGCGACGCCGATGTACGCCCCGTTGTTGGCGCGGATGATGTCGTCGAGGCTGGACTTCTGCGAAATCTGCGATTTCCACACCCCGTTCGGCCCCGGGCTGAACAGGTCGTAATCGGTGTTGATCGGGTTCAGCGCCTTGTCCTTGCGGGCGTGGCCTTTGCCGTTTTCGACGATGTTGTAGTAGACGTACGGATGCCCCCAGGGGTCGAGCTTGCCGGCCATGCCGACGTCGGCCAGGCTGTCGGGCAGCTTCTGGTTGTAGGTTTCGTAGCTCTGTATCGCCATCGATATGGTGGTGATGTCGAGCACGGCCTGCGCGTTCTGCACCCGCAGGCGGTAGTTGCCATAAAGCGGCACCGCGATGGCGATCAATACCCCGAGCAGCACGATCGCCAGCATCAGCTCGACCAGGGTGAAGCCGCGAAACCGCTGGGTGCGCAGCAGGCGGCGGTGCAGCAGTGGGGGCGCGGTCGGGGCGGTTTGGGGGGCACGCGGCATGCCGTAGGCAGAGGGTGTCATGAGATGGGAGTTTGGCCGGAATCGCCGCTGCGCAGCGGACGACCCGGGTACCGTTGCCCCGAAAAATCGGAACAAATTAACGACTCTGGCCGGTTTACATTGCGCATCGACCATGCCGGCAAACGGCGCGGCTCCCGTCCAGTACGACACAAGGGTTTGCTCGCTGCAGCGCCCTGCGGGGGCCGCCGGGTGGAATCCGGCGCCCACGGCGTGGACGGCTGCGGCGGCGAGCGCCGTTTTTGCTACGCCGGCAGCGCCCAGGCGCGCAGCGGCAGGTCGTGCGCGGCGGCCAGCGCCTGGAGTTCGGCCGCGGTGTGCGCGGCGCACCAGCGGCGCA
>CAYMDM010000017.1:0-35151 GCA_964389235.1 uncultured Burkholderiaceae bacterium
GCGCGATCCTGGGCTCGGGGCGGGGCGGCGGCGCGGGAGCCGGGTGCGGGGGTGTCGGCACCAGCGAAGGTCGCGGGGGCATTCGGGCGATCGGCGGCGCGGGAGGCACCTCGCGCACCTCG
This sequence comes from uncultured Burkholderiaceae bacterium, assembly GCA_964389235.1. GTDB lineage: Bacteria > Pseudomonadota > Gammaproteobacteria > Burkholderiales > Burkholderiaceae_C > Thiomonas. The sequence continues at coordinate 123 of CAYMDM010000017.1, forward strand.
CGCGGGGTGGCGGTGCGCGGTGCCGGTTGCGGGGCGAGCAGTGCCACCTGCACCGTTTCGCGCGCCGCTTCGCGCATCGCTGGCGGCGGCAGGGCGATACGGCTCAGCGCCAGCAGCAATGCTGCATGCAGCGCGACCACCGCGGCAACGATCGCGGCCAGCGGCAGGCGGCGCGGCGGGGGCAGCAGGGCGGACATGGCGCGATTTGCAGCAAAAAAAGGGCGCGGTGCGGCGGTGTTGACACGGGCGCGGACAGCGGTGCGAGCCGCCTGCAAGCGGACAGGGCCGAATCGGCGGGCACTATACTTCCGCAAATTTTGTGCGCCATTTTCGCGCGGGCTTGCCGCCACCCACCCTTGGCCGGCTGTCTGCGCCGCAGGCGACGCGCCCGCCGTGGCTCAGGTCACGGCCCACCGCAGTCCTGCATCCGCTTCCATCCCCGCGGCGCATTTCGGAGAGTTTCATGTTGTCCAAGCTGCCTCAAGCCGTCCTGGTTCTCGCCGACGGCTCGGTTTTTCGTGGTCGTTCGATCGGCGCGGCGGGGCAGACGGTCGGCGAAGTGGTGTTCAACACCGCGATCACCGGCTACCAGGAAATCCTCACCGACCCGAGCTACAGCCGGCAGATCGTCACCCTCACTTACCCGCACATCGGCAACGTCGGCACCAATGCGCAGGACGTCGAGGCCGCGCAGGTGCATGCCGCCGGGCTGGTGATCAAGGATCTGCCGTTGCTGTCGTCGAACTGGCGCGCCGGCAAAACCTTGCCGGACTATCTGCGCGACAGCGGCACCGTGGCCATCGCCGGGGTCGACACCCGGCGGCTGACCCGGCTGCTGCGCAGCAGTGGGGCGCAGAGCGGCTGCATCGTCGCGCTGGCCGAAGCGCAGGACGCGGACGACGCGGTGATCGCGCAGGCGCTGCAGGCCGCGCGCGGCTTCTGCGGCCTGGCCGGGCTCGACCTGGCGCAGGTGGTCAGCACCCGCGAGCCGTATGAGTGGCGGCAGACCGAATGGAGCCGCGAGGCCGGCTATGGCGAACTCGCGGCGCCGCGCTACAAGGTCGTCGCCTATGACTACGGGGTGAAGTTCAACATCCTGCGTATGCTGGCGCAGCGCGGTTGCGCGGTGACCGTGGTGCCGGCGCGCACCCCGGCGGCCGAGGTGCTGGCGATGCGCCCGGACGGGGTGTTTCTGTCCAACGGCCCGGGCGACCCGGAACCCTGCGATTACGCCATCGCGGCCACCCGCACCTTCCTCGACCGCGGCGTGCCGCTGTTCGGCATCTGCCTGGGGCATCAGATCATGGGCCTGGCCGCAGGCGGGCGGACGTTCAAGATGAAATTCGGCCACCACGGCGCCAACCATCCGGTCAAAGATCTGGACAGCGGCCGGGTGTCGATCACCAGTCAGAACCATGGCTTTGCGGTCGATGCCGCGTCGCTGCCCGACAGCGTGCGCGCCACCCACGTGTCGCTGTTCGACGGCACGCTGCAGGGCATGGCGTGGAGGGACAAGCCGGCGTTCTGCTTCCAGGGCCACCCGGAGGCCAGCCCCGGGCCGCACGACATCGGCTATCTGTTCGACCGTTTCACCGCGTTGATGGACCGGGCCTGAGGAGCGCGGCGATGCTGGGCGTGACCAATATCTGGACCTATGTGGCCGGGGTGATTTTCATCGTGCTGCTGCCGGGGCCGAATTCGCTGTATGTGCTGGGCATTGCCGCGCAGAGGGGGGTGCGCTCGGGCTATGCCGGGGCCGCCGGCATTTTTCTCGGCGACACGGTGCTGATGGTGTTGGCGGCGATCGGTGCGGCCTCGCTGCTGCAGGCCAATCTGTTCATCTACCACGTGGTGCAGGCCGCCGGTGCGCTGTATCTGGGCTGGCTGGGCTTGCAGATGCTGGCTGCGGCCTGGCACCGCTGGCGCACGCCCGACACCGGGCTGCACCAGCACCCGCCGCACGCGGTCTCGCCGGCCTCTGCCGCGCGCTTGGTCGGCGCAGCGCGGCGCGAACAACCGTTTGGCAAGGCGCTGTTCATCAGCCTGCTCAACCCCAAGGCGATTCTGTTTTTCGTGTCGTTTTTCGTGCAGTTCGTCGATCCGCACTACCCGCACCCGGCGCTGTCGTTTCTGCTGCTCGGGGTGATCCTGCAGTTTTTCAGTGCGATCTACCTGTCGGCGCTGATCTTCGGCGGCGCGCGCCTGGCCGAGGCGTTCCGACGCCGCCGGCGGTTGGCCGCTGCTGGCATGGCGACCGTCGGCGCGGCGTTTTTCGGCTTCGGCCTCAAGCTCGCGTTTGCCGCGACCAGCCGCACGCACTGAACGCCCGACCCTCTCCGTATTCCCGCATTCACTCCGTTCCCATGCCCAAGCGCAGCGACATCAAGAGCATTCTCATCATCGGCGCCGGGCCGATTGTCATCGGCCAGGCCTGCGAGTTCGACTACTCGGGTGCGCAGGCGTGCAAGGCGCTGCGCGAAGAGGGCTACAAGGTCATCCTGGTCAACAGCAACCCGGCGACCATCATGACCGACCCGGAAACGGCCGACGTGACCTACATCGAGCCGATCACCTGGCAAGTGGTCGAGACCATCATCGCCAAGGAGCGGCCCGACGCCATTCTGCCGACCATGGGCGGGCAGACCGCGCTGAACTGCGCGCTCGACCTGCACCGCAACGGCGTGCTCGCCAAATACGGCGTGGAGCTGATCGGCGCTCGCCCCGAGGCCATCGACATGGCCGAAGACCGGCAGAAGTTCAAGGAGGCGATGACCCGCATCGGCCTGGAATCCGCCCGCTCGGGGGTGGCGCATAGCCTGGACGAAGCCTGGGCTGTGCAAAAGCGCATCGGCTTTCCGGTGATCATCCGTCCGAGCTTCACCCTGGGCGGCACCGGCGGGGGCATTGCCTACAACCCCGAGGAGTTCGAGACCATCTGCAAGCGCGGGCTGGAGGCCTCGCCAACCTCGGAGCTGCTGATCGAGGAATCGCTGATCGGCTGGAAAGAGTTCGAGATGGAGGTGGTGCGCGACAAGGCCGACAACTGCATCATCATCTGCTCGATCGAAAACCTCGACCCGATGGGGGTGCATACCGGCGACTCCATTACCGTCGCCCCGGCGCAGACCCTGACCGACAAGGAGTACCAGGTGATGCGCGACGCCAGCATTGCGGTGCTGCGCGAAATCGGCGTCGATACCGGTGGGTCGAACGTGCAGTTCGCCCTCAACCCCAAAGACGGGCGGCTGATCGTGATCGAGATGAACCCGCGGGTGTCGCGCTCGTCGGCGCTGGCGTCCAAGGCCACGGGATTCCCGATCGCCAAGATTGCCGCGAAGCTGGCGGTGGGCTATACGCTGGACGAGCTGCGCAACGACATCACCGGCGGCGCCACCCCGGCATCGTTCGAGCCGACCATCGACTACGTCGTGACCAAGGTGCCGCGGTTTGCGTTCGAAAAATTTCCGCAGGCCGACTCGCGACTGACCACGCAGATGAAATCGGTCGGCGAGGTCATGGCCATCGGCCGCACCTTTCAGGAAAGTTTCCAGAAGGCGCTGCGCGGGCTGGAAGTCGGTGTCGACGGCATGAACGAAAAAACCCAGGACCGCGAGGTGCTGGAAAAGGAGCTGGGCGAACCGGGGCCAGAGCGCATCTGGTACGTGGGCGATGCGTTTGCCCAGGGCATGAGCCTGGACGAAGTGCACCAGCTGACCAAAATCGACCCGTGGTTTCTGGCGCAGATTCAGGACATCGTGCGTACCGAGCTGTGGCTGGAGCGCGAGTGCAAGCTGTCCACCCTCGACCGCGACACCCTGTGGCGGCTCAAGCAGATGGGCTTTTCCGACCGTCGGCTGGCCAAGCTGCTGCACACCAGCGAACAGGCGGTGCGCGAGCGGCGGCGGCAGTTCGGCGTGCGCCCTGTCTATAAGCGGGTGGACACCTGCGCCGCCGAGTTCGCCACCCAGACTGCCTACCTCTACTCGACCTACGACGAGGAATGCGAGGCCGAGCCGACCGACCGCAAGAAGATCATGGTGCTGGGCGGCGGGCCCAACCGCATCGGCCAGGGCATCGAGTTCGATTACTGCTGCGTGCATGCGGCGCTCGCCCTGCGTGAGGACGGGTTCGAGACCATCATGGTCAACTGCAACCCGGAGACCGTCTCGACGGACTATGACACCTCCGACCGGCTGTACTTCGAGCCACTGACCCTCGAAGACGTGCTGGAAATCGTCGACAAGGAAAAGCCGGCAGGGGTGATCGTGCAGTACGGCGGGCAGACCCCGCTGAAGCTCGCGCTCGATCTGGAAGCCAACGGCGTGCCCATCATCGGCACCAGCCCGGACATGATCGACATGGCCGAAGACCGCGAGCGCTTCCAGCACCTGGTCAACGATCTCGGCCTGCTGCAGCCGCCCAACCGCACCGCGCGCAGCGAGGGCGAGGCGCTGGCGCGCGCCGAGGAAATCGGCTATCCGCTGGTCGTGCGCCCGAGCTATGTGCTGGGCGGGCGGGCGATGGAAATCGTGCACGAGCAGCGCGATCTGGAGCGCTATATGCGCGAGGCGGTCAAGGTGAGCAACGACTCGCCGGTGCTGCTCGACCGCTTTCTCAACGACGCGATCGAGTGCGACGTCGACGCCATCTGCGACGGCCAGCAGGTATTCATCGGCGGGGTGATGGAGCACATCGAACAGGCCGGGGTGCATTCGGGCGATTCCGCCTGCTCGCTGCCGGCCTGGTCGCTTTCGCCGGCGACCATTGCCCGCATCAAGGAGCAGACGGTCAAACTCGCGCATGGGCTGAACGTGGTCGGGCTGATGAATGTGCAGTTCGCGATCCAGCAGCAGGACGGCGAAGACCGCATCTACCTGCTCGAAGTCAACCCGCGCGCCAGCCGCACCGTGCCGTACGTGTCCAAGGCCACCGGCTTGCAGCTGGCCAAGATCGCCGCGCGCTGCATGGTCGGCCAGACGCTGGTGCAGCAGGGTGTCACCCGCGAAGTCACGCCGCCGTATTACTGCGTCAAGGAAGCGGTGTTTCCGTTCAACAAATTCCCCGGGGTCGACCCGATTCTCGGCCCGGAGATGAAGTCCACCGGCGAGGTCATGGGGGTGGGGCGCAGCTTCGGCGAGGCGTTCATCAAATCGCAGATCGCCGCCGGCACCCCGCTGCCCGACCCGGCCAAGGGCGGCAAGGTGTTCATTTCGGTCAAGCCCAGCGACAAGGCCGATGCGATCACCGTCGCCCGCGGACTGGCCGAACTGGGGTTCAGCCTGGTCGCCACCCGCGGCACCGCGGCGGTGATTGCCGAAGCCGGGCTGCCGGTGCAGGCGGTCAACAAAGTGACCGAGGGACGGCCGCACATCGTCGACCTGATCAAGGCCGACGACATCGTGCTGGTCATCAACACCGTCGAGGAGCGGCGCAACGCGATTGCCGACTCGCGCGCCATTCGCACCTCGGCGCTGGCCGCGCGTGTCACCACCTACACCACCATTTCCGGCGCGCTGGCCGCGGTCGAGGGCATGAAACACCTGCAGCGGCTGGAGGTCTATCCCCTGCAGTCGTTCGCCCGCGCATAAAATCGGTCCAACAAGAGCACCGCAGCGCAGTTGGCTGCGGTGCTCGTTTTTTTGCTGTTTGCAGGAGAGCCACCAACCATGCCGACCCCGATGACCCGCCGTGGCGCGGAACTGCTCAAGCAGGAATTGCATCGCCTCAAGACCGTCGAGCGTCCGGCGGTGATTCAGGCCATCGCCGAGGCACGGGCGCAGGGCGACCTGTCGGAAAACGCCGAATATGAAGCGGCGCGCGACCGCCAGGGATTCATCGAAGGCCGCATCGCCGATCTGGAGTCCAAGCTGGGCACCGCGCAGATCATCGACCCGGCCGAAATCGACGCCGATGGCCGCGTGGTGTTCGGCGCGACGGTGGAACTCAGCGACGAGGAAAGTGGCGCCGAAATCACCTACCAGATCGTCGGCGACGACGAGGCCGACCTCAAGCAGGGGCTCATTTCCATCAACTCGCCGATCGCCCGCGCGCTGATCGGCCGCGAAGCCGGCGACGTCGCCCAGGTCGCGGCTCCCGGCGGCACCCGCGGCTACGAAATCCTCGCGGTGCACTACCGATGATCAATCTGCGTTTGCGTTGGCTGCTGGCCGCGCTCTGGCTGGGCGGACTGGCCGGGGTCGGGCTGATCGGCGCGCCGGTGGCGTTTGCCACGGTGCCGGAAAAAATGGTCGCGGCGGCGGTGGCGAGCAAGGGCTTTTACATCATGGCCATCGCCGCAATCGTGCTGGGTATCGCGATCACCGTGCTCGAGCGCCTGCGCGGCGCTGCCGCGCGCATGGACGCCGACCAGATGTTGCCGCTGGCCGGGGTGTTCTTCGCGGTGCTGGGCGAGTTCGGCGTGGTGCCGCGGCTGCTGCAGGCCGCCGTCACCCATTCGCCCGATGCGGGCATGTGGCACGGGCTGGCCAGCCTGGTGTTTGCGCTGCAGGCTGCTTGCGTGCTGGCTTACGTGTGGCGGCTGCCGGCGCGAGCGGCAACGCGCTGAGCTGGCGAGCCAGGCGCCGGCACGACGGCCCAGCGCCGAAGTGGCGGCTCAGCCTCCGGTTTTTTTCGGGCTGACCGTGCGCGGCTTGGCTTTTTTGATCTTGCCGCTGGGCGTGAGCCGCTGGTTGCCCAGCACCGTCACCCGCTTGACCTTGGGCCGATGGTTCGGGCTCTTGGACGGGACGACCAGCTTGACCTGGCGCGGCGCGCGGCCACGTCCCGCCGCAGGTTCGGCAGCGCGCTCGGCCACTGGCAACGGTCGCCAGATGACCAGCAGTTTGCCGATGGCCTGTACCGGCGCCGCGTCCAGCTGGTCGCAGATGGTGGCGAGGATCTGCTGGCGCGCGGCCGCGTCGTCGCCGAACACCCGCACCTTGATCAGACCGTGCGCCTTCAGCGCCACGTCGATTTCGTTGAGGTTGGCCGGGCTCAGGCCCTGTTCGCCGATGAGCACGACGGGTTTGAGTGCGTGCGCCTGCGCGCGCAGCGCGGCGCGGTGCGGCGGGGTGAGTTCCAATGCGGGCATGATGAGTCCGAGGGCTGTCGGTCGCGAGGGCCGAAGGTGTGAACAGGCCGCTATTGTCGGCGATGCGGTGGAATCGAGGTCGGTCGCAGAGGCCGTGAAACAGGGCAGGGCGATGCCGGGAGCCAAAAAAAACAAGTTCAGCAAGGCGTGGGTGCAGGCGCACCTCGACGACCCGTATGTGAAACTCGCGCAGCGCGAGGGCTACCGCTCGCGCGCCGCATACAAGCTCAAGGAAATCGACGAGGCCGAGCATCTGCTGCGGCCGGGGCAAGTGGTGGTCGATCTGGGCAGCACGCCGGGATCGTGGTCGCAATACGCGCGCAATCGGCTCAGCCGCGGTGGGGCGGTGCAGGGCCTGCTCCTGGCGCTGGACATTCTGCCGATGGAGCCGATCGCCGACGTGCATTTTCTGCAGGGCGATTTCCGCGAGGAGGCGGTGCTAGCCGAACTGGAGGGGCTGCTGGCGGGCCGAAAGGTCGATGTGGTGCTGTCGGACATGGCGCCCAACCTCAGCGGCATTCCCTCGTCTGACGCGGCGCGCATCGAGCACCTGACCGAGCTCGCGCTGGACTTCGCCACCCGCTGGCTGCAGCCGCAAGGAGCGATGGTGATCAAGACCTTTCACGGCAGCTACTACAGCCAGGCGGTGGAGGCGTTCAAGCGGCATTTCCGCAAGGTCAAGGCGGTCAAGCCAGCTGCCTCGCGCGACAAATCGGCCGAAACTTTTCTGCTGGCGCGCGAACTCAAGGCAGGCTGATACCGAAGATACGTCTGGTTGCCATCCATTGGCCCCCGCCCGAGGCAAGCGGTGCTACCGTTGACCGTAAGGCGCAGTTGGGCGGACTTGCGTTTTGTCAATTCAAATGGGATCAAATCATTCAATAGCCCATTTTGATTGACCGGTTATATCGCTGCAGGCGAGGCGCGCCCTTGATTCCCCTAAAATCGGGCGCATCTCGAGCCTGCGCTCAGGCTCTGTTGACGGGAGGTCGGTCTTGAACAATCAATGGTTTTCCAAAGTGGCGATCTGGCTGGTGATCGGCCTGGTGCTGTTCACCGTGTTCAAGCAGTTCGACCGCCCGCAGGCCTCCGAAGCGGTGAGCTACACCCAGTTCATGCAGGACGCCAAGGCCGGCCGCATCAAGAAAGTGGTCGTGCACCAGAGCGGCACGCTCGACGTCACCACCACCGAGGGCCGGCAGTTCAGCCTGACCTCGCCGGGCGATCTGTGGATGGTGGGCGATCTGGTCAAGGACGGGGTGCAGGTCGTCGGGGCGCCGCGGCAGGAACAGTCGTTCCTGATGCAGATCCTGATTTCCTGGTTCCCGATGCTGCTGCTCATCGGCGTGTGGATCTACTTCATGCGCCAGATGCAGGGCGGGGGACGCGGCGGCGCGTTTTCTTTCGGCAAGTCGCGTGCGCGCATGCTCGATGAGTCGAGCAACACCGTGACCTTCGCAGACGTCGCCGGCTGCGACGAAGCGAAGGAAGACGTCAAGGAACTGGTCGACTTCCTCAAAGACCCGCAGAAGTTCCAGAAGCTCGGCGGCCGCATTCCGCGCGGGGTGCTGCTGGTCGGCCCGCCCGGCACCGGCAAGACCTTGCTGGCCAAGAGCATCGCCGGCGAGGCCAAGGTGCCGTTTTTCACCATCTCCGGTTCGGACTTCGTCGAGATGTTCGTCGGTGTCGGTGCGGCGCGGGTTCGCGACATGTTCGAGAACGCGAAAAAACATGCGCCCTGCATCATCTTCGTCGATGAAATCGACGCGGTCGGCCGCCACCGCGGCGCCGGTCTGGGCGGCGGCAACGACGAGCGCGAGCAGACCCTCAACCAGATGCTGGTCGAGATGGACGGCTTCGAGACCAACCTCGGCGTGATCGTGATCGCCGCGACCAACCGCCCGGACATTCTCGACCCGGCGCTGCTGCGTCCGGGCCGCTTCGACCGTCAGGTGTACGTGACCCTGCCGGACATCCGCGGCCGCGAGCAGATTCTGCAGGTGCACATGCGCAAGGTGCCGGTGGGCAACGACATCCGTGCTGACATCCTGGCGCGGGGTACCCCGGGCTTTTCCGGCGCCGACCTGGCCAACCTGGTCAACGAGGCCGCGCTGTTCGCCGCGCGTCGCAACGCCCGCGTGGTCGAGATGGAGGACTTCGAAAAGGCCAAGGACAAGATCATGATGGGTGCTGAGCGCAAGGGCGTGGTCATGCCCGAGGAAGAGCGCCGCAACACGGCCTATCACGAGTCCGGCCATGCGCTGGTCGCGCGGCTGCTGCCCAAGACCGACCCGGTGCACAAGGTCACGATCATTCCGCGCGGCCGGGCGCTGGGCGTGACCATGCAACTGCCCGAGAACGACCGCTACAGCATGGACAAGGATCGCATGCTGAACATGATCTCGGTACTGTTCGGCGGACGCATTGCCGAAGAGGTGTTCATGAACCAGATGACCACCGGCGCCAGCAACGACTTCGAGCGCGCGACCCAGCTCGCCCGCGACATGGTCACGCGCTACGGCATGTCCGAAACCCTGGGGCCGATGGTCTATGCCGAGAACGAGGGCGAAGTGTTCCTTGGCCGCTCGATCACCAAGACCACCCATGTGTCGGAACAGACCATGCAGAAGGTCGACGCCGAAATCCGTCGCATCATCGACGAGCAGTACGCGCTGGCGCGCAAGCTGATCGAGGAGAACAAGGACAAGATGCACGCGATGGCCAAGGCGCTGCTCGAATGGGAAACCATCGACGCCGACCAGATCAACGACATCATGGAAGGCCGTCCGCCGCGCCCGCCCAAGACCCCGCCGAGCGGCAATTCCACGCCGACCAGCGTGGCGCCGCCGACTCCGGCCGCGGGCCCGGCCGACGCTCCGGCCGCTGCGGCCTGAACCACGGAGGCGTGTCGCTGAGCTTGCCTCGGCGCGCGCCTACTCCCGCCTGACGGCCCGGTCTCCGGGCCGTTTTCTTTTTCTTTCCCCTGCAGATACCTCGTGATCGCCCAACGCTGGATCGCCGGCCGTTTTGCTCTTGATTTGACGCGCCCGCTGGTCATGGGCATCGTCAACCTCACGCCCGACTCGTTTTCCGACGGCGGCGAGCATGCCGACGCCACTGCCGGCCTGCGCCATGCCGAGCGGCTGATGAAAGAAGGCGCGGACATCCTGGACATTGGCGGCGAATCGACCCGCCCGGGCGCGCAGCCGATCAGCGACGAGCAGGAATGGGCGCGCATCGCCCCGGTGCTGCGCGAAGTGCTGCACTGGAACGTGCCGTTGTCGGTCGACACCTACCGCCCAGCCACCATGCGCCGCGCCCTCGATCTGGGCGTGGACATCATCAACGACGTCGCCGCGCTGCGCCAGCCCGGCGCCGAGGAGCTGGTCGCTGCGAGCACCGCCGGGGTGTGCCTGATGCACATGCAGGGCATGCCCGCGACCATGCAGAACGCGCCGCATTACGACGACGTGTGCGCCGAGGTGAAAAGCTTTCTGCTCGACCGTGCGCAGGCGCTGCGTGGCCGCGGTGTGCCGGCCGAGCGCATCTGCCTCGACCCCGGCATCGGTTTTGGCAAGACGCAGCCGCACAATGTGTCGCTGATGCACGGTCTGGGCGATTTGGTGGCGCTGGGCTTTCCCGTACTGGTGGGTGTTTCGCGAAAATCGCTGATCGGGGCGCTGACCGGGCGGCCGGTGGGCGAGCGTCTTCCCGGTAGTCTGGCCGCGGCGATCGCCGCCGTCGCCGCCGGGGCGCACATCGTGCGGGTGCACGACGTGGCCGCGACACGCGACGCCCTTACAGTCTGGCGCGCGCTGCGCCGCAGCGATGGGAGTGATGGAACATGAGCAGAAAGTATTTCGGTACCGACGGGGTGCGCGGTCGCGTCGGCAAGAGCCCGATCGTTCCCGAGTTCGGGTTGCGGCTGGGGCAGGCGGTCGGCCGGGTGCTGCGCCGCTCCGGGGTGGAGCGCCCGACCGTGCTGATCGGCAAGGACACCCGCATTTCCGGCTACATGCTCGAAGCCGCGCTGGAGGCCGGCTTCACCGCGGCGGGGTGTGATGTGATGCTGGTCGGCCCGCTGCCCACGCCCGGCGTGGCCTACCTCACGCGTGCGCTGCGGCTGGATCTGGGCGTGGTGATCAGCGCCTCGCACAACCCGTATGCCGACAACGGCATCAAGTTTTTCTCGGCCAGCGGCAGCAAGCTGCCCGACGCCTGGGAGGAGGAGGTCGAGGCCGAACTGGACTCGGCGGCAGGCTGCGTGCCGTCGGAGCAGCTGGGCAAGGCCCGGCGGCTGGACGATGCGGCCGGGCGTTACATCGAGTTTTGCAAAAGCACCTTTCCCAACCACCTGACCCTCAAGGGGCTGCGGCTGGTGGTCGACTGCGCGCATGGCGCGGCCTACCACATCGCGCCTTCGGTGTTCCACGAACTCGGCGCCGAGGTCGTGCCCATCGGCGTGTCGCCCGATGGCTTCAACATCAACAAGGACGTCGGCGCGACGGCCCCGGCGGCGCTGGTGCGCGAGGTCAAGGCGCACCGCGCCGATTACGGCATTGCGCTGGACGGTGACGCCGACCGGCTGCAGATGGTCGACGCCAGCGGCCGACTGTTCAACGGTGACGAACTGCTCTACCTGCTCGCCGCCGACCGTCGTCCGCCTGGGGTGGTCGGCACGCTGATGACCAACCTCGCGGTCGAGCAGGCGCTCAAGCACCTGGGCATCGACTTCATCCGCGCCGCTGTGGGCGACCGCTACGTGCTCGAAGAGTTGCTCTCGCGTGGCTGGCAGCTCGGTGGCGAGGGTTCGGGGCATTTGCTGCTGCTCGACCGCCACACCACCGGCGACGGCATCGTCGCTGCGCTGCAGGTGCTCGAGCTCATCGTCCGCCGTGGCCAGAGCCTGGCCGAACAGCTCAAAGACTTGCGGCTGATGCCGCAGACCCTGGTCAACGTCAAGCTGCCCGCCGGGCTGGACTGGAAAAGCCATGCCGGATTTGCGCAGGCGCGCGAGGCGGTGGAGCAGCGCATCAACGGCTCGGGCCGGGTGCTGATCCGTCCGTCGGGCACCGAGCCGGTGTTGCGCATCATGGTCGAACACCCGCAGGCCAGCGCCGGCGAGGCGATGGCGCACGAGCTGCAGCAGGCGCTGGTGCCGGGTTGATCGGCGGCGAATGCCGGGGTTGGCCAACCCGGCCGGCGAACGCTTCCGCAAGGCGTTTGCGTCCGATTGTCAAAGCCGTAGCCACCGGTAAACGGTCACGGGGCTGTCATACGAGGGGTCTGAAATGCCCGCCGATCCGCTGCAGACGGACGGCGGCATACCCCTTGGAGAACTCTGACCATGTCCACCCCGATGACCCGGCGCAAGGCGCTGGTTTCCCTGTTCGCCGCGGCTGGCGCGGCCGCGACCCTGGCGCTGCCGATGTCGGCGCAGGCTGCGCAGATCACCCTGCTCGAAACCGGCTCGACGCTGCTCTACCCGCTGTTCAACCTCTGGGTGCCCGACTACACCAAGTCGCACCCCGACGTGAAGATCACCACCCAGGGCACCGGCAGTGGCACCGGCATTGCCGAAGCCATTTCGGGCGTGGCGCAGATCGGCGCGTCTGACGCTTACATGGCCGACGCGCAGATCAAGCAGAACCCCAACATCCTCAACATCCCGCTGGCCATTTCGGCGCAGACCATCAACTACAACGTCCCCGGTCTGAACAACAAGCACCTCAAGTTCGACGGCCCGGTGCTCGCCGGCATTTATGACGGGAGCATCAAGAACTGGGACGACCCGGCGATCAAGGCGCTCAACCCCGGCGTGAAGCTGCCCAACCACACCATCGTGCCGATTCACCGCACCGACGGCAGTGGCGACACCTTCATCTTCACGCAGTACCTGTCTTTCTCCACCCCGAAGTGGAATGACAGCGTCGGCTATGGCACCACGGTGTCGTGGCCGGCCGTGCAGGGCGGTGTGGGCGCCAACGGCAACCCGGGCATGGTGCAGGCCTGCCAGCAGACCCCGTATTCGGTGGCCTACATCGGCGTGAGCTTCCACAAGGAAATCGCCAAGGCCGGTCTGGGCACGGCGATGATCAAGAACAAGGCCGGCAAGTTCCTGCTGCCCACGGCCAAGACCGTGAGCGCCGCCGCTTCGGGGCTGATTGCCAAGACCCCGGCCGATGAGCGCATCAGCCTGGTGTTCTCCGACGGCGCCAATTCCTACCCCATCATCAACTACGAGTACGCCATCGTCAACGCCAAGCAGGCCAACCCGGAAACCGCCAAGGCCATCCGCGACTTCCTGAGCTGGTCCGTGGACAGCAAGGGCGGCAACGCGGCGAAGTATCTGGAGCAGGTGCGGTTCATCGCGCTGCCCCCGCGCATCCAGGAGCTGAGCAAGGCGCAGATCGCCAAGATCCAGTAAGCCGACTCCGACTCCGGTCGAGACCCGGACCGCCCGCGAGGGTGCGTCCGGTTTCGCTTTGTTCGAGCCGCCCCGATTTTTCCTGACACCCATGCGCATATTCCGCCCCGGGCTGCTGGCCGTCTCCACCCTGATTCCGCTGTCGCTGCTGGCGATCGCGGTCTTTCTCACCGTGTACTCGTGGCCTGCGATCCGGTTCAACGGTCTGCATTTCCTTACCACCGAAACGTGGAATCTGGGCAATCTCTACGCCAACCCGGTCGACCGTGGCGGGTTCGAGGTGCCGATCGGCGCGACCTACGGCATCTGGGTGTTCATCGTCGGCACCCTGGCGAGTTCGGCGATTGCGTTGCTGCTGGCCGTGCCGGTGGGCATCGGCGTGGCGCTGTTCATCAACGAATACGCGCCGCACCGCGTGCGCGCCCTGTTCGCGCAGATCGTCGAACTGCTGGCGATGGTGCCCAGCGTGGTCTACGGCCTGTGGGGTCTGGAGATTCTGGCGCCGCTGGTGCTGACCCACATCGCCCCGGCGCTGTCGCGGGCGCTGGGGTTCATTCCGTTTTTCTCTGGCCCCGCCACCAGCGGCTACGGGCTGCTGACCGCCGGGCTGGTGCTGGCCATCATGGTGCTGCCGGTGATTGCCAGCACGCTGACCGAGGCGCTCAAGCGCGTGCCGGCCGACCTCCGCGAAGCCAGCTTCGGTTTGGGGGCGACCCGCGCCGAAATGCTGCTCAGGGTGGCGATGCCCAGTGTGCGCACGCCGCTGATCGGGGCGATCATCCTCGCGCTGGGGCGGGCGCTGGGCGAGACCATGGCAGTGCTGATGGTCAGCGGCGGTGCGCTGAACTACCTGCCCGACACGATTTACAGCCCCATCACCAGCATGGCGGCTTTCATCGCCTCGCAGCTCGACAGCGCGCTGCAGGATCCCTCGGGCATGGCCGTTCGTTCGCTGGCTGAAATCGCCCTGGTGCTGCTCTTGATAGCGGTGATTGTCAATGTCCTCGCTCGCCTCCTCACCCACCGCATCCGTCTCCATCGCGCCTGACCGCGGGCGGGCCCGCCGGCAACGGCGGCGACGGACGTTCAACGTCGTTTTCGGCGCCTTGTGCCTGCTGGCGTTCGCGCTGGTGGTAGTGCCGCTAGCCGACCTGCTGTGGATGACCCTGGCCAAGGGCGGGTCGGCGCTGTCGCCCACCCTGTTCACCGAAGTCACCAACGGCATCAGCGGTGGCCTGCTCAACGCCATCCAGGGCACGCTGGTGCTCAGCGGCGGGGCACTGCTGATCGCCGCGCCGATCGGCGTGCTTTCGGGGGTGTACCTGGCCGAGTACGGCGAAGGGCGGTGGGGAACGGTGGTGCGCTTTCTCGCCGACGTGCTTACCGGGGTGCCGTCGATCGTGCTCGGTTATTTCTCCTACGTCACCCTGGTGGTCTGGCTGGGGTGGCAGTTTTCGGCGCTGGCCGGGGCGATCACCCTGGCGATCATGATCTTGCCCTACATCGCCCGGTTCACCGAGCTGGCGATCCGGCAGAACCCGACCAGCCTGCGCGAAGCCGCTTACGCGCTGGGCTGCAAGGAGCATCAGGTGGTGCTGCGGGTGCTGCTGCCGGCAGCGCGCTCAGGCGTGACCACCGGGGTGCTGTTCGCGCTGGCGATCTCGGTGGGCGAGACCGCGCCGCTGATCTACACCGCTGGCTGGTCGAACTATCTATGGAACGGCCAGCTCACCCACGAACCCATCGGCTACCTGACTTACGTGATCTGGAATTTCATCAACCAGCCGTTTGCCTCGGCGCATGCGCTGGCGTATGCGGCGGCGTTCCTGGTGGTCGCGGTGGTGCTGGCGATCAATCTGACGGCGCGCTGGCTGCTGCGCGTCAAGGTCTGAAAGGCGGGTTTACAGTGACGGTCATCTGATTGTCATATTTGCTACCTAGAGTGACGCCGATCGCTGCAGTCGCGGCGAGCGGACAGAATCACCCCTAGGGAGCACATCAATGAAACTCGCAGTCAAGAGCCTTCTGGCTGGCGCCTTTCTGGCCGCCACCTTCAGCGCCCACGCCCTGGAAATCTCCGGTGCCGGCGCGACCTTCCCGCAGCCCGTGTACGAAAAATGGGCGTTCGAGTTCAACAAGGCCGGCCTCGGCAAGGTGAACTACCAGGGTGTCGGCTCCGGCGCCGGCATCAAGCAGATCAAGGCCAAGACCGTGGACTTCGGCGCTTCCGACATGCCGCTGACCGACGAAGAGCTGGCCAAGGACGGGCTGGTCCAGTTCCCCACCGTGATGGGCGGTGTGGTGCCGGTGGTCAACATCGAAGGCATCAAGCCCAATGAAATGAAGCTCACCGGCTCGGTGCTGGCCGACATCTACATGGGCAAGATCGCCAAGTGGAACGATCCGGCCATCGCCAAGCTCAACCCGGGTGTGAAGCTGCCCGATGCGCAGATCGCCGTGGTGCGCCGCGCTGATGCCTCGGGCACGACCTTCATCTTCTCCAACTACCTGTCCAAGGTGAACAAGGAGTGGGCCGAGAAATACAAGTTCGGCACCACCGTCGAATGGCCGGTGGGCACCGGCGGCAAGGGCAATCCGGGCGTGGCCGGTTTCGTCACCCAGCTGCCGAACTCCATCGGCTACGTGGAATACGCCTACGCCAAGCAGAACCCCAAGCTGGCCACCGTGCAGCTCGAAAACAAGTCGGGCAAGTTCGTGACCGCCAGCGTGCCGGCGTTCAAGGCGGCCGCTGCCGGAGCCGACTGGTCCAAGACCTTCTATCAGGTGCTGACCGACCAGCCGGGCGCCGACTCCTGGCCGATCACCAACGCGACCTACATCCTGGTGCACAAGGTGGCTGACAAGCCGACGCAGACCGCCGACGTGTTCAAGTTCTTCCAGTGGGCCTACAAGAACGGTGATGCCGCGGCCGAGAGCCTGGACTACATTCCGATGCCTGCCTCGGTGGTGACCGCCATCGAGAAGGAATGGACCACGGTGAAGTCCGCCTCCGGCGCTCCGGTCTGGAAGTGACCTTCGTCACTCTGACCTGAGGCTCGACGCGTCCGCCCCGCCCAGTCGGGGCGGGCGCGCATCCGATCGAAAGGAAGCCGCCGTGGCCGCAACCAGCCCGTCTCTCGAAATGGAAGATTCCTACGCTGCGCGCAGCGAAACGCCTGGGCCGCAAAGCGAGCGGCGCCACAGCCGTCTCGGCGATCTGCTGTTCGGTGGTGCCGCGCGTTTTGCCGCCTTGCTCACCCTGTCGATGCTGGTGGGCATCATCATTTCGCTGATCATCAGCGCCTGGCCGGCGATCAAGAGCACTGGCCTGGGCTTTCTGACCAGCACCACCTGGAACCCGACCGATGACAAGTACGGCGGGTTCTCGATGATCTACGGCACGATCATCACCTCCATCATCGCGCTGCTGATCGCCGTGCCGGTGAGCTTCGGCATCGCGCTGTTTCTCACCGAGCTGTCTCCGCGCTGGCTGCGCCGGCCGCTGGCCACGGCGATCGAACTGCTGGCGGCGATTCCCTCGATCGTCTACGGCATGTGGGGTCTGCTGGTGTTTGCGCCGCTGCTGGCCAAATACGTGCAGACGCCACTGCAGAGCGTGCTGGGCGGTATTCCCGGTATAGGTCTGCTGTTCCAGGGCGCGCCGGTGGGCATCGGATTGCTTTCGGCCGGCATCATCCTGGCGATCATGATCATCCCGTTCATCGCTTCGGTGATGCACGACGTGTTCCTGATCACCCCGCCGATGCTCAAGGAATCGGCCTACGGCATCGGCTGCACGACCTGGGAGGTGGTGCGCAACGTGGTGCTGCCCTACACCAAGGCCGGGGTGATCGGCGGCGTCATGCTCGGCCTGGGGCGCGCGCTGGGTGAGACCATGGCGGTGACCTTCATCGTCGGCAACACCAGCGCGTTCACCTCGTCGCTGTTCGCGCCGGCCAACACCATCACCTCGGTGCTGGCCAATGAGTTTGCCGAGGCCGGGCCGATGCACCAGTCGGCGCTGTTCTACCTCGGCCTGGTGCTGTTTTTCATCACCTTTGTCGTGCTGGCGCTGTCCAAGCTGCTGCTGGCGCAACTGGCCAAAGGTGAAGGGAGCCGGACATGAGTGCTGCGATTTCTCCTGTTGCGCCGAGCGCGGCGCGTGGCGACTTCCGCCGCGCCACGTTCGGGGCGCGCAAGCGCATGAACATCATCGCGCTCACCCTGTCGCTGGCCGCGATGACCTTCGGCATGGTGTGGCTGCTGTGGATTCTGTACTCGGTGCTGGTGCAGGGGTTCGGCGGACTGAAGCTGTCGACCTTCACCCAGATGACCCCGCCGCCGATGACCGACGGCGGCCTGCTCAACGCGATCTACGGCTCGGTGGCGATGACCCTCGTCGGCACGCTGATCGGCACGCCTATCGGCGTGCTCGCCGGGGTGTATCTGTCGGAGTACGGCGGCAAGAGCTGGTTTGCTTCGATCACCCGCTTCATCAACGACATCCTGCTGTCGGCGCCATCGATTGTCATCGGCCTGTTCGTCTACGCGCTGATCGTCGCCAACACCAAGACCTTCTCGGGGTGGGCCGGCTCGGTGGCGCTGGCTCTGCTGGTCGTGCCGGTGGTGGTGCGCACCACCGAGGACATGCTGCGGCTGGTGCCGGGCTCGCTGCGCGAGGCGGCTTACGCGCTGGGCACGCCGAAGTGGAAGGTGATTTCCGCGGTCATCCTGCGCGCCGCGCGTGCCGGGGTGCTCACCGGGGTGATGCTCGCGGTGGCGCGCATCGCCGGCGAGACCGCGCCGTTGCTGTTCACCGCGCTGAACAACCAGTTCTTCAACGCCGGCCTGAACCAGCCGATGGCCAACCTGCCGGTGACCATCTACAACTACGCGATGAGTCCCTACGCCAACTGGCAGCAACTGGCCTGGGCGGGGGTGCTGATCATCACCTTCGGGGTGCTGATCATCAACATCACCGCGCGTGTGCTGATCCGTCAAAAACATTGAGTCGAGGTTCCCATGAGTGCCCTGCCCGAAAACACTTCGCAGCCGATGCCGCCGGCCTGTCTCACGGTCAAGAACCTGGACTTCTATTACGGCAAGTACAAGGCGATCAAGAACGTCAACATGGAAATTGCCAAGAACAAGGTGACGGCCTTCATCGGCCCGTCCGGTTGCGGCAAGTCCACGCTGCTGCGCATTTTCAACCGCATGTACGAGCTGTACCCCGAGCAGCGCGCCGAAGGCGAGATCCTGCTCGATGGGGAGAACATCCTGACCAGCAAAGATGACGTGGCCCTGATCCGCGCCAAGATCGGCATGGTGTTCCAGAAGCCCACGCCGTTTCCGATGTCCATTTTCGACAACATCGCTTTCGGCATCCGGCTGTATGAAAAGCTGCCCAAGAGCGAGCTGTCCGACCGGGTCGAGTGGGCGCTGCAGAAAACCGCGCTGTGGGACGAGGTCAAGGACAAGCTGGGGCAGAGCGGCATGAGCCTCTCGGGCGGCCAGCAGCAGCGGCTGTGCATTGCCCGCGGTATTGCGATCAAGCCCGACGTGCTACTGCTCGACGAGCCGACTTCGGCGCTGGACCCGATTTCCACCGCCAAGGTCGAGGAACTGGTGATCGAGCTCAAAAAGGACTACACGGTGGCCATCGTCACCCACAACATGCAGCAGGCCGCGCGGGTGTCGGACTACACCGCCTATATGTACCTGGGCGAGCTGATCGAATTCGGCGAGACCAACCAGATTTTCCTCAAGCCCAAGAAGCAGGAAACCGAGGACTACATCACCGGCCGTTTCGGCTGAACCGGAGGCGCACATGGAACTGGAAAACAAGCCGCACATCTCCACGCAGTTCGACGCCGAAATCAGCGCCGTGTCCACCCATGTGCTGGAAATGGGCGGGCTGGTCGAGTCGCAGCTCGCGCAGGCCCTGTACGCGCTGCGGCATCTGGACATGACTGCGGTGCGCACGGTGCTGCAGATCGAGCGCCGGGTCAATGAAATGGAAGTGGAGATCGATGGCGACGTCACGCAGATGATCGCCAAGCGCCAGCCCACCGCGCGCGATCTGCGGCTGCTGGTGGCGGTGTCCAAGACCATCACCAACCTGGAGCGCGCGGGCGACGAGGCCGCGCGCATCGCCCGCATGGCGCGTGACATCGTCGAGTCCGGCACGCCGATCAACAACACCGTCAACGACCTGCAGCACGCCGCCGATCTGGCGATCGACCAGTTGCGCAAATCCCTCGACGCCTTCGCGCGCCTGGACGAAAAGGCTGCGGTGGAAATCGTCGAAAGCGACAGCCGCATCGACGACGAATTCGACGGCTTCACCCGCAAGGTCATCACCTTTGTGATGGAAGACCCGCGCACCATCTCGACCATGCTCGACCTGATGTTCGTCGCCAAGGCGATCGAGCGCATCGGCGACCACGCCAAGAGCATTGCCGAGTTCGTGATCTACGTGGTGCGCGGCACCGACGTTCGCCACAACAAGGAAGCGTTCCGCGAAATCGCCAATTCGGTCTGATCCGCTGTCCAGCCTGCCTTCACTCCCACGCCCGCTGCCATGAGTGTTTCGAGCAACATCCTGATCGTCGAGGACGAACCGGCCATCGCCGAGCTGCTGGCGATCAACCTGCAGCACGCCGGCCATTGCCCGATCCGAGCCAGCAATGCCGAGGAAGCGATGCGGCTGATCCGTGACGTGCTGCCCGACGTGCTGCTGATCGACTGGATGCTGCCGGGCATGTCCGGCACCACGCTGGCACGCACCCTGCGCGCCGACCCGCGTACCAAGAACATCCCGATCATCCTGCTCACCGCGCGCAGCGAGGAAAGCGACAAGGTGCAGGGACTCGACGCCGGCGCCGACGACTATGTGACCAAGCCGTTTTCGCCCAAGGAACTGCTGGCGCGCATCCGCGCGGTCCTGCGGCGGCGTGCGCCTCAGCTCACCGACGAACAGGTGGAAATCGGCGGGCTGGTGGTCGACCCGGCCAGCCGCCGCGCCCAGTTCCGCGGCGAGGACGGCACGCTGCAGGACGTGCGGCTGGGGCCGACCGAGTTCAAGCTGCTGCACTACCTGATGGCGCATCCCGAGCGGGTGCACAGCCGCAGCTCGCTGCTCGACAAGGTGTGGGGCGACCATGTGTTCATCGAGGAGCGCACGGTGGACGTGCACATCAAGCGGCTGCGCGAGGCGCTGTCGGCGGTGAACTGCGCCGACCGGGTTGAGACCGTGCGTGGCGCCGGCTACCGTTTTGCTGCGCAGTCGAGGGCCGCGCAGGCCAGCGCGGCCTGAACGCGGCTGCCGACCTCGCACGGCGTGCCTATCCCAGGCGATGCGCGCTACCGCATCGCCTTTTTTATTGTTATTTTCCAGGCCCATCCGCGTGCCGTTTTTCCCGGTGTCCTCCGCTAGACCCAGATGCTCCAGGTGCTGAATCGATTGCTGCTGGTGCTCGGCGGCATGGCCGTGGCCGCGCTGCTCGGCGCCTGGGCCGAGGGGCCGCTGGCCGCGGCGCTGGCCGCGCTGGCGGTGGCGCTGCTGGTCATCGGACGCGACACCTTGTCGCTGCTGCGGGTGGTGCGCTGGCTCAAGGCACCCGAGGTGGCGCCGCCGCCGACGGTCAGCGGCGACTGGGCCGAAATCGTCTATCGCTTCAGCCGAAACCTGCGGCTGTGGCAGGGGCGGCTGCGGCATGAGCAGAGCAAGCTCGCGCGCTTCATCGAAGCGCTGCAGGTTTCGCCCAACGGGGTGCTGCTGCTCGACGCCAACAACCAGATCGACTGGTGTAACGCCACCGCGGCCCGTCATTTCGGGCTGGACCCGGCGCGCGATCTGCGCCAGCATGCGGTGCATCTGATCCGCAACCCCGAGTTCGTCGCCTACCTGCAGGCGCAGCGATTTTCCGCGCCGCTGCAGATGCAGCGCACCGGGCCGCGCGGCCAGCCGCTGACCCTGAACGTGCAGGTGTTTCCGTACGGCGATCAGCAGAAGCTGTTGCTGTCGCAGGACATCACCCAGTTCGAGCGCACCGAGGCGATGCGCCGCGATTTCGTCGCCAATGTGTCGCATGAAATCAAGACGCCGTTGACCGTGCTCTCGGGGTTTGTCGAAACCCTGCGCGAGACCCCGCTGGGGCCGGAGCAGCGCGAGCAGGTGCTGGCGATGATGCAGGCGCAGTCCGACCGCATGCGCCAGTTGATCGAGGATCTGCTGGTGCTCGCGCGCCTGGAGGGCGACGCCTTCCCGCCGGCCGACGAGGTTGTGCCGATGCCCCCGCTGCTCGAACAGTTGCTCGCCGAGGCGCGCGGGCTGTCGGGCGAGCGGCACCGCGTGCGGCTGCACGTGCGCTGCCGCAGCAACCTGCGGGGTGCCGCGGGCGAGCTGCATTCGGCGCTGTCCAATCTGGTCAGCAATGCGGTGCGCTACACCCCCGAGGGCGGGGAAATCGACATCGCCTGGGACGACGCGGTGGACGACCGCGGCCTGCCGGTGGCCGAGTTCAGCGTCACCGACACCGGCATCGGCATCGCCGCCGAGCACATTCCGCGGCTGACCGAGCGCTTCTACCGCGTCGACCGCGGCCGCTCGCGCGGCGCGGGCGGCACCGGGCTGGGGCTGGCGATTGTCAAACACGTGCTGCTGCGGCACCAGGCCGAACTGCTGGTGCACAGCACCCCGGGCAAGGGCAGCCGGTTTGTCGTGCGTTTTCCGGCTTCACGGCTGGTTGCGCCATCGGGGGATGACGGGGCCGTTGCTGGCGAAGTTTCGCTGGCGCACGAGGCCGAGCACGACGCCCGCTGAGCCCGGGCACGCGGCAGGGCGTCCGGCGCGCGCGGGGGCGCAGCGCGCGTAGGTGCACTGCGTTGACCGGGAGGCGCCGACGCGCCGCGGCTCAGCGCTGGCGCGAGTTCATCAGCACCTGGTGGCAGCCCAGGCGGCTGCGCGAGCCGCGCGGGCGGTGGTAGTTGCCATCGCTGTCCATGTCCCACGCATTGCCCGGGTGCTGCCACTGCACCCGCAGCCCTTCGCGGATGACCTGCGCCTTGATGCGGTTGTCCAGAATCGGCACCGCAACCTCGACCCGACGCATCAGATTGCGCTCCATCCAGTCGGCCGAGGAGATGTAGACCTGCGCGTCGCCGCCATTGTGGAAATAGAACACCCGAGAGTGTTCGAGAAAGCGGCCGAGGGTGGAGCGTACGCGGATGTTGTCCGACAGCCCCGGCACGCCCGGGCGCAGCATGCACGCCCCGCGCACTAGCAGCCGGATTTCCACCCCCGCCTGCGAGGCGGCATACAGCGCCTCGATCACCGAGGGTTCGAGCAGGGCGTTGACCCGCGCCCAGATGCGCGCCGGCCGCCCGGCCTGCGCCTGCGCGGCTTCGCGCTCGATCGCGTCGAGCACATTGGCGTGCAGGGTGAACGGCGATTGCCACAGGTATTGCAGCTCCTGCGCCTGGCTGGAGCCGGTGATCTGGAGAAACACCCGGCGCACGTCCTCGCAGATGCCGGGGTGCGCGGTCATCAGCCCAAAGTCGGTGTAGAGCTTGGCGGTGCGCGGGTGGTAGTTGCCGGTGCCCAGATGCGCATACAGCCGCAAATGGCGATGACCGTCGGCATTGTTTTCGCGGCGCACGATCAGCAGCATCTTGGCGTGGCATTTGAACCCGACCACGCCGAACACCACATGCGCGCCGGCCGCTTCCAGTCGCGACGACCAGTTGATGTTGGTTTCCTCGTCCAGCCGCGCCATCAGCTCCAGCACCACCGTGACTTCCTTGCCATTGCGCGCGGCCTCGATCAGCGCGTCCATCAGCGCTGAGTCGCCGCCGGTGCGGTAGATGGTCTGCTTGATCGCGACCACCGCCGGGTCGCGCGCGGCGGTGCGCACGAGGTCGATCACCGGCGCGAACGAGTCGTAGGGATGGTGCAGCAGGATGTCGCGGCGGCGGATGTGGTCGAAGATTTCCGGGTCGGCGCCGGGCCAGCCGCTGGGGATGCGCGGGGTGTACGGCGGGAACAGCATCGCCGGCTCGGTGACGTGGTTGAGGATTTCCTGCAGCCGCACCAGATTCACCGGGCCGTCGACGCGGTAGCAGTCGCGCGGGGCGATGCCGTTTTCGCGCAGCAGCCGGTCGATCACGTCGGGCGGACATTCGGACGTGACTTCCAGCCGCACCGCGTCGCCGTAATGCCGCGCGCGCAGTTCGCCCTGCAGCGCCGCGCGCAGATTGGTGATGTCGTCGTCGTCGATGAACACCTCGCTGTTGCGGGTGACGCGGAACTGGTAGACCCCGCGGATGTCCAGCCCCGGAAACAGCAGCCCGGCAAAACCGTGCATCATCGACGACAGCAGCACAAAGCCGTAGCGCGCATCGCTGAGTTCGGCCGGTAGCGGCACGATGCGCGGCAGCGCCCGCGGCGCCTGGATCACACCGAGGTCGATGTTGCGGCCGAACGCGTCGGTGCCTTCCAGCCGCACCGCGAAGTTCAGGCTTTTGTTGAGCACCCGTGGAAACGGATGTGCCGGGTCCAGCCCGATCGGGGTGAGCAGCGGCAGCACCTCGGTCTCGAAGTAATGCCGCACCCAGGCGGCCTGCGCCTCGTTCCAGTCTTCCGACAGATAAAGCCGGATGCCGTTGGCGCGCAGCTCGGGCAGCACCGATTGCTGCAGCACCCGGTACTGGTCGGCGATCAGCGCATGGGCGCGGGCGGAGATCACCTCCAGCGCGTCGCGCACCGGCATGCCGTCGGGCGTGCGCGCCTGCGGGTGGGCGTCGAACATGTCCTGCAGCGTTGCCACCCGGGTTTCGAAGAACTCGTCCATATTGCTCGACACGATGCTGAGAAAGCGCAGCCGTTCGAGCAGCGGGTTGGTTTCATCGAGCGCCTGGAACAGCACGCGGCGGTTGAATTCCAGGGTGCTGAGTTCGCGGTTGAGCAGACGGGGTGCGGCAGGTGCGGCAGGCACGGAAGACATGCGTCGGGACGAGGGGCGGGGAGAACAAGACAAAGCGTCTATTTTGCGACTTCGCGCGGCCAAACAGGCAGAATGCAGGGGGCAGATGAAAGCGTGATGACAACGTCAGCGCGCTGTCACGCGGCTGCGCTACAAGCCGCGCTGCATCTCTGTCCGTCCTGCTCTACCGTCCACGCTCCCACACCGTCATGCCCGCTTCGCCGCAGACCCATCTGGCCGCCGTCGATCTTGGCTCCAACAGCTTTCGCCTGCTCATCGGCCGCACTCAGGCCAGTCCGTCGGGGGTGCAGGTGTACGCGGTGGATTCGCTGCGCGAGCCGGTGCGGCTGGCCGCCGGGCTGGACGACAACAAAATGCTGTCCGAGGCGGCGCAGCAGATCGCGCTGCAGACCTTGCAGCGCTTTGGCGAGCGGCTGCGGCAGTTTCACCCGGAGCGGGTGCGCGCGGTGGCGACCAACACGGTGCGGGTGGCGAAAAACGCGCAGCAGTTTCTGCAGCGGGCGCAGGCCGCACTCGGCTTTCCGATCGAGGTGATCGCCGGGCGCGAGGAGGCGCGGCTGGTCTACATCGGCGCGGCGCATTCGGTGGCCAACACCGGCGGCAAGCGGCTGGTGGTGGACATCGGCGGCGGCTCGACCGAGTTCATCATCGGCGAGGGCTACGAGCCGGGGCCGATGGAGTCGCTCTACATCGGCTGCGTGTCGATGAGCCAGCGCTTCTTCCCCGGCAACTTCGTCGACGAAACCACCATGCGCTCGGCGGAACTGGCTGCACGCAAGGAGGTGCAGATCATCGCCGCGGACTTCAAGCGCACCGGCTGGGATCATGCCGTGGGCTCCAGCGGCACCGCGCGGGCGCTGGCCGACATGCTCGGCGGCGCGCGGCTGAACCCGCCGGGCGAACCCGGCGACCTTACCCTCACCGGGTTGCGCGAGCTGCGGCGGCTGTTCGTGCGCGCTGGCAACATCGGCAAGCTGCGACTCGAAGGCCTCAAACCCGACCGCGTGCCGGTGGCCGCCGGCGGGCTGGCCATCATGCTCGGGGTGTTCGAGGAACTCGGACTCAAGAGCATGGAGGTCACCGACGCCGCGCTGCGTCTGGGTGTGCTTTACGACCTGCTCGGGCGCGAGCAGGCGCAGGACATGCGCGAGGTCACCGCGCAGCAGTTCATCCAGCGTTACGGTGCCGACCCGGCGCAGGCGGCGCGGGTGAGCAAGATCGCGCTGGCGCTGTACGCCCAGCTGCGCCCGGACGCGCCCGAGGCGCTAGTGCGCAATGTGCGCTGGGCCGCGGCGCTGCATGAAATCGGGCTGTCGATTTCGCACAGCGCCTACCACAAGCATTCGGCCTACATCGTCGCCAATGCCGACATGCCCGGCTTTTCGCGCGGCGAGCAGTCCGCGCTGGCGCAGCTAGTGCTCGCACACGCGGGCAAGCTCAAGAAATTCGTCGCCGCCGACCTGGAGGGGCTGGATCTGGACGCGGTGATGGCGCTGCGCCTGGCCGTGATCCTCACCCGTAACCGCACCGATGTCGATCTGGACGGGCTGCGGTTGCGCTACGCCCCGCCGGGGCTGGCGCTGTCGGGGCTGCGTCCGCCGCTGGAAATCGCCGCGCCCGCGGCCTGGCTGCGCGCCAACCCGCTGACCGAATACAGCCTGCAGCAGGAGTGCACCGAATGGGCGCGGCTAGGCTGGGACGTGTCGCTGAAGGCGATCAAATAGCCGCTCGCTGGGGCGGGGGATTGCCGAGCGCCTGCTGAGCAATCGGGCCGGTTCGGCGCCGATCGTCGCGGTTCACTCGCCGAGAAAATGGCGGGCGTAGCGCGGGTTGATCTGGCTGAGCCGCAGCAGCACCGGGAAGTCGGCGACGCCGAAATCCGGGTCCCACGCCGGGGCGCCGCAGACCTTGGCGCCCACGCGCAGATAGCCCTTGAGCAGCGGCGGCACCTCGGCCGGCAGGTCGCGGCGCAGGCTGTCCACCGGCAGTGGCAGACGCGGATGCACCCGGTCTTCGATCGCCGCCAGGGTGCGCGGCGCCTGCAGCGTCTGCCACAGGCTGGCGGCAGCGTGACCGCCGTCATGCATGGACATGCTGGCGCAGCCGATCAGCGCGTCCAGCCCCTGCCGGCGCATGTACGCGGCGATGCCGCTCCACAGCGCGAGGATGACGGCGCCGTTGCGGTAGTCGCGGTGCACGCAGGAGCGGCCGATTTCCAGCAGCCGCGGCTTGAGGTGATACAACCGCGTGAGGTCGAACTCGGTTTCGGTGTAGAGTGTGCCCACCCGCTTGGCCTCGTGCGGCGGCAGTGCGCGGTAGGTGCCGATCAGCCGGCCTTCGGCGTCGCGCACCAGCAGGTGGTCGCAGTAGGGGTCGAACAGGTCGATGTCCAGCCCGGGCTCGGGCGTGGACAGGCGCGCACCCAGTTCCTCGGCGAAAACCTTGTAGCGCAGCCGCTGCGCTTCGCGCACTTCGTCGCCGTGACGCGCCCAGCTCACGCTCAAGGGGCTGGGCTGCGCGCTGCTGGCGTGTGCGGCGAGATGCGCCGGCAGGCGCGGGTCAAAATCGAACATGCGGGCTCCCTGATCGGTTCGGGCGCAACATAGGCCGCATTCGTGACGGCTGCGTGACCGTCATGCGACCGTCCGGTTGCGGTCGCCGGAGCCCCGCATGCGACCGATTCGGCAGCCCCTGATCAGACAGATTATGACGGCGGGATTTCGTTCAATTTACCGTCATATCTGCGGCGGTCGGGGTCAGTCGCGCAGCAGATCCGGGCTGAGATACGCGCGCAGGCTGCGCTGCAGCCCGGCTTCGCGCAGCCGCTCCACCGTCCACAGCACCCCTGCCTTGCGCAGCGAAAACTCCTGCGCGCACTGCCCGGCGCTCAGCCAGTGCAGCACGGCCCGTCCGAGCTGCGGCTGGTGCCCCACCAGCACCAGCGCGCCGGTTTCGCGCGGGTGTTCGCGTACCAGATCGAGCAGACCGTAGACCGCGGCACCGGGGCGCAGACGGTCGTCGAGTTCGGGATAGTCGTTGAGCTGTTGTGCGGTATGCAGCGCGCGCTGTGCCGGGCTGCTGACCACCACCCAGGGCTTGGGCACATGCGACTTGATCCACCCGGCCATCAGCGCGGCGTCGCGCCGGCCCTGGCGGGTGAGTTCGCGCGCCATGTCGTCGGGGTCGCCCTGGGCGGAACCCGGCGCTTCATCGGCTTCGGCGTGGCGCCAGAAAATGAGGTGGAACGAGGTCATCGCTGGACAAGCGGCGGGAGGTTTCGATCGTAAAGCCGACAGAATAATCGGCCGTGGCGACAACGGGCCAAAGCCCCTGCACCGCGTTCAACCCAGCCGCGACAGCGCCAGAAACGCCGGCAGCGACAGCGCCCCGAGCAGGGTGGACAGGCTGACCAACCCGGCAACGAAGCTGGCGTCCCCGCCCATGCGCGCGGCCAGCACATAGGCGCTCGATGCGGTGGGCATCGCGCTGAACACGGTGACGATGGTGGCGGCCAGCGGCGGCAGGTGCAGCGCCCGTGCCAGGGTCCACGCCAGCAGCGGCAGCAGCAGGTGACGGAGCGCCAGAAACCAAGCGGCCAGCGGCAGTTCGCGGTGCAGGCCGCGCAGCCGCAGCCCGGCGCCTACCGTCATCAGCCCGAGGGCGATGGACGCGGCCGACAGCCGGTCGAACACGGCACCGACCGGGCGCGGCAGCTCCAGCCCGAAGGCGTGCGCCAGCAATCCGCTGGCGGTGGCGAGGATCAGCGGATTGCGCGCCAGTTCGCGCCACAGCGCGGTGTCGCCGTGCCGCGCCAGCGGCCACACCGCGGCGACGTTGGCGATCGGCACACCCACGGCAATCAGCACCGCGACCAGCGACACCGCCGGCGCGCCGCCGACCCCGTCGGCCACCGCCAGCGCGATGTAGGAGTTGAAGCGAAACGCCGTCTGCACCCCGCTGGCGGCGCAGCGGCGATCCACCCCCGGCCACAGCAGCGCCAGATACGACAGCGCAATGCCGGCGAGCAGCACCGCGACGCCGACGGCCAGCATCGCCCCATCGCTGCCCAGCGAAAAATGCCCGCGCGCGGTGGTGGAAAACAGCAGCGCCGGAAACAGCACGAAATACACCAGCCGCTCGACCCCATCCCACACCTCGCGCCGCAATGGTGTGAAGCCCATCAGCGCATAGCCCAGCGCGATCAGGCTGAAGTCCGGGAACAGCAGCAGCGCGTCGTTCAGCATCGGACGTGGAGCTTGCGGGGCGGCAGGGTCGCGGCGAATTCGCAGCGGCAAGGCCGTCCACGCTGCCGGCGTGGCGCCGCTGCGGCCGCGCGCCGCGTCATTCCGCCTCGCTCACGAGCGGCGGGGCGTGCTCGTCGGGCTGGGGCAGGCGGGTGACCAGCACCTTGTCGATGCGCTTGCCGTCCATGTCGACGATCTCGAACCGCCAGCCTTCCCACTCGACCTTCTCGCCCGAGGTCGGTACCCGCGCCAGCAGCAGCATCAGCATGCCCGACAGGGTGTTGTAGCGCTGCTTGTCCTCGTCGGGCAGGTGGGCGAGATTGAGGCGGGTCTTGAGGTCGTCGACGGTGATCAGCCCGTCCATCAGCCACGAGCCGTCGTCGCGCTGAATGGCCCAGGGTTCTTCCGAGGGGTGCGACTTGAATTCCCCGGCAATGGCTTCCATCAGATCCTGCACCGTGACGATGCCCATGGTCTGGCCGTATTCGTCGACCACCAGCGCGGTGTGCTCGGCGCTCTGCCGGAAGGTCTGCAGCAGTTCCAGCCCGGTCAGGCTCTCGGGAACGAAGGTCGCCGGGGTCGCGGCCTTGCTCAGATCGTCGATGCCCTCGCGGCGGATGAAGCGGCCGAGCAGTTCCTTGGCCGACACCACGCCGACCACGTCCTCCAGATCGCGCCGCACCAGCGGAAAGCGCGAATGCGTGGACTGGGCGATTTTGTTCAGGTTGTCGGTGAGCGGCTGCTCGACGTCGAGGAACTCGATTTCGTTGCGCGGGGTCATCAGCGAGGCGATCTGCCGGTCGTCGAGGCGGAACACATTGCGTACCATTTCATGTTCCTGCTCCTCGATCACCCCGGCGTCCGAACCCTCTTCGAGAACCTCGTTGATCTCGGCCTCGGTCATCGTCGGGGTCTTGTCCTGCCGCACGCGCAGCAGCCGCAGCAGCACATCGGTGGACACCGACAGCAGCTTGACGAACGGCGAAGCCGCGCGCGCGACCCAGTTCATCGGCTGCGCCATCACCATTGCGATGCGCTCGGGCGCGACCTGCCCGAGCCGCTTGGGCACCAGCTCGCCGATCACAATCGACGCATAGGTGATGACCACGACGACGATGGCCGTGGCCGCCGGCCGGGCGAACGAGGGCAGCAGCCCCTGCGCGGTGAGCCAGTCGGCCAACGGCTCGGAAAACGCCGCCTCGCCCAGAATGCCGTTGAGCACGCTGATCGAGGTGATGCCGATCTGCACCGTCGACAGCAGCCGCGTGGGCTGCTCGGCCAGTTGCAGCGCGGTGCGGGCGCGTTCGTTGCCGGTCTCGGCCAGCGCGGTCAGCCGCGCGCGGCGGGCTGTGACCAGCGCAATCTCGGTCATCGCAAACAGCCCGTTGAGCAGGATCAGGCCGACGAGGATCAGCACTTCCATGACAAACCCTCCGGGGGCGAGGATGCAGCCCGGCTCGCCACGGCAGTGGCGGCAGTCAGATACAGCAGCAGCCCGGGGCGCGCCGCGGCCAGCGCGGCAGGCAGAAGGCGCCGCGGCAGGGCGCGGGCGGGCAGAGCAGACACGCAGCGCGGCAGGCGCTGGGCAGAGGCGGGGGCGGCGAGGGGCGCGGCAGCGCCTGGGGCGCCGGGCGCTGCAGGTCGCGCCGGTTCAGGTTCAGGGTCCAAGAGGTTGGGCATCGGGGCGGGGTTCGGCAGCGGCCATTGTGGCGGCCTATGCTGTGCGCAGACCTGTCACAACCACCGGAGCCCCGTCCCATGTCGAGTCAGGAACAGTGCCGATTAGACCAAAATCTCGTTACATCGCCGCAGCCCGCGCTGGCCACACGGCTGCAGCACCATCCCTACCAGCCGCCGCCTGGGTTCGAAGCGGTCGCCCCCGGGGTGCACCACGCCTCGACCGTAATGTTCCCTAGTGTGGCCGCGATGCGCGCGCGCGACTGGCGCAGCAAGGCCGGCTACACCTACGGCCTGCACGGCACCCCGACCACCTTCACGTTGGAAGAGCGCCTGGCCAGCCTGGACGGCGGCAGGCACTGCATCCTCTGCCCCTCGGGGCTGTCGGCGATTGCACTGATCGACCAGGCGCTGCTGCACAGTGGCGACCGCGTGCTGCTGCCGGCCAATGCCTACGGGCCGGGGCGGGAGTTTGCCGAACGGGTGCTCTCCAACTGGGGCATCGCCACCGATATCTACGACCCGCTGGCCGCACCCGAGCAGGTCGCTGCGCTCATCACCCCGCAAACCCGGCTGCTGTGGATCGAGACGCCCGGCTCGGTGACCATGGAAATGCCCGATGTCCGCGGGATTGCGGCGCTGGCGCGGCAACGCGGCATCACCAGCGCGATCGACGCCACCTGGGCCGCGGGCATTGCGCTGCAACCATTCGATCTGGGCATCGACATCGTGATGCAGGCGCTGACCAAGTATCAGAGCGGCGGCGCCGACGTGCTGATGGGCTCGGTGGTCACCCGCGACGACGCGCTGCATGAGCGCCTGCTCTACACCCATATGCGGCTGGGCCTGGGGGTGAGCGGGGACGACGCGGCCAAGGTGCTGCGCGGGCTGCACAGCCTGCCGCTGCGCTATGCCGCGCACGACGCGGCAGCGCGCCGCATCGCGGGGTGGCTGCAGCAGCAGCCGGCAGTGGCTCAGGTGCTGCA
This sequence comes from uncultured Burkholderiaceae bacterium, assembly GCA_964389235.1. Taxonomy (GTDB): domain Bacteria; phylum Pseudomonadota; class Gammaproteobacteria; order Burkholderiales; family Burkholderiaceae_C; genus Thiomonas. Next base: position 31,550 of record CAYMDM010000017.1, read on the forward strand.
CCCGGCGCTGCCCGGCAGCCCGGGGCACGAACACTGGGCTCGCGACTGCACCGCCGCGGCCGGACTGTTCAGCGTGGTGCTGCGCGAGGAAATTGCGCCGGCGCAGGCCGATGCCTGGGTCGATGCGCTCAGGCTGTTCAAAATCGGCTACTCGTGGGGCGGGCCGGTCAGCCTGGCCGTGCCCTACGACATGCCGGCGATGCGCCCGGGCTGGAACGCCGGGCCGCTGGTGCGGCTGGCGATCGGCCTGGAAGACGCCGACGACCTGATCGCCGATCTCGCGCAGGGACTGCGCGCGGCGGGGCTGGGCTGAGCCGCGCGGCTTGGCGGGTTCAGTCGGCTCAGTCGCGCTCGAACCAGCCGAGCACGGTGTCCAGCCCGCCGAAGTCCACCGCGGCGCTGGCCGCGGCGCGCACCGCGGGCTTGGCGTGGTAAGCGACGCTGAAGCCGGCGGCAGCCATCATCGGCAGATCGTTGGCGCCATCGCCGATGGCTAGCGCCTGCCCCGGGTCGCAGCCGAGCTCGGCGCAGGCTTCGAGCAGCGCCTCGCGCTTGGCCGCGCCGTCGACCACCGGCCCGACCACGCTGCCGTCGAGACGGTCGCCGTCCATGCCCAGGACGTTGGCGCGCACGAAGTCCAGCCCCAGCCGCTGCTGCAGCCGGTCGGTGAAAAAGGTGAAACCGCCGGTAGCCAGCAGCACCTTAAGCCCGGCGGCGTGCGCCGCGTCGATCAGCGCCTGCGCGCCCGGGTTGAGCCGCAGCTTGTCGCGGTCGATGGCGTCGAGCTGTTCGCGCGTCACGCCCTCGAGCAGCGCGACGCGCTGGCGCAGGCTCTGCGCGTAATCGGCGATTTCGCCGCGCATCGCGGCCAGGGTGATCGCAGCGATTTGGTCCTTTTTGCCGACGGCGGCGCCGATTTCGTCCACCGTTTCGATGTTGATCAGCGTCGAGTCCATGTCCAGCGCCAGCAGCTCGAAGTCCGCCAGCCGCAGCCCGGACGGCACCAAGGCATGGTCGATGTGATGGGCGCGGCAATAGGCATCGACCGCCGCGCGCATCTCGGCGGTGTGCAGCCGCAGATCGCGCAGCACCGCGCGGTGCGCGCCCGGTTCGATGCGCGCCGGGTGGGTCATCAACGCGGCCTGTTCGAGGTCGGTGCTGGCCAGCGGTTCGCCGGCGCGCTGCAGGATCAGGTTGTACATGGTCGTTTTCAGGGAGCAGGGAGAAGGTTCAGGCGCTGACCGCGTCCAGCTTGGGTGCGCCCAGCAGCTTGAGGGTGTCGCGGATCAGTTGCACGCGCTGCGCGGCGTCGCGGGTTTCGCGCTCGATGCGCAGGCGGTCGTTGCCGGCGAGCTTGATATGGCGGTGATTCTGCACCACGTGGATGATGCGCGCGGGGTCCACCGGCGCCTGCGGGCGGAATTGCAGCAGCACCGCGGTGTCGGCGGCGTCGATTTTGCTGATGCCGTAGCTGGCCGCCAGCAGCCGCAGCCGGTGGGTGTCGAGCAGCGCCTGCGCGGCCGGTGGCAGGCGGCCGAAGCGGTCGACGATTTCCTCGGCCACCTGATCGAGCTGCTGCGGGTTGCCCGCGCTGGCCAGCCGCTTGTACAGCGCCAGCCGCGCATGTACGTCGGCGCAGTAGTCCTCGGGCAGCAGCGCGGGCACGTGCAGATTGATTTCGGTGGTCACGCCCAGCGGGTTGAGCAGATCGGGCTCGCGCCCGGCGCGCAGCGCGCGCACGGCCTCGGCCAGCATGTCGTTGTAGAGCTGAAAGCCGATTTCCTGCAGATTGCCCGACTGGCTTTCGCCCAGCACCTCGCCGGCGCCGCGGATTTCCAGATCGTGCATCGCCAGATAGAACCCCGAGCCGAGTTCTTCCATCTGCTGGATCGCGTCCAGCCGCTGCGCCGCCTGCTTGGACAGACTCTGCACATCGGGCACCAGCAGGTAGGCGTAGGCCTGATGGTGGCTGCGCCCGACGCGGCCGCGCAACTGGTGCAGCTGCGCCAGCCCGAATTTGTCGGCGCGGGTGATGATGATGGTGTTGGCGCTGGGCACGTCGATGCCGGTTTCGATGATGGTGGTGCACAGCAGCACGTTGAAGCGCTGGGCGTGAAAGTCGCGCATCACCCGCTCCAGCTCGCGCTCGTGCATCTGGCCGTGGGCGATTTCGATGCGCGCTTCGGGCACCAGTTCCGCCAGTTTCTGCCGGCGGTTTTCGATGGTCTCGACTTCGTTGTGCAGAAAGTAGACCTGGCCACCGCGCTTGATTTCGCGCAGCAGCGCCTCGCGCATCACCGCGGCACTTTCATTGCGAACGAAGGTCTTGATCGCCAGCCGCTTCTGCGGCGCGGTGGCGATGACCGACAGATCGCGCAGGCCTTCCATCGCCAGCCCCAGTGTGCGCGGAATCGGCGTGGCGGTCAGCGTCAGCACGTCGACCTCGGCGCGCAGCGCCTTGAGCGCCTCTTTGTGGCGCACACCGAAACGGTGTTCCTCGTCGACGATCACCAGCCCCAGACGCTGGAACTTGACCTCGGGCGACAGCAGCTTGTGGGTGCCGATCGCAATGTCCACCGTGCCTTCGGCCAGCCCGACCAGCCCCGCGCTGGTTTCCTTGCCGGTGCGAAAGCGCGAGAACTCGGCGATCTTCACCGGCCAGTCGGCGAAACGGTTGCGAAAGGTCTCAACATGCTGCTCGGCCAGCAGGGTGGTTGGCGCCAGCACCGCGACCTGCTTGCCGCCCAGCACCGCGACGAATGCCGCGCGCAGCGCGACCTCGGTCTTGCCGAAGCCCACGTCGCCGCACACCAGCCGGTCCATCGGCCGCGGGGAAATCATGTCCTGGATCACGGCGTGAATCGCCGCGGCCTGGTCGGGCGTTTCCTCGAAGCCGAAGCTGGCGGCAAACGCCTCGTACTCCTGCGCCGGGTAGCGGAAGGCGTGGCCCTGCCGCGCAGCGCGGCGGGCGTAGAGGTTGAGCAGCTCGGCGGCGGCGTCGCGCACCTGTTCGGCGGCTTTGCGTCTGGCCTTGTCCCACTGCCCGCTGCCCAGGGTGTGCAGCGGCGCGTTTTCGGGCGCGGCGCCGCTGTAGCGGCCGATCAGATGCAGCTGCGACACCGGCACGTAGAGCTGGGCGTCGCCCGCGTATTGCAGATGCAGGAACTCGGCCGGGCCGTCGCCGAGATCGAGGTGCACCAGCCCCTGATAGCGGCCGATGCCGTGGTTGGCGTGCACCACGGGATCGCCGGGCTTGAGCTCGGCGAGGTCGTGGATCATCGCCTCGACATTGCTCGCCTGCTCCTGCTTGCGGCGGCGGCGCTGTGCCGGCGACAGCGCAAACAGCTCGGTCTCGGTGACCACCGCCAGCCGGTCGCCCGGCAGCACGAAGCCGCGCGCCAGCGGCGCCACCGCCAGCGCAAAACCGGTGGTGCCGGCGGCGAAGTCGTCCCAGCTCTCGGCCGGCTGCGCTGCCAGGCCAGACTCCTGCAGCAGTTCGCGCAGGGTTTCGCGCCGCCCGGCCGACTCGGCGGCGAGCAGCACCCGCCGCTGCTGCGCGCGGCCTTCGCTCAGCCATTGCGCCAGCCGCGCCAGCGGCTGCG
>CAYMDM010000018.1:0-34058 GCA_964389235.1 uncultured Burkholderiaceae bacterium
GCGTGGTGGCGCCGATGCAGTGCAGCTCGCCGCGCGCCAGCGCCGGCTTGAGCATATTGCCCGCGTCCATCGCGCCCTCGGCCTTGCCGGCGCCGACCATGGTGTGGATTTCATCGATGAATACGATGGTCTTGCCTTCGTCCTGCGCGAGTTCCTTGAGCACGTTTTTCAGCCGTTCCTCGAACTCGCCGCGGAACTTGGCCCCGGCCAGCAGCAGCCCGATGTCCAGCACCAGCAGGCGCTTGCCGCGCAGGCTGTCGGGCACTTCGTCGTTGACGATGCGCTGCGCCAGCCCTTCGACGATCGCCGTCTTGCCCACGCCCGGCTCGCCGATCAGCACCGGGTTGTTCTTGGTTCGCCGCTGCAGCACCTGGATGGTGCGGCGGATTTCGTCATCGCGGCCGATCACCGGGTCGAGCTTGCCTTGTCGCGCACGCTCGGTCAGATCGAGGGTGTATTTCTTCAGCGCCTCGCGCGCGCCCTCGGCCTCGGCGCTGTCGACCTTCTGCCCGCCACGCACCGCGTCGATCGCGGTTTCCAGCGATTTGCGCGTCAGCCCATGCTCGCGCGCGATGCGCCCGGCCTCGCCCTTGTCATCGGCCACCGCCAGCAGAAACAGCTCACTGGCGATGAACTGATCGCCGCGCTTGGCGGCCTCTTTCTCCGTCTGGTTGAGCAGGCCGTTGAGCTCGCGGCTGACCTGCACATTGCCGTCGGTGCCCTCCACTTCCGGCAGCCGGTCGATGGCCTGTGCCGCCGCCTGCGTCAGCCCGCCGACATTGACCCCGGCGCGTGCCAGCAGCGCCCGCGGCCCGTCCTGCTCCAGCAGGGCGTGCAGCAGATGCACCGGCTCGATGTAGGCATTGGAATGAGTGTTGGCCAGCGACTGCGCCTCGGCCAGCGCCTCCTGGAACTGGGTGGTGAGCTTGTCGATCCGCATGGAATCCTCCGCAATGAACTGCCGAGAAGATGCGGCAGCGCGGAAGATTTTTCAAGCCGAGCGGGCAACAGAACGTGACGGCAGCAGGCGGCCTGCGTTCCACCGCCGCGGCGCGATTCAGCGTCTGAGCCGGGCGAAGGCTTCGGCCATCGCAGTGGTCGTGCCGGCGGCGGATCGGCTGCCTGGCTGCGTCGTTCCGCCGCCTGCGCGCGGCGGCCGGCCGGCGTGCCGGCCATCCCGCTCGCCGCTGCCCGCGCCGCCGCGCCCCGGCCGAGCCGCGTCGGCCGGGCGCATCGACAGCGCGATGCGCTTGCGCGCCACGTCCACCTCCAGCACCCGCACCTTGACGATATCGCCGGTCTTGACCACCTCGCGCGCGTCGCGCACGAAGCGCTCGGCCATTTCCGACACATGCACCAGCCCGTCCTGATGCACGCCCAGATCGACGAAGGCGCCGAACGCGGTGACGTTGGTCACCGTGCCTTCCAGGCTCATGCCTGGCTGCAACTGGGTGATGTCATGCACGCCGTCGAGCAGTTTGGCGGTGCGGAATTCGGGGCGCGGGTCGCGGCCCGGTTTTTCCAGTTCGGCGAGCACGTCGCGCACGGTGTACGCGCCGAAACCCGCGCCTTCGAACCGTTTGGGATCCAGCCGAGAAAGCAATTCGCGGTTGCCCATCACCGCCTCGATCGGTTGCCCGGCAGCAGCCAGCACCTGCTGCACCAGCGGGTAGCTCTCCGGGTGCACCCCGGTGCGGTCGAGCGGGTTGTCGCCGCCGTTGATGCGCAGAAAGCCTGCGGCCTGCTCGAAGGTCTTGTCGCCCAGACCGCGCACGGCCTTGAGCGCCTGCCGGTTGGCAAACGCGCCGGACTGGTTGCGCGTCAGCACGATCTGCTCGGCGATGCGGGAGTTGAGCCCGGCCACCCGCGCGAGCAGCGGCACAGACGCGGTGTTGACGTCCACGCCGACCGCGTTGACGCAGTCTTCCACCACCGCGTCGAGCCGGCGCGCGAGCTGGGTCTGGTTGACATCGTGCTGGTACTGGCCGACGCCGATGCTGCGCGGGTCGATCTTGACCAGCTCGGCCAGCGGGTCCTGCACCCGGCGGGCGATGGACACCGCGCCGCGTAGACTGACGTCCAGCTCGGGCAGTTCGCGGCTGGCCAGTTCGCTGGCCGAATACACCGAAGCGCCGGCTTCGCTGACCACCACCTTGGCCAGCCCCGGGCGCTGCAGGCGGTGCAGCAGTTCGGCGGCGAGCTGGTCGGTCTCGCGGCTGGCGGTGCCGTTGCCGATGGCGATGAGCTGCACCGCGTGGCGCTGCACCAGCGCGGCCAATGCGGCGAGTGCGCCTTCGACGTCGCGCCGCGGCTCGAAGGGGTAGACGGTGGCGGTGTCGAGCAGCTTGCCGGTGGCGTCGACCACCGCGACCTTGACCCCGGTGCGGATGCCCGGATCCAGCCCCATCACCCCCTTCGGCCCGGCCGGGGCGGCAAGCAGCAGGTCACGCAGATTGGCGCCGAATACATCGATCGCCACGCTCTCGGCCTGTTCGCGCAGCCGGGTGAGCAGCTCGCGCTCCAGGGTCAGCGACAGCTTGACCTTCCACGTCCACTGCACCACCCGGCGCAGCCAGTCGTCGGCCGCGCGGCCCTGATGCTGCCAGTGCAGAAGGGTCGCCAGCCGGCCTTCGGCCAGTTGCGCCAGCGTCGGCGCGTCGCTGCCGGGGGCGGCCGGCGGCAGGTCGATGCGCACGTCCAGCACCTCCTGCGCGCGGCCCCGCAGCACCGCGAGCACGCGGTGCGACGGCGCCTTGGCCAGCGGCTCGGCGTAGTCGAAGTAGTCGCGGAACTTCGCCCCCTCCTGCTCCTTGCCCGCGCGCACGCCGGAGACCAGATGCCCGCGCTCCCACAGCCAGTCGCGCATCGCCGCGAGCACTGCCGGGTCTTCGGCCCAGCGCTCGCTGAGAATGTCTCGCGCCCCGTCCAGACAGGCCTGGGCGGTGGAGGTGTCGGCCGCATCGGCGCTGGCCTGCGGCCTGACGAAGCCGGCGGCCGCGGTCAGCGGGTCGGTGTCCGGCTGGCGCCACAGCAGATCGGCCAGCGGCTCCAGCCCGGCTTCGCGCGCCTTCTGTGCACGCGTGACCCGCCGCGGCTTGTACGGCAGATAGAGGTCTTCGAGCGCCTGCTTCTGCTCGGCGGCGTCGATCGCCGCGCGCAGCTCGGGGGTGAGCTTGCCCTGCTCGGCAATCGACTGCAGGATGGCCGCGCGCCGGTCTTCGAGCTCGCGCAGGTAGATCAGCCGTTCCTCCAGTTCGCGCAGATGCGCGTCACTCAGTCCGCCCGTGGCCTCCTTGCGGTAGCGGGCGATGAACGGCACGGTGGCGCCGCCGTCGAGCAGGTCGATCGCCGCGCGCACCTGCGCTGGCGCGACCTGCAGTTCACGGCTGAGGGTGAGGACGATGCGTTGCGCGACGGCCTGCGCATCGGCCGCGACAAAGGAGGAATCGGAAGGGGTGGACATGCCGGCTGACGCAAAAAAATGCGCAGTCTACCCAGCGCCGACGTGCCTCCCGAACCGGACGGCCGGCCCAAGAAAAAGGCCGGCGCGAGGCCAGCCTTCCAGATGAGACGGCGCCCCGGCTGCGTCCGCTGCTGCCGCGAGACGCGAGCGAGGGGGCCGTGCTTCAGAGGCCATGCACGGCCGGGAAGGCATCCCCCGCGCCTGCCATTCCCTGCGCCATGGGCGTCACCCGCCGTCGATCAAAGCGCGTTGATCGGCACCTTGAGATAGCTCTTGCCGTCGGCCTCGGGCGGGGGCATCTGCCCGGCGCGCACATTGACCTGCACCGAGGGCACGATCAGCGCGGGCATTTTCAGCGTCGCATCACGCTGCTTGCGGAAGGCGACGAACTCGTCCTCGCTGGTGCTGGCATTGAGCTGGATGTTGCCCTCGCGCTCGGCAGCCACCGTGGTCTGCCAGATCGGCTCGCGCCCGCCGGGCATGTAGTCGTGGCAGAGGTAGATCTTGGTCTCCGGCGGCAGGGCGTAGAGCTTCTGCACCGAGCGGTAGAGGGTGTGCGCGTCGCCGCCGGGAAAGTCGCAGCGCGCCGTGCCGTAGTCGGGCATGAACAGGGTGTCGCCCACAAACGCGCTGTCGCCGACCAGATAGGTCACGCAGGCCGGGGTGTGGCCGGGGGTGTGCATCACCCGCGCCTGCAGCTCGCCGATCGCGAACACCTCGCCGTCCTTGAACAGGTGGTCGAACGGCTTGCCGTCGGTCGGGATCGTCGGGTCGTGGAACACCTTCTGGAACACCTGCTGCACGTCCTGGATGTGCTCGCCGATGGCAATCTTTCCGCCGAAAAGCCCCTTGAGATACGGCGCGGCCGAGAGATGGTCGGCATGCGCATGGGTTTCCAAGTGCCAGTCCACCGTGAGCCCCTGCTCGCGGATGAACGCGGCAATCTGGTCGGCAAACGCGCTGTGGGTGCGGCCGGAGGCGTAGTCGAAGTCCAGCACGCTGTCGACGATGGCGCAGTGCTTGGTCTTGGGGTCGATGATGCAGTGCGTGGCCGTGTGGGTGGGCGCATGGAACCAGCTCTGCACTTGGGGATTGTTGGGCTGACTCATAAGGGAATCTCCTAAGGGATATCGATTGCGTCACTTTAGGAAAGCATATATTGTTTTTCCATAAGGCGTTTCCCGATTGATCCAAGTCAATGACAACTTCAGCACATTCCGCCCAGAAGCCCGATTTCAACCCTGCCCCACCCGCCCCTTCGGTGGAGCAGATGCGGAAAAACTCGGCGCACGCTGGCGCTTTGCTCAAAACCCTTGGCAACCCCGACCGGCTGCTCATCCTGTGCCAGATCAACCGCGGCGAAATCTGCGTCAGCGATCTGGAAGAAGCCACCGGCATCGGCCAGCCGACGCTCTCACAACAGCTCACGGTGCTGCGCGCGCAGGGACTGGTGCAGACCCGGCGCGAAGGCAAGCGCATCTTCTATGCGATGGCCAGCCCCGCGGCCAGCGCCGTGCTGTTCACCCTCTACCAAATTTATTGCCAGGGAGGCGAGACGCCAAAACCTTGATCGCGGTTTGCTGCAACCCGGGCGCGGCTGGCTGGTGGCCGTGACCCGGGCAGACCCAGCCCGGCACGGGCGGGCGATAACAACGTGAGACAACCCACCGGCACGTCACGAAGGAGAGACAGATGTTTCAGATCGACTGGGGAAACTTCACCCCCTACACCGCCATCCTCGGCGGCGCGCTGATCGGCGCGGCGGCCGGCGCGATGGCGCTGGGTGGCGGCAAGATCGCCGGCATCAGCGGCATTTTCGGCGGCGTGGTGCAGGACACCCTGCACGCGCGCAAACCCGTGGGCTGGCGCGTGGCCTTTCTGCTTGGGCTGGTCGCGGCCTCGCTGGTGTGGACGCTGTTCCGCCCGGTGCCGGGCGCGCACTTCGACCTGTCGTGGCCGCTGATCGTGGCGGGCGGTCTGCTCGTGGGCTTCGGTACGCGGCTGGGCTCGGGCTGCGCCAGCGGCCACGGGGTGTGCGGGCTGGCGCGGCTGTCGCAGCGGTCGATGGCAGCCGTGTCCACATTCATTCTGGTGGGCATGCTCACGACCTTCGTGATGCGGCACGTGATCTGAAGGAGACGGCCATGAAACTGCTCGCTTTCGTCTGCGGATTGGTGTTCGGCATCGGCCTGCTCGTCTCCGGGATGACCGACCCGGACAAAGTCATCGCCTTCATGGACATCGCCGGCCGCTGGGACCCCAGCCTGATTCTGGTGATGATCACCGCGGTGGTCGTCGCCATCGGCCCGATGCAGATCGCCGCCCACCGCCAGCGCGCGCTGCTTGGCGACAAAATCGCCTTCCCGCCCACCCGGGGCATCACGACCAAGCTACTGCTGGGCAGCGCGGTGTTCGGCGTTGGCTGGGGGCTGACCGGGCTTTGCCCGGGGCCGTCGCTGGCGTCGCTGGGCTCATTCACTTGGCAGGAATGGCTGTTCTTCGCCAGCATGGTCGGCGGCATGGTCGGGTTCGAGCTGTGGCAAAGCCACGGCCAGCGCGCCGCCGCGCCCACGCCGCCGGCCACTGCGCCACTGCCCAAGGCCTGAGATCCACCGAGGGGCGGCGGGGCGCCCCTCAACCCGCTGCCGCCTCTGCGCTCACGCCCCGCGGCCGCCGCCTCGGAAAGCCGAACAACCCGGGCAGACGCGCATTGTTGACGATGTGGCCCGCAGCACGAACCGAGCGGGGGTTTTGATTTGCTGCAGAACCGCGCGGCGGCCGGCCCGTAAAATCTGCGGCTTTCTGCTGCTCTGGCCGCAACATGACTTTCGTCGTCACCGAGAACTGCATCCGCTGCAAATACACCGACTGTGTGGACGTCTGCCCCGTCGACTGCTTCCGTGAGGGGCCCAACTTCCTTGCCATCGACCCCGACGAGTGCATCGACTGCGCCGTCTGCGTGCCCGAGTGCCCGGCCAATGCCATCTACGCCGAGGAAGACGTGCCGTCCGACCAGCAGGCGTTCATCGCGCTCAACGCCGAGCTGGCGCGGCAGTGGCCAAGCATCACCAAACGCAAGGACCCACCGCCCGACGCCGATGCCTGGAAGGACAAACCGGGCAAACTCTCCGAACTGCTGCGCTGACACCAAGCCGTCGCCGCAGCGTCTCGCCTTCGCGGCCGTCGCCGTCGCTACAGCCGGGAGCCCTCAGTCGCCCGGCAACTGTGCCCCGCCTCGCCGAACTCATTGCCCATCGTCATGGATCAGTCTTCCGCCGCGCCTGTCCCGTTCAACGCCCTCATCGAAACCGATGCCGTGATCGTCGGCGCCGGGCCGGTCGGGCTGTTTCAGGTGTTCGAGCTGGGTCTGCTGGAAATCAAGGCGCACATCATCGACACCCTGCCCTACCCCGGCGGCCAGTGCGTCGAGCTCTACCCGGACAAGCCAATCTACGACATCCCAGCCGTTCCCGTGTGCACCGGGCAGGAACTCACCGACAACCTGCTCAAGCAGATCGAACCGTTTGGCGCGACCTTTCATCTGGGGCAGGAAGTCAGCGTGGTGCAGCAACAGCCCGATGGCCGTTTCCTGGTCGAGACCAGCAAGGGCACGCGGCTGCTGACCAAGACCGTGTTCATCGCCGCGGGTGTCGGCGCGTTTCAGCCGCGCACCCTCAAGGTCGACGGCATCGAAAAATTCGAGGGCAGCCAGCTGTTCTACCGCGTGCGCAACCCCGAGCAGTTCGCCGGCAAGAATCTGGTCATCGTCGGCGGCGGCGACTCGGCGCTGGACTGGACGCTGCACTTCGTCAAGGCCACCGAGCACCGCCCGGAGAGCGTCACCCTGCTGCACCGGCGCGATGGCTTCCGCGCCGCACCGGCCTCGGTCGCCGAAATGCACGCACTGTGCGAGCAGCACGAAATGCAGTTTCTCGTCGGCCAGGTCAGCGGCTACGAAGAAGGGGCGGACGGCCGGCTGCACACCGTCAAGGTTACGGGTAACGACGGCATCACCCGCCGCCTGCCGCTCGATGTGCTGTTCGTGTTCTTCGGCCTGAGCCCCAAGCTCGGCCCGATTGCCGACTGGGGCTTGGCGCTGGAGCGCAAGCAGATCGTCGTCGACACCGAAAAATTCCAGACCAGCATCCCCGGCATCTTCGCCGTCGGCGACATCAACACCTATCCCGGAAAGAAAAAGCTCATCCTCTCGGGCTTTCACGAAGCCGCGCTCGCCGCCTTCGGCGCCGCGCCCTGCATCTTCCCCGAGAAAAAAATTCACCTGCAATACACCACCACCAGCCCCAAGCTGCACAAGGTGCTCGGCGTCGAGACCCCGGTATTCGACTGACCCAGGCCCGGCGCCAGAGAGGGTAGGATCGGTTGACGGATCGATCAAAAATCGTGCTATAGTTTCGAGCTTGTTCCCCGATAGCTCAGTCGGTAGAGCGCCGGACTGTTAATCCGTAGGTCCCTGGTTCGAGCCCAGGTCGGGGAGCCAAAGAAAACAGCGAAAAATCAAGGCCTTGCAGATGTCCTGCAAGGCCTTTTTCCTTTTCACAGTTGCACAAGTGCAGATGAGCCGTGTGTCTGCGCCGACTACCGGCACATGTGCTTGCCTCTTGGCCGTGTACGCAGCGGGCGTCTGACGTCGATCCGGCCGTCTGTTTGTTCAGGAGCGAGCTACCGCAAAGGGTGAAGGCGTCTGCATCGCCCGTACCTCTGCTCGCACCAATTCCGTCAACTCCGCCTTGAGCTGGATGAACGCACTCTGGGTCTTAATTGAGTAATGTCGCGGATGAGGCAGTGCAATGGTGCGATCGAGCTTGATGCGGCCAGGCCTCGCGCTCATCACCAGCACCCTGCTGCCCATAAACACGGCTTCATCGATGTCATGTGTGACAAACAGCACTGTCTTGCGCTGCGATTCCCAGATGCCCAGCAAGAGTTCCTGCATGAGTTCACGGGTCTGGTGGTCGAGTGCGCCGAAGGGCTCGTCCATCAGAAGAATACGCGGTCCGTTCGCCAGCGCGCGGGCGATGGCGACGCGCTGCTGCATGCCGCCAGAGAGTTGCTTCGGGTAATGCTCTTCAAAGCCGCGCAGCCCAACGCTGTTGATGAACTCAAGCGCGATGTCACGCTGCTCGGCCGTTGTCATGCCACGTTCGCGCAGACCGAAGCAGACATTGCTCAGCACATTCAGCCAGGGGAACAGGGTGTAGCTCTGGAACACCATACCGCGCTCGGCCCCCGGGCCGTCGACGCGTTTGCCGTCGAGCAGGACTTCACCTGCGGAAGGCTGCTCCAGCCCTGCGACGATGCGTAGCAGGGTGCTCTTGCCGCAACCACTCGGGCCAAGGATGGTGATGAAATCGTTCTCGGCGACGCGCAGATCGGTCGCCTCCAGAGCTTGTACCTTGCCGAAATGGCGCGCCACCCCGCGCAGCAGAAGGATGTCGCCCATTCCTATCTTCCAAGAAGTGACCAGGCATACAGGCGGCGGTTGCCCCACTTGAACAGGGCATCGCTGACCAATCCGATCAAGCCGATGACGATGATGCCGAAGATGATCTGCCCGGTGGACAACAGCGCCTGACTGTCGGTGATCATGTGGCCGATTCCGCTGGAAGCGCCTATTAATTCGGCCACGATAACATAGGTCCATGCCCAGCCGAGCACGATACGCATGGCCTCGGCAATGTCGGGAGCAGCGCTGGGCAGAAGCACGCGCCGCACCAGACTGGTGTGGCTAGCCCCTAGCGTATAGGCAGCCTCGACGAGATCGCGCCGGGTATTGCCTACCGCCACGGCGATCATCAGCACCAGTTGAAAGAACACGCCGATGAAAATGACGGCGAGCTTCTGCATTTCGCCAATGCCCGCCCACAGGATCAGCAGCGGAATGAACGCCGACGCCGGGAGGTAGCGGGCAAAGCTGACGAAAGGTTCGACCAGAGCCTCAATCGGCTTGTAAGCCCCCATCGCCAACCCCAGCGGCAATGCCAGGGCGCAGGCGACGACAAAGCCTCCCAGTACACGCCAGACGGTCATGGCGATGTCGTGCGCAAAGTTGAACTCGGTCAGCAGCGTCCAGCCGCTGGCGAGCATGGACAGAGGGTCGGCCAAAAAGGTTGGCGAGACCAGCCCGCCGAAAGTCGCCGCTGACCACAGGCCAATAAACAGAACGAAGAACGCCGCCCCGAGGGCGATACGGTGCGGCGTGGGAACTGGCACGAGCGGCTTCATCGCATGACTTCAAGCATATGGTTCGATAGCCTGCCTGACGTTCAGCGGATGAACTGGGTATCCGCCAGGGTCTGCAGATCCGGAATCTTGCGGATCACTCCGGCGTCAAGCAGCAACTGTGCGGCTTCTTTGTTGAAAGAGGCAAAATCATGCGCGAAAAACTGCTGGTTCTGTGCTTTGTCCTGCCAGCGCAGATATTTCTGCGAAGCCTCGAACTGCTCAGCAGTCTGCTTTACGTCTGCCCCCATGATCTGATAGCTGCGCAGAGGCTCGGCTTTGATCATTGCTAGCGCTTCGAAGTAGCTCGTGGTCAAGGCCTGCGCCGCCTTGGGGTGTTCGGCCAGAAACCTGGGCGTGCAGCCGAAGGTATCCATGATCACCGGATACTGCAGTGTCGTGGCGATGATCTTGCCAGCAGAGGGCTTGTTGCGAAGTTCAGAGAGATAGGGCTCGTAGGTCATCGCCGCGTCAATGTCGGCATTGCCGGCGAGCATGGCATTGGCCGCGGCCTGCGGTTCGAGGTTGACGATCTTCACGTCGCTGAGTTTCATGCCGTTCTGGTGCAGGATCCAGGCGAGCAGAAAGTAGGGCGCGGTGCCGGGGGCGCTGGCGGCAACGGTCTTGCCCTTGAGGTCGGAGATCTTCTCGATGCCGGGCCGGACCACCATGCCGTCGGCGCCATAGCTCTTGTCGAGTTGGAAGATTTCGCGGGTAGGAACGCCGTTGGCATTCCAGGTGATCCAGGTCTCCACCGTGGTGGCGGCACATTGCACGTCACCCGAGGCAATGGCCAGATGGCGATCCTTCTGCGGAATCTTCTTGATGCTGACGTCGACTCCGTTCTTCTTAAAAATCCCGGCTTCCTTGGCCAGGGTCAGCGGGGCGAAACCGGTCCAGCCGGAGATGGCGACGGTGACCTTGGTGTCATCGGCGTGGGCCAAGGTGCAGGCTAGCGCGGCGAGGCAGGTGATCCATTGCTTCTTCATGGTTACTCTCCCTGTAGAACTTACACAAAAAAATCGATGCAGCGCCGGGACGGTGCAAACCAGTTTCAACGCTAATGCAGCGACCCGTACTCTGGCATAGCCTGCAATATCCGCGCCAGCGCACCGCCACGAATCACCTCGTGTGCGGTGCGGATGTCATGGGCGATGACGCGGTCCGCGGTCATGCGCGGCACGCTGACACGCAGCAGAGCGATCGCCTTTTCGAGCACTTCCGAACTCTGCAACGGCCGCAGAAAATCGATCCCCTGGGTAGCTGCCAGCCATTCGATGGCGATGATGTGTGCGACGTTGTCGATCATGCCCTGCAGCCGGCGCGCCGCAAAGGTGGCCATGGACACGTGATCTTCCTGGTTTGCCGATGTGGGCAGTGAGTCGACGCTCGCCGGGTGCGCCAGCGATTTGTTTTCGCTCGCAAGCGCCGCCGCGGTGACGTGAGCGATCATGAAGCCGGAGTGCAGCCCCGGCTCGACGCAGAGAAAGGCGGGCAGGCGCGACACGCTGGTGTCGATAAGCATGGCGATGCGGCGTTCGGCAATGGCGCCGACCTCGGCGATGGCCACGGCCATGGCGTCGGCCGCCAGTGCCACTGGTTCGGCGTGGAAGTTGCCCCCGGAAATCAACGCCCCGTCGTCCGGAAAGACCAGGGGGTTATCGGTCACGGCATTGGCCTCGCGCAGCAGCACCCCGGCGCAATGTCGCAGCTGATCGAGGCAGGCGCCCATGACCTGGGGCTGACAGCGCAGACAGTAGGGATCCTGCACGCGATCGTCGCCGCGCAGGTGCGAAGCGCGAATGGCGCTTCCCCGCAGCAGCTCGCGGTAGCAGGCCGCGGCGGCGATCTGCCCGGGGTGACCGCGTACCTCATGGATGCGAGGGTCGAAGGGCGCATCGCTGCCCCGCGCCGCTTCCACGCTCAGCGCGCCGGTGACAATGGCCGAGTCGAACACCGGCTGGAAAGCGATGAGCGCGTGCAAAGCCAGCGCTGTTGATACCTGGGTGCCGTTGATCAGCGCCAGGCCTTCCTTCGCCGCGAGCGTGAGCGGTTGGATGCCAGCGGGGCGCAGCGCGTCAGCCGCCGGCATCGACGCTCCGTCGGCCCGCAAAAAGCGTCCTTCACCGATGAGGGCAAGCGTAAGGTGGGCCAGCGGGGCCAGATCTCCTGACGCGCCGACTGAGCCCTTGCTCGGAACCTCCGGGATCAGCCCGGCGTTGAACACGGCCAGCAGGGTTTCGATGACGACGGGACGAACCCCTGAATAGCCGCGCGCCAGCGAGGTGACCTTCAGCGCCAGCATCAGGCGCACGACCGCAGCGGGCATGGGCTCGCCGACACCGACGCTGTGTGAGCGGATCAGATTGAACTGGAGTTGCGCGAGATCGCCTGCGTCGATGCGGGTGCTGGCGAGTTTGCCAAATCCGGTGTTAATGCCGTAGACCGGCTCGGCCCCGTGCGCCGCGCGTTCGACTACGGCCGCACTGGCGCGAACGGCGTCCCAGGCCGAATCGGCGAGTTTCAGGGACACACCGCCTTCATGGATCTGCCGCAGTTGTTCCAGTGACAATTGACCGGGCAGGAGCTCGAGTTTCATGCGCCCTCCACCATCGGCAGATGCAGTCCGCAGGCATGCGCACATTCGATCGCCTCGGCATAGCCGGCATCGGCGTGGCGCATGACCCCTGTTCCGGGGTCATTCCACAGCACGCGCTCGATGCGTCTGGCCGCGGCCTCGCTGCCATCGCAGACGATCACCACGCCGGCATGCTGGGAGTACCCCATGCCGACGCCGCCACCGTGGTGCAGAGACACCCAGGTCGCCCCGCTGGCGGTGTTGAGCAGGGCGTTGAGCAGCGGCCAGTCCGACACGGCATCGCTGCCGTCGCGCATGGCTTCGGTCTCCCGGTTGGGCGAAGCCACCGAGCCGCTGTCGAGGTGGTCTCGTCCGATCACAATCGGCGCCTTGAGCTCACCGCTTCTGACCATTTCGTTGAACGCTAGTCCGGCCGTGTGCCTTTCGCCCAGGCCGAGCCAGCAGATGCGCGCGGGCAGCCCCTGGAAGGCAATTCTTTCCTCGGCCATGTCCAGCCAGCGATGCAGATGCCTGTCCTGTGGGAACAACTGTTTGAGCTTGGCGTCGGTCTTGCGGATATCCTCCGGATCACCCGACAGCGCTACCCAGCGGAACGGTCCCTTGCCGCGACAGAACAACGGGCGGATATAAGCCGGCACGAAACCCGGGAAAGCAAACGCATTCTTCACTCCCTGATCGAGCGCGACCTGCCGGATGTTGTTGCCGTAATCGAAGGTAGGCACGCCCATCGCCTGAAAGTCGAGCATCGCCTGCACATGCACCGCACAGCTTTTCGCCGCGGCATCCTTGAGAGCACCATGCTGCTGTGGGTCCGCCTGCGCAGCGTGCCAGCGCTCCAGCGTCCAGCCCATCGGCAGGTATCCGTGAATCAGATCATGTGCCGAGGTCTGGTCGGTAAGCAGATTGGGTTTGAGCCCACCCGAACGCGCCCGCGTGACCAGTTCCGGCAATAGTTCCGCGGCGTTGCCTAGCAGACCGACCGATACTGCGCGTTTCTCGCGCGTGTAGCGCGCCATGCGCGCCAGCGCGTCATCCAGATCACGGGCCTGCTCGTCCAGATAGCGCGACCGCAGGCGGAAGTCGATGCGGCTTTGCTGACACTCGATGTTCAGTGAAGCGGCACCAGCGAAGGTCGCCGCAAGCGGCTGCGCGCCACCCATGCCGCCCAGACCCGCGGTGAGCACCCAGCGGCCGGCAAGGTCGCCATCGTAGTGCTGCCGTCCTGCTTCGACAAAGGTCTCATAGGTCCCTTGCACAATCCCTTGACTGGCGATGTAGATCCAGGAGCCGGCGGTCATTTGCCCGAACATCATCAGACCCTTGCGATCGAGTTCGTGGAAGTGTTCCCAGGTCGCCCACTTCGGCACCAGGTTTGAATTGGCAATCAAGACCCGGGGTGCGTCGACGTGAGTGCGGAACACGCCGACCGGCTTGCCGGACTGGATCAGCAAGGTCTCGTCCTCTTTCAGCGCCCGCAATTCACGCAGGATGGCGTCGAAGCAGTTCCAGTTGCGCGCGGCCTTGCCGATGCCGCCGTAGACCACCAGCGCCTGCGGGTTCTCGGCGACATCCGGGTCGAGGTTGTTCTGGATCATGCGATACGCCGCTTCGATCAACCAGTTTCGGCAGTGCAACTGGTTTCCACGCGGAGCCCGGATCACCCGGGGCGCTGCAGCGGCGTTGGAAAGATCATTCATGAGGCACCTCTGGAAAATTGCACGTAGGCAAAATCTACTTGTATAGACAGGCGCGTTCAAGTGACCCGCATCAGTGTTTTCCCGCAGCCAAGCGATCGACATCCCTCTTGTCTAGACAGGCTCGCGTCTCTAGGATTTCCACATGTCGAGCAAAGCACGTCAATCGGGTGTTCAGCCCGCTCAGGCGCCGTACCAGATCGTCAAACAGCATCTCAAGGCGGGCCTTGAGCGAGGCGTGTGGCCACCTGGCGAGCTGATGCCCTCTGAGTCCGCCCTGGTCGAGCAGTTTGGGGTCAGCCGCATGACGGTCAATCGCGCGCTGCGGGAACTGCAGAGTGAGGGGCTGGTCGAGCGGGTACAGGGGGTCGGTACCTTTTCCGCGCAGTTGCACCGACTGTCGGCCACACTGTCGATCCGCGACATGCGGGAGTACGTACAGTCCCGTAATCTGGTCTACCACCTGGACATGCGCAGCTTGCGCGAGGAAGCCGCGCCCGCCGCGATCGCGCAGCGGCTCGGGCTCAAGCTCGGCGCTCGTGCGTTTCATTCCGTCGCCGTCCATTACGAAGACGATGTGCCTCTGCAGGTGGAAGACCGTTGGGTCAACCCGGCTGCCGCCCCGCGCTATCTGCACGTCGACTTCTCGCAGACCACGCCAACGCAATACCTCCTCGAAGTGGCGCCGATGTGGGAAGCGCACTACACCATCGAAGCCGTGGTTCCCAGCCGCCAGGAGGTGCGGTTGCTGAAAATCGAGCCAACCGAACCGTGTCTGCTGATCACCCGATGGACGTCCAGCCGCGGCATGCCGGTCACGGTTGCACGGCTGGTGCATCCGGGCAGTCGATACCAACTCGAAGGGCAGTTTTCGCCATGAACCCGATACGCGTCGACTGGACCTCCGTCGCGCCGCAGCGGTGGCGCAATGGTGGTGGCGTGACGCGCGAACTCCTCGCGCTTCCCAACGGTGGCGATTGGACGGTGCGCATCAGCGTGGCCGACATCGAGCGCGATGGCGATTTCTCTGCATACCCCGGCGTCACGCGGTGGTTTGGCGTGTTGACCGGCAAGGGTGTCGAACTACTCGTCAACGGCTGCCGCCGGCAGATCACGCCCAGCGACGAGCCGATCTGCTTTTCGGGTGCGGCACGGTCGAGCTGCAGGCTGTTGGATGGCCCGACCCGCGATCTGAACCTGATGCTGCGCGACGTCCCCGGCTCGATGCAGCTCGCGCAGTTCGACCAGACTTTCGAGCCTTCCATGCCCAGCTGCGGCTTGTTCGTTTCACGTGCAGTCCGGTGTCGATATCTGCAGGAGCCGCAGGGTGCGGCAACCATGCTGTCGCTCCCAGCGATGAGCCTCGTCTGGTTCGATCGGGCCCCGGCCGAATTGCAGCTCGGCGCTGCCGAAGCGGATGCTGCACCCGGTACGCCACTGGGCTTCTGGATGGTTGCAGCGACGGAGTGAAGCCATGTCGACTCTGTTTCGCCACGCCAGACTGTGCACCCTCTCGCCTGCAAAAGGCTGGGGTTTGATCGAGCGCGGCGCGCTGTTGGTCGATGGCGGCACGCTGCGCTGGGTCGGCAACGAAGCCGATCTGCCTGGGGATCTGCACCCCACTGCCGAACACGACCTCGGCGGGGCCTTGCTCACACCCGGTCTGGTCGACTGCCACACCCATCTGGTTTACGGCGGACATCGTGCCGACGAGTTCGAACAACGTCTGCGCGGCGCAAGTTATGAGCAAATTGCCCGCGCCGGTGGCGGCATCCTCTCCACGGTGCGAGCAACGCGCGAAGCGGGGGATGCGCAATTGCTGCAGGCAACGAAGCGGCGCGCAGACACGCTGATGCGCAGCGGCGTGACCACCATCGAAATCAAGTCGGGCTATGGCCTCAGCCTCGAACACGAAGCCCGCTGCCTGGAGGTGGCGCGCCAGGTCGGCGAGGAACTGCCGATCTCGGTACGCACCACCTGCCTGTCGGCGCATACCCTGCCGCCGGAATACGCGGGCCGAGCCGATGAGTACATCGACACGGTGTGCGATTGGATTCCTGCGCTTGTCGCGCGCGGGCTGGTGGACGCGGTCGATGCCTTCTGCGAATCCATCGCCTTTTCCCCGCCGCAGACCCGGCGCGTGTTCGAGGCCGCGCGACGCCTTGGTCTGCCCGTCAAGCTGCACGCCGAGCAACTGAGCAACCAGCACGGCGCGGCACTGGCCGCTGGCTTCGGCGCGCTGTCCTGCGACCATCTGGAATATCTCGACGCGGACGGCATTCGCGCCATGGCAGCTTCCGGTACGGTTGCCGTGCTGTTGCCCGGCGCCTTCTACACCCTGCGGGAAACCCGCCTGCCGCCAGTCAATGAACTGCGCAACGCCGGCGTGGCGATGGCCGTTGCGACCGACCACAACCCAGGAACCTCGCCCGCACTCGATCCCCTGCTGATGCTCAACATGGCCTGCACCCTGTTTCGTCTGACTCCCGAGGAGGCGCTGCGCGGCATGACCGTCGAGGGCGCGCGTGCGCTCGGGCTGCGCGACCGCGGGCGGCTCGTCGCCGGGCAGCGTGCCGACATGGTGTGCTGGGATGTCAATCATCCCAATGAACTGAGTTACTGGATCGGGCAACGCCCGGCGCGGCGGGTATTCATCGCCGGGCAGGAGGTTTGAGCATGGCCGAAGACCGCGTTTACAGCCTGCATCGAGGCACGACGGCGTTGCTGGTCAGCGTGCCGCATGCCGGCACCGAGATTCCCGCGGCGATGCGTCCGCTGTTCCGCGAACACGCGCTGGAGGTCGAGGACACGGACTGGTATCTCGATCAGATCTATGCCTTCGTGGTCGAGCGCGGTGCCAGCCTGCTCGTGCCGCGATTTTCTCGCTACGTCATCGACCTCAACCGCCCGCCGGAAAACGCGCCGATGTATCCGGGGCAGAACAACACCGAGCTCTGCCCGACCCACGCGTTTTCCGGAGAGCCGATTTATCGACCGGGATGCGAGCCGAGCGAAGCCGAAGTGCGGCAGCGTCTGGCCCACTGCTGGCAGCCGTATCACGCAGCACTGCAAGCCGAGTTGCAGCGGCTGGTTGCTCAGCATGGACATGCCGTGCTGTGGGACGGGCACAGCATCCGCTCCACCCTGCCCTGGTTGTTCGAAGGCACCTTGCCCGACCTCAACCTCGGCACGGCCGCTGAGGCGAGCTGCGCGCCCGATCTGCGCGACCGACTGAGCGCTGCACTGGCGCAGCAGCAGACCTTCAGCCACGTCGTCGATGGCCGCTTCAAAGGCGGGTACATCACCCGTCACTACGGCTGCCCGCAACAAGGCGTGCATGCCGTGCAGATGGAAATATGTTTTTCCACCTACATGCAGGAGCAGCCGCCCTACCGCATCGACCCGAAGCGCCTGGCTCGGCTGCTGCCGGTGCTGCGCGACCTGATCGACCAGGTGATCGAGTGGAGGCCCGATGCACGCACCGATTGAACCGCGCAAAACCCTGTGGGCGCCACGTGCCTGGCTGCCAGAGGGCTGGGCAGAGAACGTCATGCTGCGCATCGGCCCGAATGGCCACTGGTCCGAGGTGCAGACCAACGTCGCATCCCCTCCCGCTGGCGCAGAGGTCATTGCCGGCGCGTTGCTTCCGGGTCTGGTCGATGCGCACAGCCACGCTTTCCAGCGCGCCTTTGCCGGACTGGCCGAGCGCCGCACGCGGGCGTCGGACACCTTCTGGTCATGGCGCGACCGGATGTATGGCGTGGCGCAGCGCGTCGACCCTGAGGCGCTGCGCCACATCGCCTCCCAGCTCTACATCGAACTGCTGCGCGGGGGCTACACCCAGGTCTGCGAGTTCCATTACCTGCAGCACGACATCGACGGTCGGCCCTATGCCGACCCGCTCGCCATGAGCTGGGCCCTGGCCGAAGCCGCACAGCAGGTGGGCATCGGCTTGACCCTGCTTCCCGTTTTGTATGAACGCGCCGGGTTTGCACAACCGGCGCTGCGACCTGACCAGCGCCGGTTCGCCCACACCGCGGCTGAGGTCTGGGGCGCTGCCCAGAGGATCAACGGCAGCCGGCTACCGCTGATCCGAGCAGGCCTTGCCGTGCACTCGCTTCGCGCCGCAGCGCCGCAGTCCATCGCAACTCTGCTGCGGGCGGCGGCGAATTTCGACGGGCCGATCCACATTCACGTCAGTGAGCAGACGGCCGAAGTCGATGATTGCCTGGCTGCCACCGGCCTGCGCCCGATCGCGTGGCTAGCCGCGCAGGGCTGGCTCGACCCGCGCTGGCAACTCGTCCACGCCACCCACACCCAACCCGCTGATATCGAGAGCATTGCTGCCAGCGGCGCCGGCGTCGTGCTTTGCCCAACGACCGAAGCCAATCTCGGCGACGGCGTACCCGACCTGCCCGGCATGCTCTCGCATGAAGTGCCGCTGACCATCGGCTCGGACAGTCAGATCAACCGCGACTGGCGCGAAGAGGTGCGCTGGCTGGACTACGCGCAACGGCTCGTGCTGCGCGAGCGCAACACGGCAGCCGACCCGCAGT
Organism: uncultured Burkholderiaceae bacterium; assembly: GCA_964389235.1. Taxonomy (GTDB): domain Bacteria; phylum Pseudomonadota; class Gammaproteobacteria; order Burkholderiales; family Burkholderiaceae_C; genus Thiomonas. The sequence goes on from CAYMDM010000018.1 coordinate 18,553, forward strand.
CGATGCAGGGCGCGACCGCCGCCCGGCTCTGGGCGCTGCTGCAGCAAGGCTGCAGTCGCGCTGCCGGCATGGCAGCGTGGGGATTGCGTGCAGGCGCGCGCGCCGACGCCCTGGTGCTCGATCTCAACAGTGATGCCCTGCTGGGCATACCCCCGAGCCACACCCTCGACGCCTTGGTGTTTTCCAGCCCGGCGCCGGCGTGGGAGCGCGTGATGGTGGCCGGCCGTTGGGTGCTGCGGGGCGGGCACCATACCGCCGAAGTCAACATCGCCGAGCGGTTCGCTCAGACCATGCAGACGCTCTGGCCGGACGATTGAGGCGGACTCCGACCCCAGACCATCGCCCTGGCGGACCCGTCCTCAGACGACGTCCGAACCTCGGGCTTCGGCTTTGACGCTCCGCACCGCCGCCACCTCGCCGAGAAACACCTTCAGCGCATCGCGTGCGGCGGGCGGCAGGCCGGCGTCGTCGAGCAGCGCGAGCTTGTCGATCACCACCTCAAGAGCTTCGGCGAGATGGCCGATCTGCCGTCCATAGCTGCCCACCTGCTGCAGCACCGCGTGTTCCACCTCGGGCCGCGGGCTGGCGCCGAGGTTGACGCTGAACAGGCTGAGTGACCAGTTCGGCAGTATCGGCTGCACTAGGGTCTGCGGGGCGAAACGCGCGGCGAATCGAACGCTGTCCATGTCGACTCCAGTCGCTTTGTGGTCAGGCATCGCGCCGGAGAGACAGGCTGGGAGCGCGGCGCCACGAGAGGGTCGCGTCGCCGTGTTACACCGCGATGAGCCCGCGCACGCCGTCGATGTCCATGTCCTCGCCGCGCCCGGACTGCACCACTTCGCCGCGCGACATCACGGCATAGTGATCGGCCAGCGACCTGTCGAAGTCGTAGTACTGCTCGACCAGCAGAATCGCCATATCGCCGCGTGCGGCGAGCAACCGGATCACCCGCTCGATTTCCTTGATGATCGACGGCTGGATGCCCTCGGTCGGCTCATCGAGAATCAGCAACCGCGGCCCCGCCGCCAGCGCGCGGGCAATCGCTAGTTGCTGCTGCTGGCCGCCCGACAGATCGCCGCGACATTGGTGGGTGACGCCCACACCGCCATCCGGACACCACGGTCGAGGCACACCCGGCCGATCTTCGGCAGCGCCCGCACCGCCACCGCGCTCAACTTCGTCTCGCAGGCCGCACTCGCCGCCGACCTTGGCACCCGGCTCAGGTTGCACAAGCCCTTGGTGGCCGTGCGCGGCTGCCGCAGCGTGAAAAAGGCCGACATGATTCACAACGCCTACACGCCCCGCATGCAGGTCGATGCGCAGACCTACGAGGTACGCGCCGACGGCGCCCTGCTCACCTGCGAGCCCGCGACCGTGCTACCGAGATGGCGCAGCGGTATTTTTTGTTTTGAGCGCGGCAGAACCTGTGCGTTTGACTGTGGGTTGAACTGCAGTTGATTCCGGCCTGGACGGCCCCTGCAATCCCGTTCCCGCGTGTTGCAAGGTAGCGCGGATGCGGGCCTCGACGTCGGCGCCCTCGCCAAGTTGGCCGTCGATGATCAGCAGCGACAAACCGTGCGTTAGCGACCACAGGTAGAGCGCGGCGTCGGGCACCTCTGCGGCAGGCAGGCGCTGGCGCAGCCCGGCTTCGAGTTTGTCAAAGGCCTGCCTGCGCAAGGCCCGCAGTGTCGCGTGCTGCTCCGCCGCGCGGATGCCTTCGCCGAACATCAGCCGATAGAGATTGGGATTGGCCCGGGCAAAGGCAACGTAGGCCTCGCCCATGTCGCGCAGGCGCCCCTGCGGTTTTGCGGCAGCGGCCTGGAGCTGCCTAGCGAATGCGTCGAAACCCTGTTCCGCCAACGCGAGCGCGATGCCGTCCAGATTGTTGAAATGGTGATAGACCGAGGGCGCGGCAACCCCCACGCGGCGGGCGATTTCCCGCACGCTCAAGGCAGCGGGCCCGCCTTCTTCGAGGAGTTCGCGCGCACAAGCCAGAAGCGCCGCGCGCAGATCGCCGTGGTGATAGGGCCGCTCGATGGCAGTGTCGGAGGGCATGGTTCTGGTGTTCATTGCATCTTAAATGCTAACGACGTTAGGATTGTGCATCCACGACCCTCAAACGATTCTTCAGGCGAGCCCATGAGCCAACTTCAACATATACCAGCCTATGTCTATGTCCTCTTCGTCGCATTGATGGCGATGGGCGTATCGCGCTGCTTTGCGCGCCGCATCCGTGTCGAGCGTCTGGGCATCCTGCCCGCGTTGATGATCGTTCTGGGCGTGCGTGCATTCCTGCAGATTTTTCCTAATCCGGGTCTGCTCGATCTCGTCACGGCAAGCGCAGGCTTCGGAATCGGCTGCTCATGGGCTGGCATCACGCGCGCGGCTGGGAGGTGAGGGTGGAGCCGGGCACACGGCGGCTGCATGTGCCGGGCGATGTGCTGATGCTGTTCATCCTGCTGGGCGCGTTCGTGTTCGAGTTCATGCTGCACTATGCCTTGGCGACGCACGCGCGCTGGATCGCATCGCCCCAGACACAGCCCATTGCAGCCGCGATCTGGGCCTGGCTTGCCGGCATGTCCGCTGGGCGCAATGCCAACCTGGGAGTGCGCTATCGACGTGCAGCGGCGGCGAATGCCTATGCGCAATCGGCGTTGCAAAGCCCTGGCCGTCTGCGAGGCTGGGCCTTCGATCGCGGGCACCTCCATGACCGCGGCGCGGACAAGTCGGGCTGAATGCTCCGACGAGCAACGGCGAACAGGCCCCGACTCCCAGTTCTTCGGTTTTGAGGCCGCCTGGGTGAGCTGTTAGTCCCCAACTATCTCGGTTGCAAATGCGCCCGGATCCACGCGGCGAAATCGTCCTCACTCACCTCACCAGAGGCAACGGCAATCATGGTGAGCGTGGCGTCGGCCTGTGAGGTGACGAGACGCTGGCCGTTCATGGCGAGGAACAAGCCGACCGCGAGAAAGGCGGCGCGTTTGTTGCCGTCGACAAAGGCATGATTCTTGGCAATGCCCACGCCGTAGGCCGCTGCGAGCGCGGCCAGATCGGGGTCGCCATAGGCCGTCAGGTTGAGCGGGCGGGTGAGCGCCGAGTCCAATAGCCCCTCGTCGCGCAGCCCCGGCGCGCCGCCGTGCTCGGCCAGACTTTCGTCGTGCAACAGCAGCAGCGCGCGGCGGTCGATAAAACGCCAGTTCATTTGGCGAGCTGGTGGAAGGTGTCGCGGTACTCGCGCATGAATTCGCGGCCGCGTTGCAGTTGCTCATCGATGGCCGGGTCATAAGGCGTGAGCGTGACCCCGTTCGCTGCCTCGGTGACGAACAGGGTGTCGCCCTTCTCCACTTTGAGGCGGGCGAGCAGTTCCTTGGGCAGAATGACGCCGACCGAATTGCCGATCTGGGTGAGTTTGAGGGCGGACATTTCGTGCTCCTTACGGCTACGCGATGAAGTTATAACGCTTGTTATATTAGGTGCTGCGCCTCTTTCCCGCAAATCCACCCTTGCCCCACGCCCCATGCTCACCGTCAACAAACACCTCCCCGCCGCGCGCGGCCTCGCGCCGGTGCTGATCCAGCGTGCCGCCACCGTCACCCTGGACTGGGACACCCGCAGCAAGAGCCGCTTCGACGCGCACGACAGCGCGGGGCGGCATCTGGCCGTGTTTCTGCCGCGCGGCACGGTGCTGCGCGGCGGCGACATGCTGGTGGCGGAGGACGGCGCCATGATCCGTGTGCAGGCCGCACCGCAACCGGTGCTGCAGGTGCGCGCCTGCACCGCGCACGGCACGGCCACCGATCTGCTGCGTGCCGCGTATCACATGGGCAACCGCCATGTGCAGCTCGAAGTCCAGGCCGACTGCCTGCAGTTCGAGCCCGACCCGGTGCTGGCAGACATGCTGCGGCGCATGCACCTGATCGTCACCGAGGTGCAGGCGGCCTTCGAGCCGGAGGCGGGGGCGTATGGCGAAGGCGGCGGACATGGGCATCATGGACACGATCACGGCCATACCCACGGGCACGATCACCACGGCCACGATCACGCGCATGGACACTGAGCAGCCCACCGCCCCAGTGCCGGTGTGGGTGCCTCCGCTGCCGCATCTGGCGATGATGTGGCTGGCCTCGCCGGCCTTGCCGGTCGGCGGCTTCAGTTACTCAGAAGGATTGGAGGCGGCGGTGGAGGCCGGTGTCGTCACCGACGAGCCGCAGGCGTTGTACTGGCTGCGCGGCCAGATGCAACTCACCTTGGCGCGCAGCGAACTGCCTGGCGCCTGCGCCGCGCATGCAGCGTGGGAGGCGGCGGATCTTGCGGCGCTGCGGACCATCCAGACCTGGGTGCTGACCACGCGCGAAACCGCCCGGCAGCGGCTGCTCGCCTCCGGCGGGTTGATGGGGCACGTCGCGCAGGCCACTCTGCTGTTCGCCGCAGGCAGCCCGTTGTCAGCCGATCAGCGCGCCGCGCTGCTCGAAGCCGCTCGCGCCCAGGCCGCGCAACAAAGCGCGGCCTGGGTCGGCGCGACCTCGCCGCAGCCACACCTCGTGCAGGTGCGCGGCGTGGCTGCGCGCATCGAACCGCTTCTGCACCTGTGGCAGAACATCCGCGCCGCGTGGCGACAGACCGCGTGGCAGCTGCCGGCGTGCACGCCGCGTATCTGGCGCATGTGACAGCCGCTGCACACAATCGCCCTTCGCCAGCAATCCTTTGCCTGCCCGATGACCCGCCCTGCTCCCCGCCTGATCCTGCTCGCCCACGGCTCGCGCCACGCCGAATGGGCCGCACCATTTCGCGCCGTGCTGGCACGGCTGCGCGAAAAGCAGCCAAGCCTGGATGCCCACCTGGCTTTTCTCGAACGCATGGCGCCGAGCCTGGACGAAGCGATCGACGCCGCCGCGGCCGCGAGGTGCAGCGCCGTGCGCATCGTGCCCCTGCTGCTGGGCAGCGGCGCGCATGTGCGCGAGGACGTGGCGCAGGCGGCGCAGCGCGCGGCAGCGCGCCACCCGACACTGCAGGTGAGCGTCGCCCCCGCCGCCGGGGACGACGCCACGGTGATTGCCACGCTGGCCGCCTACTGTGCCCGCTGCGCCGAGGTCGGCCGCGCGAGCTGAGGCGCGCGCGAATCTTGCTTCGTTCGCCCATCATGCCAACGCCCTCCACCGCCGCGCACCAGACCTCTCCCTCCGGGGTGACCGCCGACATCGACGACGGGCTCGGTCCGCAAGGGGTCGAGCCGATGATCGAGGTAGTGTGCGAATGGAGAGCATCTTTCTTGTGTACTGATGCGTCACGTCGGCCCGACGCACGCTCGACAAAACAGCGCTCGCGCAGGGACAATTGTTTTGGCAGGTACTGAGGTGTGCCCACCGCTTATCGCATGAAACGCCACTGGACATTGACCGCAAAGATCGCCTTGTTCGCTGGGGCGTTTCTGTTGCTGTCGCTGCTATCCGTCGGGGCAACGCTATGGATTTCGTGGAATCTCGAGGGCGGCGCCGCGGCGGTGAACGTCGCTGGGCTGCTTCGCATGATGACTTACCGCCTTGCACTGTCCGCCGCCACGACCGGCGAGCCGAGCCTGTCGTCGCAGACGCAGGAGATCCAGCGCAGCCTGGACCTCCTGCGCAGCGGCAATCCAGCACGGCCGCTGTTCGTGCCGTGGGACGACACCATCCGCCAGCGATTCGCCACCGTACAGGCGCAGTGGCAGCAATTGCGCCCGCGCTGGGAGCAGGCACCATTGCCGGTACCTGCAAGCGAGGTCAATCAGTTCGTAGCGCACATCGACGCGTTCGTCAGCGCCATCGAGCACCGTCTGGATTTCTGGACCAGCGTGCTGCACGCGTTCCAGATGGGTATGGCCGTGGTGGTCGTCGTCGCCGCGATGCTCATGTTTTACGCCGCGTATCTGTTCGTCCTCGACCCGGTAGGCCGGCTCAGCCGCGGGGTGCAGGCAATCGAACAGGGCGATTACACCGCGCGGGTGCAGATCGACTCCACCGACGAACTCGGCGATCTGGCTACCGGATTCAACCGCATGGCCGAGCAGTTACAGGGGGTCTACACAGAGCTCGAAGCCCGCGTGGAGCAAAAGACCGCAGCGCTGCAAACCGAACAGCAGCGCCTGGCTGCGCTTTACCGGATCAGCGCCTTGGTCTCCAGAGAACAAAGCCTCGACGGACTGGCGCGAGAGTTCACCGTGGCGATCCAAGACATCGCCGGCGCCGACGCCGCACTGCTGCGTTGGACTGACGACGCCGCCCGACGGTACCTGCTACTTGCGGCCGCGGACATGCCCTCAGCCATCACCGAGGCCGAGCGCTGCCTGCCTGTTGGCACCTGCCACTGCGGCCAGTCCCACCCCGGGCAGGCGCCGAAAATCGTGCAGTTCCACGCATCGCAGGGTGACATGGCAACGTCCGCCGACGACGCCTGCGTGCGCGCAGGCTTTGCCACCCTCATCAGTGTGCCGGTTGCCGCACAGCAACGCTTACTCGGCGAGATCGACCTATTTTTCCGCGCGCCGCGCAGCATCGACCCGCAGCAGAACGTGCTGTTCGAAGCGCTGGCCGGCCACCTCGCCGCGGCGATGGAAAGTCTGCGCGGCGCCGCGCTCGAACGAGAAGCCGCAGTCGCCCGTGAACGCGCCCTGCTCGCGCGCGAACTGCATGACTCCATCGCCCAAGCGCTGGCCTTCATGAAAATCCAGCTCCAACTCCTGCGCTCCGCTGTCAAGTCGCAAAACGGTCCGCGCATCGACAAAGCCCTCGACGAACTCGATGCCGGAGTACGCGAAAGCCTCGCCGACGTGCGTGAACTGCTGCTGCACTTCCGCACCCGCACGCAGGAGCAGGACATTGAGCCTGCGTTGCGTAGCACTCTGCAGAAATTCGAGTTGCAAAGCGGTGTTGCGGTGCATTTGCAGTTCAACGGCTACGGCCAGCCGCTGGACCCCGATGTGCAGATCCAGGTGCTGCACGTGCTGCAGGAGGCGCTGTCGAACATACGCAAACACGCCAGCGCCACCGCGGTGTCAGTCGACGTCGACAGCCTACCGCACTGGCGCTTTGCCATTTCCGATAACGGCCGCGGGTTCGACTCGCAGACCGCCCGTGTCGACGCTCCAGCGCACGTCGGCCTGCAAATCATGCGCGAGCGCGCAGCGCAGATTGGCGGCACGCTGCACATTACTTCCCAGCCTGGCAACGGCACCCAAGTCGTACTTGACCTGCCTGACCCGTTCGCCACACCCGCCACCTTGAAGTCGACCATACCCCCACCTTCCCTTACTTCACCCCATGTCACTTGAGATCGAAGCACCGGGAGCTCCTTCAGGACAGCCCGGCGCAACTGACATTCGCCTTCTATTGGTTGACGACCATCCTTTGTTCCGGCGCGGGATGGTTGCGCTGCTCGCAGAGGAAGCGGGGTTGGAGGTGGTGGGCGAGGCGGCAGACGTCGGCGAAGCGCTGCGGCAGATCGAAAAAACCTGGCCGGACGTGGCGCTGCTTGACAACCACTTGCCAGGCGTGCGCGGCGTCGACGCCGTCAGCGGCCTGCTGCAGGCGTCACCGAAGCTGAAAATTCTGCTGCTCACTGTCAGCGACGACCCGGCAGATCTAGCCACCGCACTACGCGCCGGCGCCAGCGGATACTTGCTCAAAACCTGCGAAATCGGCGAAATCGTCGCCGCCATCCGCCGTGCGTACCACGGCCAGATCATCATCGGCGCGGAAATGGCGCCCAAGCTGATCCACACCCTGGCCGGACTGCCGCCTGCTGCCGCGCCAGCAGCACCCGAACCCTCGGCAGAGGCTGTCCCCCCCCCTTTATCCCCCGCCGACGCCCTGACCCCGCGTGAACGGCAGATTGCCGCAGCCATCGCTCGGGGCGCGAGTAACAAGGTGATCGCCCGCGAACTCGACATAGCCGAAACCACGGTCAAAGTGCACGTGCAGAGCATTCTGCGCAAGCTCGGCCTGTCGTCACGGGTACAGATTGCGGTGTACGCCAGCGAAAACGGGTTGGCCGGCTGAGGCGCGCCGCGCTAACCCCGTCCGTTCGGTGTAGTTCCTTTGGCGGACGCCTCCGCCTCGCGCCTTCCCCGCCGCATCCTTCGGCTGACTCCGCCCGCTGCTTCTTTCGGGCGATGACGTCTGCGCCTTGCGCTCGATAGATTGTCCTTGTCATCGCAAGGAGACTGTCATGAGCGCGCCCGCGCAACAACACACCCGCCAGGCTTGGTCGGTTCTGATCGTCAGCACCTGGGCATTCACCGTGTGCTTCATGGTGTGGATGATGTTTGCCGTCATCGGCATCCCGATCAAAAAAACCCTGGGGCTCAACGCCACCGAATTCGGTCTGCTCACCGCTATGCCCGTGCTCAGCGGCTCGTTGATCCGCGTGCCGCTGGGCATTTGGACCGACCGCTACGGCGGTCGCGTCGTCTTCGCCGCGCTCATGGCGGCCACGGTGGTGCCAATCTGGCTGCTGGCTTATGCCACAACGTATTGGCAGTACCTGCTAATCGGTCTGTTCATCGGCCTGGCCGGGGGCTCCTTCTCCGTGGGCACGCCGTATGTCGCCCGCTGGTTCCCCAAGCATCGCCAGGGTTTGGCGATGGGCATCTTCGGCGCGGGCAATTCGGGCGCCGCAGTCAACAAATTTCTCGCCCCCGCGCTGGTCGTGACATTTGGCTGGACTATCGTGCCGCATGTGTACGCCGCGGTCATGCTCGGCACACTGATCCTGTTCTGGCTGTTCAGCCACCACGATGCCAGCCATGTGGTGCAGGGGCAGACGTCATTCATGCAGCAGCTCAAGGCGCTGCGCGACCCCGGCGTGCTCAAGTACAGCCAGTACTACAGCATCGTGTTCGGCGGCTACGTCGGGCTGTCGCTGTGGATGGTGCAGTACTACGTCGGTGAGTACAAACTCAGCCTGCCGGTGGCAGCGCTGCTGGCTGCGGCGTTCTCGCTGCCCGGAGGCGTGCTGCGTGCCGTCGGCGGCTGGCTGTCGGACAAATTCGGCGCGCACCAAGTGACCTGGTGGGTGCTGTGGGTCAGCTGGGTGGCACTGTTTCTGCTGTCGTACCCGCAAACCGAGTTCACGGTGCAGACCACCAGCGGGCCAGCGACGTTTCACATCGGTCTGAACGTCTACGCCTTCACCGCGCTGCTATTCATCCTCGGCGTGGCATTTGCGTTTGGCAAGGCCAGCGTGTTCAAGTACATCGCCGACGACTATCCGACCAACATCGGCACTGTGTCGGGCATCGTCGGCTTAGCCGGCGGGTTGGGAGGGTTTTTGCTGCCGGTTCTATTCGGCGTGCTGCTGGACCTCACCGGGATTCGTTCATCGGCCTTCATGCTGATGTACGGCATCGTCTGGGTGTCGCTGATCTGGATGTACTTCACCGAGGTGCGCCGCACCGACGTCGTCCGGCCGGCAGCGCGCAACACCGCCCCGCAATCCACCAGCGCGCTGGCACGCGGCGCAACGCAGCACTGAAAGCGAAGGAGAGCCGTCATGTCCAGTCATGTCATCAAACATTGGAACCCGGAAGACGCTGCGTTCTGGAAAAGCGAAGGTCAACTGATCGCGCAGCGCAATCTGTGGATTTCCATTCCCGCACTCACCCTGGCGTTTGCGGTGTGGATGGTGTGGTCAGTCGTCGTGGTCAAGCTGCCGCAAGTCGGCTTTAAGTTCTCCACCAACCAGTTGTTTTGGCTGGCGGCGCTGCCCGGCCTCTTTGGAGCCACGCTACGCATTTTTTACTCGTTCATGGTGCCAATCTTTGGCGGTAGACGCTGGACGGCAATCTCCACCGCTTCACTGCTGCTGCCGACGCTGGGCATCTACTTCGCGGTGCAGAACCCCAACACGCCGTATGAGGTGTTCGTCATCCTCGCCCTGCTCAGCGGTTTGGGCGGCGGAAACTTCGCTTCGTCGATGGCCAACATCAACTTTTTCTTCCCCAAGTCGCAAAAGGGTCTGGCGCTGGGGCTGAACGCCGGGCTGGGGAATCTGGGCGTATCCATCGTGCAGTTCATCGTGCCGTTGGTCATCACGGCGGCGATTTACGGCGTGATCAGCGGCACCCCGCAAACGGCAGTCGTCAGCGGCAAGGCGACGCAGGTCTGGCTCCAGAACGCCGGCTTCGTCTGGGTGCCGCTCATCATCGCCTCGACGCTGGCGGCCTGGTTCGGCATGAACGACCTGGCTGACGCCAAGGCCTCGTTTGTAGACCAGGCCATCATTTTCAAGCGCAAACACACGTGGCTGATGAGCCTGCTATACACCGGCACCTTCGGTTCGTTCATCGGCTACTCCGCCGGGCTGCCGCTGCTCATCAAGTCGCAGTTTCCCGGTATCGACGCGCTCGACTATGCCTGGCTTGGCCCTTTCGTTGGCGCGCTCATTCGCCCGTTGGGGGGTTGGCTGGCCGACAAACTCGGCGGCGCGCGCGTGACGTTCTGGAACTTCATCGTCATGACTCTGGACGTGATCGGCGTGCTGTATTTCCTACCACATGGCGGCGTGGGCGGCAATTTCACGGGCTTTCTCGGCGCGTTCATGCTGCTGTTTGCCACGGCTGGGATCGGCAACGGCTCGACCTTCCGCATGATTCCGGTGATTTTTCTCACCGACCGCAAACGCGCTGCCGCCGGCCTGGGCGCGGCAGCGCAGGAGCAAGCGGTGAAAGACGCAAACAAGGAAGCCGCTGCAGTGATCGGTTTCACCTCGGCGATTGCAGCGTATGGCGCGTTCTTCATCCCCAAGAGTTACGGCAGTTCGATTGCCATGACCGGCGGGCCGCAGGCCGCACTCTATGCATTCATCGTCTTCTACATCCTGTGCGTGCTGGTGACTTGGTGGTTCTACAGCCGCAAGAACGCCCCCATGCCCTGCTGACCGCCTTGAAGGAGAACACCATGAGCCATTTTCTCGATCGCCTTGCGCACTTTGCCAAATCGCGCGAAAAGTTCGCCGATGGCCACGGCGAAGTCACTACCGAAGACCGCACCTGGGAAGACGCCTACCGCGGCCGCTGGCAACACGACAAAATCGTGCGCTCGACCCACGGTGCCAACTGCACCGGTTCGTGCTCGTGGAAGATTTATGTCAAGGGCGGCATCGTTACCTGGGAGACGCAGCAGACCGACTATCCGCGTACCCGCCCCGACATGCCCAACCACGAGCCGCGCGGTTGCCAACGCGGCGCTTCGGCGAGTTGGTATCTGTATTCAGCCAACCGGGTGAAGTACCCGATGGTGCGCGGTCGGCTGATGAAAATGTGGCGTGAAGCACGCAAGACGCTTGACCCAGTGGACGCCTGGGCCAGCATCGTTCAGGACAAGGCCAAGCGCGGCGAATATCAGAAGCTGCGTGGCATGGGCGGCTTCGTGCGGGCGCACTGGAACGACGTGAACGAGATGATCGCGGCGGCCAATGTGTACACCATCAAGACCTACGGCCCGGATCGCATCTACGGCTTCTCGCCCATTCCAGCCATGTCCATGGTGTCGTATGCGGCGGGCTCGCGCTACCTCAACCTGATCGGCGCCGTGCCGGGGAGTTTTTACGACTGGTATTGCGACCTGCCGCCGGCCTCGCCGCAGGTCTGGGGCGAGCAGACCGACGTGGCCGAATCGGCCGAGTGGTTCAACGCCAACTACATCATGGCCTGGGGTTCGAACGTGCCGCAGACCCGCACCCCGGATGCGCACTTCTACACCGAAGCACGCTACCGTGGCGCCAAGACCGTGGCGGTGACGCCTGACTACTCGGAAGTCGCCAAGCTCAGCGATGAATGGGTACACCCCAAGCAAGGCACGGACGCCGCCCTGGCCATGGCCATGGGCCATGTGATGCTGCGTGAATTCCACTTCGGCGAGCACAAGTCGGACTATTTCCTCGACTATTGCCGCAAATACACCGATATGCCCTTGTTGGTGCGGCTTGAAGAGCGCGAGATAGCTGGAGGCCGCAAGGTCCTGGCTGCCGACCGCTATCTGCGGGCCAGCGACTTTGCCGACCATCTCGGCCAGGCCAACAACCCGGAATGGAAAACCGTGGCGCTGAATGCCGACGGCAACATCGCACTGCCGCATGGCTCGGTCGGCTTTCGCTGGGGCGAGCAAGGCGAGATGGTGGGCAAATGGAACCTGGAAGTGCGCGACGCGCGCGACGGCAGCGACTTGCAACTCGCCCTCAGCCTGATCGACATGAAAGACGGTGTGGCAGAGGTCGGCTTCCCGTACTTCGGCGGGGTGTCTGCGGAGCACCACCCCGGCAATGTGCAGGATGACGTGCTGGTGCGCAAAGTGCCTTACCGCGTGCTGCAACTGGTTGACGCCGAAGGCCACACACGGGATGTCAAGGTGGCCTCGGTCTATGACCTGATGGCGGCGCATTACGGCATCGATCGCGGCCTGGGCGAGGAACCCAATCCCTGCGCCCGAAGCTATGCCGACAACGTGCCCTACACCCCGGCTTGGCAGCAGCCCATCACCGGCGTTCCAGCTGATGTGGTGGTGCGCATCGCCCGCGAGTTTGCGACCAACGCGCACAAGACCCACGGCACCTCCATGGTGATCCTGGGCGCGGGGCTGAACCACTGGTACCACATGGACATGCATTACCGCGCCATCATGAACATGCTGATGATGTGCGGCTGCATTGGCGTACCAGGCGGCGGCTGGGCGCATTACGTCGGGCAGGAGAAGCTGCGCCCGCAAACCGGATGGACCGCGTTGGCCTTCGCGCTGGACTGGGGCCGGCCGCCACGCCAGATGAATTCCACCAGCTTTTTCTACGCGCACACCGACCAGTGGCGCTACGAAAAGCTTGGGGTCGATGAAATCCTCTCACCGCTGGCCGACCCCAAGGAATTCGGCGGCAGCATGATCGACTACAACGTCCGCGCCGAGCGCATGGGCTGGCTGCCCTCGGCACCGCAACTGCAGACCAACCCGCTGCATCTGGCACGCGAAGCCACTGCCGCCGGGCTGTCCCCGAAGGACTACGTGGTCAAGGGCTTGAAGGACGGCAGCCTACGCATGAGCTGCGAAGACCCGGACAACCCGGTCAACTGGCCACGCAACCTGTTCGTCTGGCGCTCCAATTTGCTGGGGTCGTCGGGCAAGGGGTCGGAATATTTCCTCAAGCACCTGCTCGGCGCGAACAACGGCGTGCTCGACACCGAGCTCGACGCCGAAAACCGGCCGCACGAAGTGCGCTGGCACGACCAGGCGCCGCAGGGCAAGCTCGACCTGCTGGTCACGCTGGACTTCCGCATGAGCACCACCTGCCTGTTTTCCGACATCGTGCTGCCCGCAGCGACCTGGTACGAAAAAAACGACCTCAACACCACCGACATGCATCCCTTCATCCACCCGCTGTCGGCAGCGGTCGATCCCTCTTGGGAGGCGCGTTCGGACTGGGAAATTTTCAAGGGCTTCGCACAGAAATTTTCTGAAGTCTGCGTCGGCCACCTGGGTGTGGAACAGGATGTGATTCTCACCCCCATGATGCATGACACACCGGCCGAGCTTGGCCAGGCCACCGCTGTGCGCGAGTGGAAAAAGGGCGAATGTGACCTGATCCCCGGCAAGACCGCGCCGCAGATCACAGTGGTCACCCACGACTACCCCAACACTTTCAAGCGTTTCACCTCGCTCGGGCCATTGATGGACACCATCGGCAACGGCGGCAAGGGCATTGCCTGGAACACCGAGGATGAAGTCAAGGCGCTGGGCGAACTCAATGGCAAGGTTCTGGAAGACGGCGCCACCAAGGACCGGCCGCGCATCCTGACTGACATCGACGCTTGTGAGACCGTGATGATGCTGGCCCCGGAGACCAACGGCCATGTGGCGGTCAAAGCCTGGGCTGCGCTGTCGAAGATCACCGGACGCGACCACACCCATCTGGCCGTTCCCAAGGAACACGAAAAAATCCGATTCCGCGACATTCAGGCGCAGCCGCGCAAGATCATCACCTCGCCGACTTGGTCGGGGATCGAAGACGAGAAGATTTGCTACAACGCCGGGTACACCAACGTCCACGAGCTCATTCCCTGGCGCACCCTCAGCGGACGCCAGCAGTTTTACCAGGATCACGCCTGGATGCTCGCCTTCGGCGAGAGCTTTGCCAGCTACCGGCCCCCGGTCAACCTCAAGGCGGTCAAGCCGGTGCTGGGCAAGTTCGCCAACGGCAACAAAGAAATCGTGCTGAACTGGATCACCCCGCACCAGAAATGGGGGTTTCACAGCACTTACACCGAAAACCTCGTCATGCTCACCCTCAGTCGAGGCGGGCCGTGTGTGTGGATTTCGGAGGACGACGCCAGGCAGGCAGGAATCGTCGACAACGACTGGATCGAGGTGTTCAACGCCAATGGCGCCATCGCTGCGCGTGCCGTAGTCAGCCAGCGGGTCAAACCCGGTATGGCGATGATGTACCACGCGCAGGAACGCATCGTGAATACCCCGGCCTCAGAGGTCACCAAGGCCCGCGGCGGCATCCACAACGCGGTCACGCGCATCGTCACCAAGCCGACACACATGATCGGCGGCTACGCCCAGCAGGCCTGGGGCTTCAACTACTACGGCACGGTCGGCGCCAACCGCGACGAATTCTGCGTCGTGCGCAAGATGGCCAAAGTCGACTGGATGGACGAGCCCATCGGTCCCGCCTATAGCCACGAGCGCCCGCACCACATCGAACCGCAGGCCTGACCCACGCCAACAGGAGAAACACAATGAAAGTTCGCGCCCAGATCGGCATGGTGCTCAACCTCGACAAATGCATCGGCTGCCATACCTGCTCCGTGACCTGCAAACAGGTCTGGACCTCACGCCCGGGCATGGAATACGCCTGGTTCAACAACGTCGAATCCAAGCCCGGCATCGGCTATCCCAAGGAATGGGAAAACCAGGACAAATGGAAAGGCGGATGGACCCGCACGGCCGGCGGCAAGTTGCAGCCCCGCCAGGGCTCGCGGCTGTCCATCCTGATGAAAATCTTTGCCAATCCCAACCTGCCGGAAATCGACGCCTACTACGAGCCCTTCACCTTCGACTACGAGCACCTGCACAAGGCCCCTGAGCTCAAGGCGGCCCCCACCGCGCGGCCGCGCAGTCTCATCAGCGGTCAGCGTATGGAGAAGATCGAATGGGGCCCCAACTGGGAAGAAATTCTCGGTGGCGAATTCGCCAAACGCAGCCGCGATGCCAACTTCGAAGCCATGCAGAAGGAGATTTACGGCGAATTTGAAAAGACCTTCATGATGTACCTGCCGCGGCTGTGCGAGCACTGCCTGAACCCGGCCTGTGTGGCGTCCTGCCCTTCGGGCGCCATCTACAAGCGCGAGGAAGACGGCATTGTGCTGATCGACCAGGACAAGTGCCGCGGCTGGCGCATGTGCGTCTCGGCCTGCCCGTACAAGAAGATTTACTACAACTGGGAAAGCGGCAAGTCGGAGAAGTGCATCTTCTGCTATCCGC
>CAYMDM010000019.1:0-33156 GCA_964389235.1 uncultured Burkholderiaceae bacterium
GTCGCGCCACCGCCGCGCGGCCGCCGCCGCCCGTCTGCGCTGCACGCCCGCCACCGCTGACCGCGCGCTGCGCGGCTCACTGCGCCGCGGCGTAGTAACGGTTCTGCGGGTGATCGACCTGGGCGAAAAAGTCCCAGCGCTCGGCCAGCAGCGCGACGAACTGCAGCAGCGCCAGCACTACCCACACCGACGTATCGACCGCGGCCTCGCTCGCCCCCGCCAGCCACAGCAAGGCCAGCACCGCCACTGGCAGCACGAACGCGGCCAGCATGTAAAACCGCCGCAGCCGCGGCATCAGGTGCGGCGCAAGTTGCAGCCGGAACTCGTGCAGATTAAAGCTGCCGGCGGTGAACCCGCGCGACACCTGCCGGATCGACGCGCTGGGCACGCCGATGGCCGTCTGCAGCGATCCGGCCGGGCGCACTGTGGCGAGCCGGGCCAGCGCCGCGGCACGGCCGATCCAGGCCAGCAGCGTCCACCCCAGCGCGAGGTGCGCGGCCAGCGCGGCGTCCGCTCCCGCGCCACTCAACGCCAGCGCCGCCGCGGCGAGCAGGTGGCCGCTGGCCAGCCCCATCAGCGCAAAGTTCAGCGGGGTCAACGGTGTGGCCCATTCGCGGATGAAGGCGATTGCCGCATAGACCCGCCCGGTGCACAGCCACAGCGCCAGCGCGGCTGCCACCGTCAGCCCGGTCAGCACCAGAGGCCACTGCCCCAGCCGCCACACGGCAAGCAGCGACAGCGCGGTCAGCAGCAGAAACAGCGGCACCGCCAGCACTTCGCGCGACAGCCAGGAGGTGCGCCACATCGCCGCGGCGCGCCACGCCCGCTCGGGCCGGCCCAGGTGGGCGAACGAAGCGGCCAGCGCGACCAGCCCCAGCAGCAGGGCGAGCGCCAGCAGCGCGGCCAGCACCGGCGGCTGCGGTGCGTGGCCGAGCAGACGCAGCGTCGCCAGCGCGACGACCAAGCCCTGCGCGGTACCGACCAAGGTGGTGAACCAGACAACGGACCAGGCGGGACGCATCGCAATTCAACCTTCAGCCGAGCCGCGTATTGCCACACCGGCGCGCGCGGCATGACCACCCTCGGCACCCACTGCCACCGGCGCCTGCCCGCCGAACAGCGCGGCGAGAAAAGCGCGCCAGGCCGCGGTCGGTGCGACCGGCTGCGCATTCGACCCTGCGCCCTGATGCGCGTTGGCTTGCGCAGCATGAGCGTCGCCGTCAGCCGCGGCCAAGTCGGGGGGCGACGCCGCACTCGCCGTCTGCGCCCCGCCGCCCGGCGCCAGCCCTGCCGCCGCCAGGCTGCGCCGCGGCAGGTAGTGGTTGGCCGGGCGGGTGCCCAGTTCGGGCATCAGCGCAAAGCCGCCGCGCGCGGCAATCGCCCGCGACACTTCGGAATCCGGGTCGTCGACGTCGCCGAACAGCCGCGCATGGGTCGGGCAGGCGTTGACGCAGGCCGGCTTGCGCCGCGCTTCGGGCAGGCCGGCGTCGTGGACACGATCGACGCACAGGGTGCACTTTTCCATCACTCCGCGCGGCTCGTCGAATTCGCGCGCCCCGTACGGACAGGCCCACGAGCAGTATTTGCAGCCGATGCATTTGTCGCTGTCGACCAGCACGATGCCGTCCTCGGGCCGTTTGTACGAGGCGCCGGTCGGGCACACCGGCACGCAAGGCGCGTCGCGGCAATGCAGACAGCTCTTGGGGAAGTGCAGCACTTCAGTGGTCGGCCACTGCCCGACCTCGAAGGTCTGCACCCGGTTGAAAAACGTGCCCAGGGTGTCGGCGCCGTAGGGGTCGAGGTCGCTCATCGGGCCGTTGGGGCCGGCGGTGTTCCACTGCTTGCACGAGGTAACGCAGGCGTGGCAGCCCACGCATACATCGAGGTCGATGACCAGGGCAAGTTGGGTCATGGCTGTGCTCCGTTTCTGTTCCGGGCAACGGGGGTTGGGTACTGCAGCAAGCCTGGCCGGCCCGCGGCGCCGCGCAACTGCCCGGGCGCGGGCGGCGGTGCCGGATGGGCCGGCCAGGTGGCGCCGGCCCGCAGCGGCTCACGCGCCTCGGCCGGCGCGGAAAACGGCGTGCCGAGCACGGTGCCGAAGGTTGCGCCTTCCGCTGCTTCGTCGCCGCCGGCCGGGTAGATGCGCACCCGCAGGTCGTACCAGCCGGCCTGCCCGGTCACCGGGTCGCTGTTGGAGATCGCCCCGCCCGCGCCCGGTAGTTCATCGCTGATCAGGTGGTTGAGCAAAAAGCCGCGGCGCGACTCGTCGGCGTCGGGCGCCAGCCCCCACAGCCCGGCGGACTTGCCGATGGCGTTCCAGGTCCACACCGTACCGGGCTCGACCGCTTCGCTGTACTGCGCCAGGCAGCGCACCCGGCCCCAAGGCGACTCCACCCACATCCACGCGCCGTCGGCAATGCCTGCGGCTTGCGCGGTGCGCGGGTGCAGATGCAGACGGTTGTGGCCGTGGATCTGCCGCAGCCAGGCGTTCTGCGAATCCCAGGCGTGATACATCGCCATCGGCCGCTGGGTGATCGCCGCCAGCGGAAACGCCGCGGTGTCGACGATCTGCTGCTCCAGCGGCGGCTGCCAGAACGGCAGCGGGTCGAAGTGCCCGGCGACGCGCTCGCGCAGGTGCGCTGGCGGCTGCCGCCCCGGGCGCACGCCCTGCGCCGCGGCGCGGAACGATTGCAGCACCTCGCTGTAGATCTGGTGCACCGCGGGCTGTTCGCTGCTGCGCCAGCCCATGTCGCGGGCAAAGCGCAGATAGTCG
This sequence comes from uncultured Burkholderiaceae bacterium, assembly GCA_964389235.1. Classification (GTDB taxonomy): domain Bacteria; phylum Pseudomonadota; class Gammaproteobacteria; order Burkholderiales; family Burkholderiaceae_C; genus Thiomonas. The sequence goes on from CAYMDM010000019.1 coordinate 2,774, forward strand.
CGGTTGACCCCGCGCATATAGCGCAGCGAGTGCGGCAGATGATGCAGATGCACGCAATCATGCGCGGCATACGCTTCCCACTGCCGCGGGTTGGGCGGGCCCTTGAGCGACAGCGTGCCGTCCTCGCCGCGCCAGCCGGAGAGAAAGCCGATGCCCGACCCCGGCGCGGTTTCGTAACGCACGATGAAGTCCGGGTAGTCGCGGAATTTGCGCTGCCCATCGGACTCGACGAACGATGGCAGCCGCAGCCGCGAGGCGAGTTCGATCAGCACCTCCTGAAATGGCTTGCACTGCCCGGTGGGCGGCACCACCGGGATGCGCACCGAGTCCATCGCCCCGTCGAACTCGGAAATCGGCCGGTCGAGCATAGACAGCGCGTCGTGCCGCTCCAAATACGTGGTGTCGGGCAGTACCAGATCGGCAAACGCGACCATTTCGCTGTGGAAGGCGTCGGCGACGACGATGAACGGAATGCGGTACTGCCCGTCCGCGTTCTTGTCGCGCAGCATGTGCCGCACCCGCTCGGTGTTCATCGCCGAGTTCCACGCCATGTTGGACATGAAAATCAGCAGGGTGTCGATGGGGTAAGGGTCACCACGCCAGGCGTTGGTGATCACGTTGTGCATCAGCCCGTGCACGGCCAGCGGGTGCTCCCACGAAAACGCCTTGTCGATGCGCATCGGCCGCCCTTGTTCGTCGACTGCCAGGTCTTCCGGGCAGGTCGGCCAGCCCAGCGGCGCAGCGGGCAGCGGGGTGTTGGGCCGCACCTGATCCCAGCCGGTGACGGTGCGCACCTGCGGGGGAATTTCCTTGGGGTAAGGCGGCTTGTGGCGAAAGCCGCCGGGCACGTCGATGGTGCCCAGCAGACTCATCAGCACCGACAGCGCGCGGATGGTCTGAAAGCCGTTGCTGTGCGCGGCCAGACCGCGCATCGCGTGAAACGCCAGCGGCCGCGCCCGCACATGGGTGTGGCGGCGACCCCAGCTGTCGGTCCATTCGCACGGCTCGTCCCACGCCTGGTCGAGCGCGGCCTCGGCCATTTCCTCGGCCAGCCGTTCGATGCGCGCCGCGGGGATGCCGGTGAGGTCGGCAGCCCACTGCGGGGTGCAGTCCGCGACCCGCTCGGCCAGCAGTTGCAGCACGGTCGCCACCGGGGTGCCGTCGGGCATCTCGTGGTGGCCCCAAAGCGTCGGCTGGGCGCCCTCGCTCAACGCCGGCACCGGGGCGTCGGCAGCAGCGTCCCACCACCAGTAGCCGGCCGCCTCCTCTTCGCTATTCGCTGCCGCTTCGGCTCGCAGCAGCATGCCGTCCTGCGCATGCCCGGGCTGCACCCGCACCAGCTGCGCGGCATTGGTGTATCGCGTGGCGTACTCGGTGTCGAAGCGGCCGCTCTGCAGCAGCAGCCGCAGCAGCGCGAGGAACAGCGCACCGTCGGTGCCGGGGCGAATCGCGATCCACTCGTCGGCGATGGCCGAGTAGCCGGTGCGCACCGGGTTGATCGAAATGAACCGGCCGCCGCGGCGCTTGAACTCGGACATCGCCGCCTTCAGCGGATTGCTGTGGTGATCTTCGGCGGTGCCGATCATCACGAACAGCCGCGCCCGCTCCAGATCGGGCCCGCCGAATTCCCAGAAGCTGCCGCCGACGGTATAGATCATCCCCGCGGCCATGTTCACCGAGCAGAACCCGCCATGCGCGGCGTAGTTGGGGGTGCCGAACTCGCGCGCGAACAGGCCGGTGAGCGCCTGCATCTGGTCGCGCCCGGTGAACAGGGCAAAGCGTCTGGGGTCAGTCGCGCGGATGTGCGCCAGCCGCTGCTCGAGCAGCGCAAAGGCTTCGTCCCAGGAAATCGCCTCGAACTCGCCGTCGCCACGCTCGCTGCCCGGTTTGCGGCGCAGCGGCTGGGTCAGCCGCGCCGGCGACACCTGCTTCATGGCCCCCGCCGAGCCCTTGGCGCAGATGATGCCGCGGTTGAGCGGGTGGTTGGGGTTGCCTTCGATGAACCGCACCACCCCGTCGCGCACATGCACGTTGACCCCGCAGCGGCAGGCGCACATGTAGCAGGTGGTGGGCTTGACCTCGGTCTGCCCGGGCAGCGGGGTGATGGGGTCGTGCAAGGGCGTGCCGACGCTGAACACCCGGTCCCAGAGCTTGCCGATCATGCCTCGTCTCCGTTTGGTCTGTCGGCACCGCGGCCCCGCCCCAATGCAACGAGGGCCGGCCTGGCGCCGTGTTCAACGGATTCTGGGCGGGTAGCTTTGGCAAATCCAATGAATTGTTTCGGTCTATTCCAGCGGAAATTTCGTTAAGAAGGCCGAACCCCTCGCCGGGCTGCTGCGCCCGCCTCCCTTCCGCCTCTCTATCCGGGCACGGGCTGCTGCCGCTCGAACCCGAGCCGTCCCCGCCCGCTACGGTGCTATCGACCTTCGACCCGCGCCAGCCACGCCGCCAGTGCGGCCGGGCGCTGCGCACCGACCTTCACCTCGCGCACCACGCCGTCCTGCACCCAGACGAAGCTCGGCGTCGCCATCACCCCGAAATATCGCGCAATCTGCGGGTAACAGCTGACATCCACGCGAATCAGCGCTGGGTGCTCAGCCTGCAGCCTGTCGATCAGCTGCGTCATCGCCCGGCAGGGGCCGCAGTTCGGTGCAAAGCAGTAATACAGCCGACCCTGCCCCGGCCGCGGCGCCGCAATCTCCGCCGGCCAGTCCGCCAGCGCCTCCACCCGGCGCCCAACCCCGCGGCGAGACAGTGCACAGAACGCGGCGCGCACCAGCAGCACCCCGGTAATCAGCGCCAGCACCGGGACAATGAACTGAGACAGAGGGGCGGACACGGCGAAGGAGACAGTCGAGAACGGCAAAAAAGGACGTTGCGGTCAGATCGATGAACTTAGCGGTCGTTTGAGTCGAGTTGAAAAATGTTGCGGAGGCCGAGAAGGTCGTCGCGCCTCAGATGCCCGGGTCTTTGGCCGCAGGCTGCTGCTCGCGCAGCACCCGCAGCAGACTGGACGTATCGTCGCGCCCCCAGCCGGCGCCGACCAGCGCGTCGAGCTGTTTCTGCACCTGTCGCACGGCTGGCAGCTCCAGGCCCAGTTGCCGCGCCGACTCGGCGACCAGTCCGAAGTCCTTGGCGTGCAGTCGCGCCTCGATGCCGGCGGTGAAATCGTCGTCGGCCATCTTCGGGCCCATCAGATCGAGCATGCGGCTGCCGGCAAAGCCGGTGGCAATCGCCTGCAGCACCGCGTGGCGGTCGACTCCCTGCGCCTGGGCGTAGAGCATCGCCTCGGCGATGCCCTCGACGTTGACTACCTGAATGATCTGGTTGCACGCCTTGGCCACCTGCCCGGCGCCGACCGGGCCGACATGCCGGATATTGCGGCCGATGGCCTGCAGCAGCGGCATCGCCCGCCGCACATCGGTTTCACTGCCACCCGCCATCACGGTCAGGCTGCCCTCCTGCGCCCCCTTCGCCCCGCCGGAGACCGGCGCATCGACAAAGCCGATGCCGCGCGCAGCCAGCGTCTGCGCGATGCGCCGAGCACCCTCGGGCGAGATGGTGCTGTGGTCGATGCACAGGGTGCCCGCCGTGGCGCCGTGCATCGCCCCCTGCTCGCCGCACAGCACGGTCTCGACATCCTCGGTCGAGGTGACGTTGGTGATGACGAAATCCGCGCTGCGCGCCGCCTCGGCCGGGGTGGCAAACGTCGGCACGCCCAGCCGCTGCGCCGCCGCCGCCGAAGCGGCGCTCCGCACGTACACCCGGGCGGTGAATCCGGCGCGCAGCCAGTGCTGCAGCATCGGTGCGCCCATGGCGCCCAGACCGATACAGGCGAGGGTTTGAGTCATGCGTGGGGTCTCCGAGTTCGGCGTGAAATGCGGGGCAAAGGTTCGGCGCGCACTTGCTGGTTGTATAGCCGCACCCTATGGTGTGGATTGAAAGCATCCATTGGACGCGGGTTTACCCGAACCTTTACAGTGTCGATGTCGCAGCGCAGCAATGCGCCCAGGCCCACTCGCCGAACCGGCAACCCTGTCGGCTCGGCAGGAAACAGAGGCCTTGCGTCGTCCAGCTCAACCTCAACGGAGTTTGCCATGTCTTTGATCAACACCCCCGTCAAGCCGTTCAAGGCCACCGCGTTCCACAACGGCAAGTTCATCGACGTCACCGAAGCCAGCCTCAAGGGCAAGTGGTCGGTGGTCGTGTTCTACCCGGCCGACTTCACCTTCGTCTGCCCGACCGAGCTCGAAGACCTGGCCGACAACTACGACACCTTCAAGTCGCTGGGCGTGGAGATCTACGGCGTGTCCACCGACACCCATTTCGCGCACAAGGCCTGGCATGACACCTCCGAAGCGATCAAGAAGGTCAAGTACCCGCTGGTCGGCGACCCGACCGGCACGCTGACCCGCAACTTCGACGTGATGATCGAGGAAGAAGGCCTGGCGCTGCGCGGCACCTTCGTGATCAACCCCGAGGGCGTCATCAAGCTGTGCGAGATCCACGACAACGGCATCGGCCGCGACGCCAAGGAACTGCTGCGCAAGGTGCAGGCCGCGCAGTACGTCGCCGCGCACCCGAACGAAGTCTGCCCGGCCAAGTGGAAGCAGGGCGACGCGACCCTCAAGCCCTCGCTCGACCTGGTCGGCAAGATCTGAGTCTGAGCTGACGCGCCCGAATCGCGCGCATCGCACCGCCGCGCGCGGTGCGCGCAGGTTTCGGCGCCGCGGGGCCCACGAGGGCCAAGCGCGGCTGCAATGCCGCCTCGCTTTCAGCCATTGACCGAACGCCGCGTATGCGCCTGCACGCTGCGTGCGCGTCGCGCGGCAACCCGCCCCGGCTCAGCATCCATCTGCCGCTGCAGCGCCTCTGCGCCCGGCCGTCCCCTTCCCGTCTGTTCAAAGGAGCCTTGCGATGCTCGACGATGCCCTGCTCTCGCAACTGCAAACCTATCTGCAACGCATCACCCAGCCCTTCGAGCTGGTCGCCTCGCTGGACGACGGAGAGCCCTCGGCGCAGCTGCGCGCGCTGCTGGAGCAGGTCGCCGGGCTGTCGCCGCTGATCCGGCTGCGGCTGGACGGCGAGGATGCGCGCAAGCCGTCGTTCGCGCTGCACCGCGTGGACGGCGAGGCGCTGCACCTGCGTTTTGCCGCGATTCCCCTCGGCCACGAGTTCACCTCGCTGGTGCTGGCGCTGCTGTGGGCGGGCGGCCATCCGCCCAAGGTCGCGCCGGAGGTGATCGAGCACATCCGCGGCCTCGATGGCGACTACCGCTTCGAGGTCTACATGTCGCTGTCCTGCCATAACTGCCCGGACGTGGTGCAGGCGCTGGCGCTGATGGCGGTGCTCAACCCGCGGGTGCAGACCACGGTGATCGACGGCGCGCTGTTCCAGAGCGAGGTCGAGGCGCGCGCGGTGCTGGCCGTGCCCACCGTGTATCTCAACGGCCAGTTGTTCGACAGCGGCCGCATGGACGTCGAACAGATCCTCGCCAAGCTCGACGGCAGCAAGGCCCAGCGCGACGCCGCGCGGCTGTCCGACAATGAGCCTTTCGACGTGCTGATCGTCGGCGGCGGCCCGGCCGGCGCGGCGGCGGCGGTATACGCCGCGCGCAAGGGCATTCGTGTCGGCCTCGCAGCCGAGCGCTTCGGCGGCCAGGTCAACGACACCCTGGCGATCGAGAACTACATCTCGGTGCTGGAGACCGACGGGCCGAAGTTTGCGCAGGCGCTGCAGGCGCACGTGCAGCAGTACGGCGTCGATCTGATGAACGGCCTGCGCGCCGAAAAGCTGCTGCCGGCGCAGGCGCCTGGCGGCTGGATCGGCGTGCAGTTCGCCGGCGGCGCGGGCCTGCGCGCCCGCGCGGTGATCCTCGCCCCCGGCGCACGCTGGCGCACCGTGGACGTGCCGGGCGAGGCCGAATACCGCAACAAGGGCGTGGCCTACTGCCCGCATTGCGACGGCCCGTTGTTCAAGGGCAAGCCGGTGGCGGTGATCGGCGGCGGCAACTCGGGCGTCGAGGCCGCGATCGACCTCGCCGGCCTCGCCAGCCACGTCACCCTGCTCGAATTCGCGCCGCAACTGCGCGCCGACGCGGTGCTGGTGGCCAAGCTGCGCAGCCTGCCCAACGTGACCGTCGTGACCCAGGCGCAGACCACCGAAATCACCGGCGACGGCCAGCGGGTGAACGGTCTGGTCTACCTGGACCGCCCCACCGGGCAGGCGCACCAGCTCGCGCTCGAAGGCGTGTTCGTGCAGATCGGTCTCGTGCCCAACACCGAATGGCTGGACGGCGTGGTGACGCGCAACCGCTTTGGCGAAATCGAGGTCGATGCGCACGGCGCGACCTCCGTACCCGGGGTGTTCGCCGCGGGGGACGCAACCACCGTGCCCTACAAGCAGATCGTCATTGCTGCTGGCGATGGCGCGCGCGCTGCGCTGGGTGCGTTCGATTACCTGATCCGCACCCCGGCGCCGGCGGCGACGGTGACCGAAGCAACAACGGCCTGAAGCGCCGGGCAGCCGCACGGATTTGCCCGCAACACAGCCGGCCGCATGCCCGGCCGGCTTTTCAGCCTCTCGCTAAACTGCCGTCGCCCCTCTCGAAGGGCGTGACCCGATGGAGCCAAGCCGATGCTGATGATGGTGCTCTCCCCGGCCAAGACGCTGGACTTCGACACCCCGCCGCATGTCTCGACCGCGACCCAGCCGCGCTTCGTCGATGAGGCGAAGCAGCTCGCCGAGGGCCTGCGCCAGCTCACCCCGGCGCAGATCGGCTCGCTGATGTCGATCTCCGACAAGCTCGCTGCGCTCAACGTCGCGCGCTGGCAGGAGTGGCAGCCCACCTTCACCCCGCAGGACAGCAAGCAGGCCGTGCTCGCCTTCCACGGCGATGTGTACGAAGGACTGGACGCGGCAACCCTCTCGGCCAAGGATCTGCAATGGGCACAGGATCATCTACGCATCCTGAGTGGCCTCTACGGTCTGCTGCGCCCGCTGGACCTGATGCGGCCCTACCGCCTGGAAATGGGTACGGCCTGGGCCAACGCGCGAGGGAAGGATCTCTACGCCTTCTGGGGCTCGCGGCTGGCCGAACAACTCGACGCAGACATGGCCGCCGGCAGGGGCGAGCCCGTGCTGCTCAACCTGGCGTCGGAGGAATACTTCAAAGCCGTCGACCGCCGCGCGCTCAAGGCGCGGGTGGTGCAGGCGGTGTTCCAGGATCGCGACGCCAAGGGCCAGTACAAGGTCATCAGCTTTTTCGCCAAACGTGCGCGCGGGCTGATGGCGCGCTATGTCATCACCCACCGGCTGCAGTCGGTCGATGCGCTGACCGCGTTCGACAGCGAGGGCTATCGCTGGGCCGCCGCGCAGTCCACCGCCGACACCCTGGTGTTCCGCCGCGACGCCAAGCCCGCCTGATCGCTGCGACGGCCCTCGCCCGTCGCGCCCCTTCGCCCGCCCGCCAGCTCTGGCAAGCGGCATGCCGCCCGAGTCCGCGGGCAGCGGTTTCGGTCCACCGCTACCCTTCGAATACGGGATAACCCCGCATTCGCGGGCGTCAGTGGCTGGTGATTTATTTCACGTTGCCCGGGCAATTGCATCAGTTTCAGGGGGCAACTGCCACACCCCGCGCTTTAGACTCCCGTTCAGGCTCGCCGCTCCTGGTGCGGTGGCGCCGTAAACGGAGAACCCACCCATGCGCCCTGTCGTTGCCCGCCATGCCCTCCACCGCCTGTTCGCCGTGCTGCTTGCCGGCGTGGCGCTGCTGCTGTCGGCCTGTGCCACCAACAACTTTCCGCCCGCGCCCAAGACGGTGCAGGCCGCCGACTACCACTACATCATCGGCCCGGGCGACACCTTGCAGATTTCGGTCTGGCAGAACCCCGATTTGTCGTCCACCGTGCAGGTGCGGCCGGATGGGCGCATTTCCGCGCCGCTGGTCGAGGGCATGATGGCCGCCGGGCTGACGGCCGACCAACTCGCCAAGGAAATCACCGAAAAAATGAAAAAGTACGTGCGTGACCCGGTGGTCACGGTCACGGTGAGCAATTTCCACGGCGCGCTCAGCCAGCAGGTCAGCATCGTCGGCGCCGCCGCGCGGCCGCAGAGCATCCCGTACCGCGACAAAATGACCCTGCTCGACGCGATGATCGCCGCCGGCGGACTGAGCCCCTACGCCAACGGTGCCGGCGCCGTGCTGATTCGCGATGGCAAGTCCTACAGCGTCAACCTCGACGGTCTGCTGCGCAAAGGCGATATGGCCGACAACGTGCCGCTGCTGCCGGGCGACACCATCGTGATTCCGCAGAGCTGGTTCTGACGGCACCCGGCCATCGCTGACGAAGGTGCAGACCCGCGGCGCCCGCCCCGCGCAGCGCCCAACGCCCCAACCCCGAGGACATCGACCATGCGCTTTCATCTCACCACCGTAGCGGCCGCCGTGCTGGCGCTGGGCGCCGGGCTTGGCGCCAGTCGCGTCGCGCAGGCTCAGGTCATTCCCGAGGTGCCGTTGCGCCCGGCCACGGCAGCCTCCGGGCCGATGCCCGCCCCTCAGGCGGTTCCCGGCGCCCCGGTCGCCGCCCAGCCGCAGGGTGGCGCCGCCGCTCCGACCGAGACCGCGCCGACCACCTTCATCTCGCCGTCGGTCGCGGTGCTGGTCACGCAAAGCAGCAATGCCAATTTCGGCACCGGGCTGGCGCCGCAGAGCGACACCATCGTCAACATCGTGCCGCGGCTGCAATTCGAGTCCGACCATGTGCGCTGGCGCGCCTTCGGCGATTTCCGCGTCAACGGCCAGTACTACGCCCGCGGTACCCAGACCAACAGCGCGCTGCCCGGCGGCACCCTGGGGCTGCGCTCGCAGCTGGTCGACCAGTTGCTGTATTTCGATGCCGACCTGACCTCGCAGCAGAACCTGATCAACCCCTACGTCGGGCAGCAGGCCGCGCCGGGCAGCAACCAGTACACCAGCACCCAGCTGCGCATCCGCCCCTACATCGACAAGGCGCTCACCCCCGACCTGCGGCTACTGCTGCGCAGCGACGACACCTGGACCTGGTTCAGCAACCTGCCGGACAACTACGCGCAGGCCAACGGCCGCTACACCGTGCAGACGGCCGAGCTGACCCAGCGCCCGCTGCCTTATGGCTACGCCCTTCGCGCCGAGCAGGCCGAGGCGGTCTACAACGACCTGCCCTACGCCACCTGGAAAGACACCTCGTTTCGCGCCATCGGCAACTACGCGCTGACGCCGCAGACCACGGTCGGGATCATCGGCGGCTATGAGCAGGTCGAGGCCTTCCTGGCGAAGGAAAACAACCCGATCTACGGCGCCCGCTTCGACTGGGCGCCCAACCCGCAAAGCCGGTTCCAGGGCACGGTCGAACACCGCTTTTTCGGCACTGGCTGGAATCTGCAGGGCACCGGTGGATCGCAGTTGCTGCAGTTCAGCGTGTCATGGACGCGCCAGCCCACGACCTTCCTGCAGTCGCTGGTGCAGGGCGGCGTGCCCGGCGCCAACCTCACGACGCTGCTCGACGGCATGCTGCAAAGCCAGTACGCCGACCCGATCGCCCGCGCGCGCGCGGTGCAGGCGATTCTGGCCGAAACCGGGCTGCCAGCGGGGCTGGCCAGCACCCAGTTGTTCGGCTCGTCGCTGTCGCTGCAGAACAGCCTGACGGGCCTGGTCGTGCTGCTGCAGGAGCGCAACAGCTACGCGCTGTCGGTGTTCCGCAGCAAGAGCGAAGACCTGTTCCTGCCGGGGCAGCAGGTGCTGCAACAGTTGCAGACCCTGTCGAGCGACAACCTGCAGACCGGGGCCGCGTTCAACTTCGGCCGCCGGCTCGACCCGATCACCAACCTGAACATCACCCTGGTGCGCACCCTGACCAGCGGCTTCGGCATCAACGAAGGCCAGTCGGCGCGGCAGACCGGGCTTTTCGTGCAGATCGACCGGCGGCTGACCCCGAGCACCATCGGCTTGATCGGCGTGCGCCGCCAGCTGCTGCGCTCGACGGTTGCCGGCAACTCCAACGAGTCCGCGGTGTTCGCCGGTCTGGTGCACCGCTTCTGAGGCCAGCGCGACGCTCATGTACGAACAAGCCTACGGCCTGACGGCGCCGCCGTTCCAGATCAACCCCGACCCGAGCTTTTATTTCGAAAGCAAGGGACACGGCCACGCGCACCAGTACCTGCGCTTCGGCGCATTCCAGGGCGAAGGCTTCATCGTCGTCACCGGCGAGATCGGCGCAGGCAAGACCACGCTGCTGCGAGCCCTTCTGGCCGAGCTCGACCCGAGCAAAGTGGTCGCCGCGCAGATCGTCAGCACCCAGCTGGCGGCCGACGAGCTGCTGTCGGCGGTCGCGCTGGCTTTCGGCATTTCCGCCGAGGGCATGAACAAGGCGCGACTGCTGGCGACGCTGGAGGCTTACCTCGCCTCGCTGGCGACGAGCAACCGCCGCGCGCTGCTGATCATCGACGAAGCGCAGAACCTCGGGCCGGCGGCGATCGAGGAACTGCGCATGCTGTCGAACTTCCAGTTCGGCAACCGCGCGCTGCTGCAGAGCTTTCTGGTCGGCCAGCCCGAGCTGCGCGACATTCTGCGGTTGCCGCAGATGGAACAACTGCGCCAGCGGGTGATCGCCAGCTGCCATCTCGGCCCTATGAGCGCCGAGGAAACCCGCGGCTACATCGAGCATCGCCTGCATCACGTGGGCTGGCAGAACCGCCCAGCGTTCGACCCGCAGGCGTTCAGCGCGATTTTCGAATGGACCGGCGGGGTGCCGCGTCGCATCAACCTGCTGTGCAGCCGGCTGCTGCTGTCGGCCTTTCTCGACGAAGCCGACAGCATCGACGCCGAACGGGTGAACCGCGTCGGGGCGGAAATCCGTGCCGAAATCAGCGGCGAGCCAGCCGCGCTCGATGACGCCCCGGCGGCCAAGGCGGCCGGCAAGACGCGGCCCGCCCCTACTGCCGTGCCGGCCGAGCCGGCACGCGGATTCGACGCGCCGCCGTTGGTCGATCCCGCGTTGTGCGACCTCGCCGGGCAGTCGCCGGTGCTGTGCGTCGGGGCGAGCTACCGCGCGCAGATCGCCCTCGGCCCGGTCGCGCGGGCGCTGGCTCAGAGGGAAGACGTCGCGCCAGTGCGCATCTTCCAGTTCACCGGTGCCGGCGCGATCGACGATGCCGACTGGGCGCAGCGCAACCTGCGCCGCCTGGGCTGCGCCGACCTGCTGATCGAGCGCGCGTTGCAGTCGCGCACTCTCGCGGGCGCGCGCGCCGAGGCCGAGGCCGCGTTCTCCAACCTGCTGGCGCAACTGCAGCCCGGCGCGGTGGTGTTGTGTGGGGACGATCATTTCAGCGCGCAATGCGCGCTGGCCGCGCGCCAGGCCGGCGTGCCCATCGTGCGCATCGACGCGGGGCAGCGCCACGGCCAGCCCCAGTCGTTCGACGAATCCAACCGGCTGCTGATCGACCGCTCATCCAGTCTGCTGTTCGCCCCCGAGCCGGCAGCGCTGCAGGCGCTGGCCGCCGAAGGGCTGCGGGGCAGCCGGGTGCAGCTCAGCGGTTCACCGCTGGTCGACGTGGTGCTCGCCCGCCGTGCCGCGCTGCCCGCGGCGGGCGAACTGCTGCGCACAGCCGGCATCGACCTGCCCGCGCCGGGGCATTACGCCCTGGTCTGGCTCGACCCGACCGCGCCGGTGCGCGCCGACACCGAAACCCCGCCGCGCACCCCGCAGATGCTGTTCGACGACCTGCGCGTGCTCAGCCGTTCGCTGCCGGTGGTGTGGCCGGTGTTTGCTGCGCAGCGCACGGCCATCGAGTCCGCGCGCAGTTCGGTGCGCGAACACGTGCATCTGCTGCCGTTACCCGAGGATTTCGTCGCCCTGCTCGGGCTGATGCAAGGATCGCGCTGCGTGCTGACCGACAGCTCGTGGCTGTCGCTGCAATCGGCCGCGCTCGGCCGCCCGTGCGTGCTGCTCGCGGAGCACACCGAGCATGTTGCCGCGCGCGAGTGCGGGCGCATCGTCACCACGCGGCCCGGCGCGCGCTCGCTGTTTCGCGCCCTGTCCGAAGTGCTCGACGGCCCCGAGCCCTCGGCCCCGCTGCCGGCGCCATTTGACGGTCGCGCTGCCCACCGCATTGCCCTGCACCTGGCCGACTGGCTGCTGGCGCAGCGCGATCCGGCGTTTCTGTCTTACCTCGAAGGCCGCTGAAGCCCCCTCACCCGGCCCAACCGCACCGCTCCACTGCCATGAACGATCTGCTCAAACCCCTGTTCAACCTCCTGCCGGCGATGTGGGAAAAGCGCTGGTGGGGTCTTGCCGTCGCGTGGATTTTCGCCCTGCTCGGCGTGCTCGGCATCCTCGCCTACAAAGAACGCTATCAGGCGTCGGCCACGGTTTACGTCGACACCAAGACCGTGCTGCGCCCGCTGCTCGAAGGGCTGACGGTGCAACCCGACGTCGGCGAGCAGGTGGACCTGCTGGCGCGCACCTTGCTGTCGCGCCCGAACCTTCGCGAGGTGATCGAACAGAACCACCTGCTCAAACCCGGCGCCTCGGAATTCGACCGCGATCTGATGATCCAGAACCTGAGCAAGCAGATCAAGGTCGGCATCAACGGCCGCGACAACCTCTACTCCATTTCGTACATCAGCCACAACCCGGAACAGTCGCTCGGGGTGGTGCGCAGTCTGCTCGATCTGTTCGTCAAACGCGGCATCGACAGCAACCGGCAGGACTCGGAGCAGGCCGTGCAGTTCATCGACAGCCAGATCGCGATCTACGACAAAAAGCTGCGTGACGCCGAAAACAAGCTCAAGGACTTCAAGACGGCCAACCCCGGCTATTCCGGCCAGAACAGCATGGATTACTACGCCCGGGTGACGGGTCTGCAGGATCAGCTCACCTCGCTGCAGGGGCAGCTCAGCTCGGCCGAGAGCTCACGCAGCGCCCTCAGCGCCCAGCTCGCCACCGTCAAGCCAACTCTGGCCCCCAATCTGCTGCCCAACACCAACATCGTCGTCGGCGGTGCAACCGTGCACCAGCCGTCGGAAATCGATGTGCGCATCGCCGCAACGCGTCGTCGCCTGGACGATCTGCTGCAGAAATACACCGACGCCTATCCCGACGTGATCGCCACGCGCGAGCTGCTCGGCCGGCTGGAAGCCGAGAAGGCGCGCGAAAAGGCGCAGCAGGCCGCCGCGCCCGCAGCCCCGTCGGCGCCGCCGCCGGTCAACACCGCGCAGTATTCCGAGGCGACCAACCCGATCTACCAGCAGCTGCGCATCCAGATCGCGCAGGCCGATGCCCAGGTCGCATCGCTGCGCGCGCAGGTCGGCGATGTGCAGTCGCGGCTGGCACAGCTTCGCGCCCAGGCCACGCAGATGCCCAAGCTCGACGAGCAGTACGTGCAGCTCAACCGCGACTACAACGTGCTCAACGAAAACTATCAGAAGCTGGTGCAGCGGCGTGAGGCCGCGCTGCTGTCGCGCAATCAGGACGACAGTCGCAAGCTCGACTATTTCCGCATCGTCGACCCGCCGCGGCTCGCGCCCACGGCGCTGTTCCCCCGCCGCACCTTCCTGATTTTTGCCGTGCTGGTGCTGGCGCTCGGTCTCGGGGTGGCGACCACCTTCCTGCTGGTGCAGCTCATTCCGACCTTCCGCACCGCCGCGCAACTCAAAGCCAACACCGAGCGAGCCGTGCTCGGCGCGGTCGGCCTGGTGCTCTCCCCCGTAGGGCAGGCGCACGAACGGCGAGATCGCAATCTGTTCGTCGCCGGCACGGCGCTGCTCATCATTGCGTTTGCCGCCTGGACCATCATCAACATCCTGATCACCCGCAAGTGAGGCCATCGTGAGCACCATCGAACAAGCCAGCAAACGCCTCGAAGAACTGCGCAAGGCCGGGGTGGAGATGCCCTGGGTGCGCGAGCCCGACGCCGCCGCGCGCAGCGCCGCCCAGCCTGCCGCGCTCGCCCAGACCCCGCCCGATCTGCCCACCCCGCGGCCCGTCGCCCCGCTGGCGCCGCCGATGCCCGCGCCCAAGCACCGCGCCGACATCGATCTGCAGGCGCTGCGAAACATGCAATACCTCGTGCCGGGCGCGCCGCGCTCGCGCCTGCTCGACGAATTCCGCAGCATCAAGCGCCCGCTGCTGGCCAACGCCCACGGCGGCAAGAGCGGTCAGGCGGTCGATCGCGGCAACCTGATCATGATCACCAGCAGCCTGCCGGGCGAGGGCAAGACTTTCACCTCGATCAACCTGGCGATGAGCATGGCGATGGAACTCAACACCAGCGTGCTGCTGGTCGATGCCGACCCGGCGCGCCGCGCCGCCGCCGAGCGGCTCGGGCTGCAGCCGGGCAAAGGTCTGATCGACCTGCTGCTCGACCCACAACTGACCCTGGCCGACGTCGAACTCGCCACCAACGTCGACAAGCTCACCTTCCTGCACGCCGGCTCGGCCGACGACCGCGCCACCGAACTGTTCAGCAGCACGGCGATGAGCGCTTTCCTCGACCGCCTCGCGCTGCACGCCCGCGACCGGGTGGTGATTTTCGATGCGCCACCGCTGCTGCCCTCGGCCGAGGCGCGCGCGCTGGCCCCGCAGATGGGGCAGATCGTCGTCGTCGTGCAGGCGGGCAAGACCCACCAGGGCACGGTGCAGCAGGCGCTGGCGATGGTCGAGGATTGCCCGGTGGTGATGACCCTGCTCAACCAGTCTCGCGCCCCATCGAGCGCATCGCCCTACGGCTATTACGCCTATTGAACCGGCTGGACGGCGCCTCGTCGGCGCGATCAGGCTCCCGCCGGGCCCGCGCTGATGCGCGAGTGCGACGCGATTGGGGCGAAGGGAGCACCCTCCGTTCGACCGGCCAGCGCCCCTGTCGATGACGGGAGCTCAAAGCCCGACTTAGCCCCGTCGTCCACCCCAGAATCGGGGAGACTGATCGACACGCCGGCGCGGCCCGTGCGGTGCAATCGCGGAATAGTTGACACCCTGGCGGGAAACGTCCGTTCAGGTGGTTTGCAACGACATGTTGCCTGCCTAGACTGCCGACATTCGCTCATCTCCACATCGGCCCGCCGCCCCTTCGCGCCGCGCCGGTGCGACGTTTCGAGCCGACTCGCGATGTCCCACGCGCCCACACCTCACCTGGCCGACCCGGTTGACCTTTACGCCCGCCTCACGGCGATGGTGCAGGCTTTCGCCGACCGCCCTGCCCTGGTGCATGGCGATCGCGAAATCCGCTATGCCGAATTGTTCGACCGGGTCCAGCAGCGCCGTGCGCAACTCGCCGCCGCGGGCGTGACGCGCGGCCATGTGGTCGGACTCGCACTGCCACGGGGTGCCGACGCCATCGAGCTGCTGCTCGCGCTGCGCTCGCTTGACGCGGCCTATCTGCCGCTCGACCCCGCTTATCCGCCCGAGCGCCGGCTGCACATGCTGCGCGACGCCGGTGCGGCGCTGGTCATCGCGGCGGCCGAACACGCGGGGCTGTTCAGCGAACACGCCCCCGTCTGGACGCTGGGCACCAATCCGCCTCCAGCGATTCCGCCCGCCGCGCCCGGCACTGAGCCGCTGGCCTACATCATGTTCACCTCGGGCTCGACCGGCACCCCCAAGGGCATCGCCATACGCCCGGCCGGCATTGCCCGGCTGGTGCTGCAGCCGAACTACATGGCGCTCGGCCCCGACACCCGCATGCTGCATGCCGCGCCCCTCGGGTTCGATGCCTCGACCCTGGAAATCTGGGGTCCGCTGCTCAACGGCGGCTGCTGCGTGATCCACGACGAAGACCTGCCGACCCCGCAGGGTCTGGCCCGCAGCATCCGCACCCACCGCGTCGACACCGCGTGGCTGACCGCGGCGCTGTTCAACTCCGTGATCGACGCCGACGCCCGCGCGCTGCTCGGCCTCAAGCAATTGCTCACCGGCGGCGAAGCGCTGTCAGTCGATCACGTGCGCCGCGCTCAGGCCGCGCTGCCCGACACTCAGATCATCAACGGCTACGGCCCGACCGAAACCACCACCTTCGCCGCCACTTACCCGATTCCGCGCCCGTTGCCCGATGGCATCGTTTCCGTGCCCATCGGCCGGGCGATCAACGCCACCACCCTGCACGTGCTCGACGCTTCGATGCAGCCGGTGCCGGCAGGCGAAGTCGGCGAGTTGTTCATCGGTGGCGCCGGCGTCGCGGCGGGTTATGTGAACCGCCCGGAACTGACTGCCGAACGCTTCTTGCCTGATCCGTTTTCGACCGAGTCCGGTGCGCGTCTTTATCGCACCGGCGATCTGGTGCGGCAAGTGCCCGACGGCAATCTGGACTATGTCGGCCGCATCGACACCCAGGTCAAGGTGCGCGGGTTCCGCATCGAACTGGCTGAGATCGAGTCGCGGCTGCGCGAGCATCCGGCGGTGAAGTCCTGCGCGGTCATCGCCCGCAGGGACGCCGCCGGCAACACCCGCCTGCTGGCCTACGCGGTAGCGAAGGACCACCCGGTGCCCGCGGCCGAACTGCGTGCGCACCTGGCGGCGCGCTTGCCCGAGTTCATGTTGCCCAACGCCTACACGTGGCTTGATGCACTGCCGCTGACGGTCAACGGCAAGCTCGACCAGCGCGCGCTGCCCGAACCCTCCGCCACCCGCCCCGATCTCAGCGTGCCGTTCCAGGAACCGGCCAGCGACACCGAGCGCATGCTGTGTGCCGCCTTTGCCGAAGTGCTGGGCATCGACCGCGTCGGCCGGCTGGACAATTTTTTCGAACTGGGCGGCAACTCCCTGCAGGTGCTGCGGGTGCTGGCGCGACTGGCGCCGCAGGGCGTGCATCTGGACACCACGGCGTTTTTCCGCCAGCCCACCCCGGCCGCGCTGGCGCAAGCGGCTGCAGGCCATGACATGGCGGCGCTCGATGCGCGGCGGCTGTCGCGCGCCCGCGTCGCCGCAGCCTGCAGCGACAAGGCCGGACACACGGACGCGAGCAAAGAGCCGATTGCCATCATCGGCATGGCCGCGCGGCTGCCTGGCGCCGACGACGTCGAAGCGTTCTGGCGGCTGATGCTGGACGAACGCGAAGGCATTCGCCGCTTTGCCGATGACGAGCTCGACCCCAGCGTTCCCGCCGAGCTGCGGCGCGACCCGGATTACGTCAAGGCCCGCGGGGTGATCGACCGCGCCGAATGGTTCGACGCCGCGTTTTTCGGCATCTCCCCGCGCGAAGCCGAGCTGATGGACCCGCAGCAGCGGGTGCTGCTCGAGCTGTGCTGGAGTTGCCTGGAGCGCGCCGGCTATGCGCCCGACCACAGCACCGCCCCGGTCGGCGTGTTTGCCGGCATGTACAACCCCACGTACTACCTGAGGCATGTGCAGCACCGGCCCGATCTGGTGGAGGCGCTGGGCGAGTTCGTGGTGATGCTGGGCAACGAAAAGGACTACGTCGCCACCCGCATCGCCCACCGGCTCAATCTCACCGGCCCGGCGGTCAGCGTGCACACCGCGTGCTCGACCTCGCTGGTCGCCGTCGCGCAGTCCGTGCTGGCGCTGCGCGCCGGGCAATGCGACATGGCGCTGGCCGGCGGCGCAGCGATCACCTGCCCGCCCAACAGCGGCTACCGCTACGAAGAAGGCGCGATGCTCTCGCCTGACGGCAGCACCCGCACTTTCGACGCGCAGGCGAAGGGCACGGTGTTCTCAGACGGCGCCGCGGTGGTGCTGCTCAAGCGCCTGTCTGACGCGCTCGCCGACGGCGACACGATACATGCCGTGATCCGCGGCGTGGCGGTCAATAACGACGGCCGCGACAAGGCCAGCTTTACCGCGCCCAGCGTGGACGGCCAGGCCGCGGTGATCGAAGCCGCGCTGCGCGACGCCGGAGTGCACGCGCGCAGCATCGGCTACGTCGAAGCGCACGGCACCGCCACCCCGCTGGGCGACCCGGTGGAGGTGCAGGCGCTCACCCGCGCCTACGCCCAGCACACCGCCGAGCGCGGCTTCTGCCGCATCGGCTCGGCCAAGAGCAATATCGGCCACACGGTGATCGCCGCCGGCGCCGCCGGGCTGATCAAGGCAGCGCTGGCGCTGTCGCGCGAGCGCATTCCCGCGACCCTGCACTTCACCGCGCCCAACCCCAAGATCGACTTTGCCGCCAGCCCCTTCGTGGTCAACGACCGCCTCACCCCCTGGCCGCGCGGTGCGCAACCGCGGCGCGCGGCGGTCAGCAGCTTTGGCGTCGGCGGCACCAACGCGCATGTGATCGTCGAGGAGGCCCCTGCGCTGCCCGCAGCGGCACCCGCGCAAGGGCCGCAACTGCTGCTGCTGTCGGCTCGCACCGAAAACGCCCTGCAGGCTCAGGCGCAGCAACTCGCCGAGCATCTTCGCGCCCATCCCGAGGTCGATCTGGCCGACGTCGCCCACACCCTGCAGGTCGGGCGCAGCGCGTTCGCGCACCGGCTCGCGGTGGTCGCCGAAACCGCCGAGCACGCGGCGCAGGCGCTGCTCGGTTCCGACGGTGTGCTGCGAACGCAACGCCAGGTCGGTAGCGCCACGCCGGCGCTGGTGTGGCTGTTTCCGGGCCAGGGCGCGCAGTATCCCGGCATGGGCCGCGGGCTGTACGCGGCCGACACCGACTTCCGCGCTGCGCTCGACGCCGCGCTGGCCGCCTGCGCGCCCCACCTGCCGGGCGATCTGCGCGAGCGGCTGTTCAGCGACGCGCCCGATGCGCTCACCGACACCGCGTGGACGCAGCCGGCGACGTTCTGCATCGAGTTCGCGCTGGCGCGCATGTGGCAGGCGCGCGGCGCCGAGCCGGTGGCGCTGATCGGCCACAGTGTCGGCGAGTTCGCCGCAGCGGCGATCGCCGGGGTGATGTCGCTGGCCGATGCCGCGAGGCTGGTCGCCCGCCGCGGCGCGCTGATGCAGGCGCAGCCACCAGGGGCGATGCTGTCGGTGCGGCTGCCCGCGGCGCAAGTGCTGCCGCGGCTTCCCGCCGAAGTGTCGCTGGCGGCCGACAACGCCCCCGGCGCCTGCGTGGTCGCCGGCCCGCGAGATGCGATCGACGCGCTGGCCGCCGCCCTCGCCGCCGACGGCATCGCCGCCAAGCCGCTGCACACCTCGCACGCTTTCCACTCGGCGATGATGGATGCGGTGCTTGCCCCGTTTGCCGCCGAAGTCGCGCGGGTCACGCTGCACCCGCCGCGCATCCCCATCGTCTCCACCGCCAGCGGCGACTGGCTGCGCGACCAACAAGCCACCGACCCCGATTACTGGGTTCGGCATCTGCGCCAGCCGGTGCGCTTTTCGCCGGCGGTGCAGACCGCGCTGCAGCGACACGCCGGCGCGGTGCTGCTCGAAGTCGGCCCGCGCGGCACGCTGTGCACCCTGGCGCGGCAGCATGGCAAGGGCGTGATCGCGATTCCCACCCTGGCCGACTCGCCGGCCAGCGAGTCCGCGCAGCGGCTGCTCGCGCAGGGCGCGCTTTGGACGGCCGGCATCGAACTGCCTGCCCCGGCCGCGCATCCAGCCGCGGGGCGCCGCCGCGTCGAGCTGCCGACCTACCCGTTCGAGCGCCAGCGCTACTGGATTGACGCGCCGGCCGCGGCCGACGCCCCCGCGGTCGCAGCGGTCGCCACCTGCGCCGTTACACCGGTGCCTGCCGCGGCCACGCTTATCGCGCCAGCACCCACGTCATCGAATGGTGACGCGACCGTGCTGCCCTTTCCCCTTCCCTTTGCCGCAGCGGCTGCCGCCGCCCCGACTGCCATGCCCGCCTCCGCCCAAGCCCTGCCCCAGACGGCTGCTGCCCCGCGCAAGCCGCAGCTGATCGAACAATTGCGCGCCGTGTTCGAGGACGTCTCGGGTGGCGACGTCGACGCCATCGATCCGGCGCGTCCGTTTGTCGAACTCGGCATCGACTCCCTCACCCTTACCCAGGCCGCGCTGCAGGTGAAAAAGCAATTCGGGGTGCCGGTGTCGTTCCGCCAGTTGATGGAAAACCTGCGCAGCTTCGATCTGCTGGCCAGTCACCTCGACGCCCAGCTGCCGCCGGAGCCTGCCGCCGACCAGCCGCCCGCCGCCGCGGCCGCCGTGAATGTCATGCCGCCCGTCGATACAGGAGTGCCCGCCATGTCCCAGCCCATCATCCAGCCGGCCACCCCGAACCTTGCTGCAGCCCCCGCCCCCGCGGCTTTCCCCGCCGCCCCGGCCGGCACGGTGCAATGGCTGATTCAGCAGCAGATGCAGCTGATGGCGCAGCAGCTCGCGCTGCTGTCCGGGCAGGGGCTGGCCGCGCCGGTGTCCGCCGCGGCCACCTCCATCGCGGCCGCGCCGCAGCCTGCCGCCCCGACCGTCCCGACGCCTGCAGCGCCCGCCGCCCCTGCCGCTGCTCCCTCCACCTCACCGAACGCCGCGCAGCCCGACGGCGAAGACGCCGCCCCGCAACGCTACGACGTCAAAAAAGCCTTCGGCGCCATCGCCCGCATCCACACCCAATCCACCGCGCTGACGCCGCGGCAACAGGCGCGGCTGCAGGCCTTCATGCGGCGGTATGTCGAGCGCACCGCGGCCAGCCGCGCCTACACCGAGCAGCACCGTCCGCATCTGGCCGACCCGCGGGTGGTCAACGGCTTCCGGCCGATGACCAAGGAAATCACCTACCAGCTCGTGATGTCGCGCAGCAAGGGCGCGCATCTGTGGGATCTGGACGGCAACGACTACGTCGACGCCCTCAACGGCTTCGGCATGAGCCTGTTCGGCTGGCAGCCCGATTTCGTGCTGGAGGCCGTTCGTGCCCAGCTCGACGCCGGCTACGACATCGGCCCGCAGCACCCGCTGGCTGGGCCGGTGGCCGAGCTGGTGTGCGAGCTCACCGGTTTCGACCGCGCAGGACTTTGCAATACCGGCAGCGAGGCAGTGATGGCCGCAGTGCGCATCGCCCGCACCGTCACCGGCCGCAGCACCGTGGTGCTGTTCGCCGGCTCCTATCACGGCACCTTCGACGAAGTCGTCGTGCGTCCGGGCAAGGGCGGCAAGGGCATCCCCGGCGCGCCGGGCATCATGCGCGGCATGTTCGGCGACGTGCGGGTGCTCGACTACGGCACGCCCGAGTCGCTGGAGTTCATCCGCGCCAACGCCGACGACCTCGCCGCCGTTCTGGTCGAGCCGGTGCAAAGCCGCCGGCCGGACTTCCGCCCGGTGGACTTTCTCAAGGAAGTGCGCGCGATCACCGAGCGCAGCGGCACCTGCCTGATTTTCGACGAGGTCATCACCGGCTTCCGCTCGGCGCTCGGCGGCGCGCAGGCGCTGTTCGGCATCCGTGCCGACCTGGCCAGCTACGGCAAGGTCATCGGCGGCGGCATGCCCATCGGCGTGATCGCCGGCAAGCGCGAGTTCATGGACGCGCTCGACGGCGGCGCCTGGCAATACGGCGACGACTCCATCCCCACCGTCGGCGTCACTTACTTCGCCGGCACCTTCGTGCGTCACCCGCTGGCGCTGGCCGCCGCCCACGCCAGCCTGCTGCACCTCAAGGCGCAGGGCCCTTCGCTGCAGGAAAACCTCAACGCCCGCACCACCGCGCTGGCCGACGAGCTCAGCGCCTTCTGCCGCGAAGCCGGCGCGCCGCTGGAGGTGCGGCACTTTGCGTCGCTGTGGCGCGTCACCTGGCTGGAAGACCATCCGCTGCAGGATCTGCTTTTTGCAATGATGCGCAGCCGCGGGGTGCATATCCTCGACAACTTCCCGTGCTTTCTCACCACCGCCCACAGCGAGGCCGACGTCCGCCGCATCGCCGACGCCTTCAAGGACTCGGTGCGTGAGCTGCAGGAATCCGAATTCCTGCCCCGCCGCGCCGGCCACCTCAGTGTTGCGTTCGACGCCAGCAAACCGCCGGTGCCTGGCGCCCGTCTGGGCAAGGACGAACACGGCAAGCCCGCCTGGTTCGTGCCCAATCCGCAGGCGCCGGGTAAATACCTCAAGGTCGGCGGCTGAGTTAGCCCTGTTCGTACCCGCTTCACACGCCCTCGCCCCGCACGTTCCCGCCCCGAAAGGCTCCGCGCATGAACGCCAATGACGCGCTCACCGCAGTCGATTACGACCCCTTCGCCGCCAGCCCCGAGCTGGCCGCCGCAGTGCCCAGCACCGAGGCGCAACGAGAAATCTGGCTGGCCTGCCAGCTCGGCGGCGATGCCACGCTGGCCTACAACGAATCGGTCACCCTGCACCTGCGCGGTGCCGTCGATCTGACCGCGATCGTCGCCGCGGTGCAGTCCCTGCCCGCCCGCCACGACGCGCTGCGCGCGACCTTCAGCGCCGACGGCGAGCAGATGCTCATCGCCGAAACCCTGGCGCTGGACGTGCCGATCGACGATCTGCGCATGCAGCCCGCGGCTGCGCGCGAGCAGATGCTTGCCGCCGCTGCCGATGCCGCGGTGCGCACCCCGTTCGACCTGCAGCACGGCCCGCTGCTGCGCGCGCGGCTGCTGCGTCTGGCCGACGACCATGTCGCGCTGCTGCTGACCGCGCACCACATCGTCTGCGACGGCTGGTCATTCGGCGTGCTGGTCAATGACATCGCCGCGCTCTATGCCGGCAAACCCATCGCTGCGGCCGACAGCTTTGCGCGTTACGCCGGGGATCTGCTCGACGCCGAACATCAGCAACAGGCCGAGGCCGACGCCGCGCATTGGCTGCAGGTCTATCGCGATGGCGCACCGGCGGTGGACCTGCCCACCGACCGCGCCCGCCGCCCGCAGCGCGAGTTCGCCGCCGCGCGCGAAGACATGCGCCTCGACCCGGCCACGCTCGATGCCGTCAAGGCCTTTGCCGCTTCGCGCGGTCTGAGTCTTTTCGCAACCCTTTTCGCGGTCTACGCCGGGCTGCTCTCCCGGCTTTCCGGCCAGGCCGACTTGGTGGTCGGCATCTCCGCCGCGGGGCAATCGGCCGAAGGGCGGCCGTCGCTGGTCGGGCACTGCGTCAATCTGCTGCCGATTCGCTGCCGCATCGACGGAGAACGCGCGTTCACCGCCTCGCTGGACGCCGTGCGCGGTGACTTGCTCGACGCGCTGGATCATCAGAGCCTGACCTTCGGCAGTCTGCTGCAGCGGCTGCAACTGCCACGCGACCCAGGCCGGCTGCCGCTGGTCTGCGCGCTGTTCAACCTCGATGCCCGCATCGACCCGGCCGTCTACGCCGCAGTGGGGCTGCAGGCCGAACTGCAAAGCAACCCCCGCTGTGCCGAGAACTTCGAGCTTTATCTCAACGCCACGCCAGACGCCCGCGGGCTCAACCTGGAATGCCAGTACAAGACCGGGCTGTTCAGCCGTGAAACCGTGCAGGCTTGGCTGGCGCTGTACTGCGCCGCCCTGCAGCGGCTCGTCGCCCAGCCCGATGCGGCCGCGCCCGCGCTGTTCGCGCCGACCGAGGCCGAGCAGGCGCTGTTGAGCAGGTGGAACGCCACCGACCAACCTTACCCCGATGCCGACAAAACCCTCGACGCGCTGCTGCAACGCGCGGCCGCCGAGCATGCCGAACGCGTCGCACTGGTGTTCGAAGGCAGCACCCTGAGTTACCGCGAACTGGACGCTCGCGCCCGGGCCCTCGCGCTTGCGCTGCGCGCTCGCGGCGCCGGGCCCGGCACACTGGTCGGCATCAGTATCGACCGCAGCTTTGCTCTGATCGTGGCGCTGCTGGGTGTGATTTACGCAGGCGCCGCCTATGTGCCGCTCGACCCGGGGCTGCCAACCGATCGCCTCGCCGGCATGGTCGAGGACGCCCGGCTTTCGCTGCTGCTCAGCCGCGGCAGCGAACGTGAGCGCCTGGGCACGGCGATTCCCGCGGCGCTGCCGACCCTGTTGCTCGACGAGCTGCCCGCGACGGCTGCCGAAGCGCTCACACCGCTGGCCACGTCCGATGATCCCGCGTACGTGATCTTCACCTCCGGCTCCACCGGCCGCCCCAAGGGCGCGATGAACGCCCATCGCGGCATCGTCAACCGCCTGCTATGGATGCAGCAGACCTACCAGTTGCAACCGGGCGAGCGCGTGCTGCAGAAAACGCCGTTCAGCTTCGACGTGTCGGTGTGGGAGTTTTTCTGGCCGCTGATGACCGGCGCCACCATGGTCATTGCACGCCCCGATGGCCACCGCGACAGCGCCTACATCGCCGAGCTGGTGCAGCGCGAGCGCGTCGAGGTCATGCACTTCGTGCCGTCGATGCTGCGCTTTTTCCTCGACGAACCCAAGGCCGCCGCCTGCGCCCAGCTGCGGCAGGTGGTGTGCTCCGGCGAGGCCTTGCCGCTGGACCTGGTCGAGCGATTCTTCACGCTGTTTCCCACCACTGCGCTGGGCAACCTCTATGGGCCGACCGAAGCCGCGGTAGACGTGAGCATGTGGCCCTGCCGCCCGCACGAGCCATCGGGCACGGTGCCCATCGGCGCGCCCATCGCCAACACCCAGCTGCACGTTCTCGACGCTCAGCTCAACCCGCTGCCCATCGGCGTGGCCGGCGATCTGTACATCGGCGGTGTGCAGGTCGGCATGGGCTATGTCAATCGCGCCGATCTGACTGCCGAGCGATTCATCGCCGATCCCTTCCGTGCCGGAGGCCGGCTCTACAAGACCGGCGACATCGCCCGCTGGCGCCGCGACGGCGCGCTGGAATACCTCGGACGCTCCGATCACCAGATCAAGCTTCGGGGCTACCGCATCGAACTCGGCGAAATCGAAAGCCAGCTGCTCGCTTCGCCCGGGGTTGCAAGCGCAACAGTCGTGCCCTTGGAGGAGGCGCCGGGCGACGTACGGCTGGCCGCCTACGTCGTGCCGCGTTCACCCGGGCTGGATCTGGCAGCGCTGCGCGACCATCTGCGCGCCCGCCTGCCCGACTACATGGTGCCATCCACGCTGACCGCGCTCGATCGCATTCCCCTGCTACCCAGCGGCAAGGTCGATCGCCGCGCGCTGCCTCGCCCGCAACCTGCCGGCGCCGCGGCGCGCGGCCCCCGCGTGGCACCGGCGACGCCGCTTGAAGCCACGGTGCTGGCCGCGATGGAAGCCGTGCTCAAGTTGCCGGAACTGAGCACGACCGACGATTTCTTTGCCCTCGGCGGTCATTCGCTGCTGGCAGCACGGCTGATCGCTCGCCTCAACGACACGCTGGACCTCAACCTGCCGCTTCGCGCCGTGTTCGAGGCACCGACGGCGCAGCGCCTCGCTGCCGCCATCGAGCGCCTGCAGCAAAGCGGGCCGGCGGGCCGCATCCGTATTCCGCATGACCCGACGCGAACCGCTGCACCGCTGACCGCGCAACAGGAACGCATCGCCTTTGTCGAGGAACTGCAACCCGGCCGCGTGACCTACAACGCCCCGTCGGCCCACCGCCTGCGCGGTCCGATGAATCGCGGAGCCTTCGCGCACGCCCTCACCGACGTGGTCGCGCATCAGCCGATCCTGCGCACCCGCATCGCCACCCTTGCCGACGGCACGCATGTTCAGGAGGTGTTGCCGACGATCGACGTCAACCTGCCGATCGAAGACCTGCGAGGCATTCCAGCGGGTGAACGCGAGACCGAGCTGATGCGCCGCATGCAGGCCGTGGTCGACCAGCCCATCGACATCCATGCCGCGCCGCTGTGGCGGGCCGCGCTTTACGTACTCGACGAGGACGAGCACGCCTTTCTGTTCATGCCCCACCACATCATCTGGGATGGCTGGTCATTCGACATTCTGTACGACGACATGGCCGCCGCCTACGCCGCGCGCGCGCGCGGCGCGGCAACGTCGCTGCCGCCGCTGCCGGTGACCTACGCCGACTACGCCGCCTGGCAGGCGCAGTGGATCGCCAGCGAGCCCTATGAGCGCAAGATGCGCTCACTGAACTCGCGGCTGCTGCAGATCGAGCCGCCGAGGCCGCTGGGCACGGACTTCCCGCGCCGGGCCGGCATGAGCGGCAGCGGCGCAACCGAATGGATCCGCATCGACTTGGCCACCACCGAGCGGCTGCGCGAGGTCGCGCGCCAGGCTGACCTGACCCTGAACATGCTCACCCTCGGTCTGTACGGTCTGCTCGTCGCCGACGTGGCGCAGAGCGCCAGCAGTGTCATCGCGACACCGGTGCGCGCCCGGCTGGTCAGCGAAGTCGAGCCGGTGATGGGCTTTTTCAACAACCTGCTGCTGCTGCGGCTGACCCGCCAGGGCGACACGCCAGTGCTCGACTTCATGCGCCAGGTCAAAAGCGAGCTGCTCGACGGTCTGAATCTGCAGGACGTGCCGTTTGAACACCTCGCGCTGCAGCCCCAGTTGCGCGAGCGCAACGCCCGCGCCGGGCTGTATCAGGCGCTGTTCTCGTTCCAGGACGCGCGCGACCGCAAGCGCCGCTGGGGCTCGCTGCAGCAGAGCAGCATCCTGATCTTCCAGAATGGGGCGACGCAGGACATGGGGCTGTGGCTGATGGAAGTGCCGCAGGGCCTCGAAGGGGGTGTCACCTACAACGCCGACATCTACTCCGCGCAGACAGCGCAGGCCTTTGTCGCGCGCTATCTCGAACTCGTCGAGCGCCTGCTCCGTGATCCAGCGCAGTCGGTGGCCACCCTGCTCGACCCGTCACAGAGCAAGGCCGCCGCCGGGCTGCGGCACCTGGCGAAGCAGGCGGGCTCAAGCGACGTCGCAGACAAACCCGTTGCGGCAGTCGCCGCTCCCGCTCGCGCCAACACGGCCATGCAGCGCGAGGTCATCGCCGTCTGGGCGCGCGTGCTGAACATGCCGGCCGAGCAGATTGCCCTGAGCGACAACTTTTTCGACCTCGGCGGCGACTCTCTCAGCGCGATGCAGGCCATCGCCGAAATGCAGTCCGCCACGGGCAAGCGCATCGCCGCCCGCTCGCTGATTTTCGAGAGCCTCGAACAGATCGCCGCGCTGTACGACGCGGCGCCGGTCGAGCCAGCGGCAGCCGCAGTCCCGGAACAGAAAGCCGGGTTGCTGGGGCGACTGTTTGGCAGGCGCGCGTGAAGGAGTGGACATGAGCGCAATCGACCGCCCCGCACGGGCCCCGGTCCAAGGGCCGTCAGCGCCGGCGGCCTCCCCCTCTCCGCCGCTGCGTATCGCCGAGCTTCGGCTGAGTGCGACCGAGCTTCCCGACGTGCGCGCGGCGTTTGCCGATGCGGATGTCGCCGTGTGGATGTTCCCGCTCGGCGATACCACCTGGGACGCGGCCGCGCCCCATCTGCTTTCTCCGGCCGAGTGCGAGCGAGCGCGGCGCTTTGTGTTCCCGGTGCATCGGCAGCGCTTTGTGCGTTCGCACATCGGTCTGCGCCGGTTGCTCGCGGCCTGCACCGGGCTGGCGCCGCAAGCTGTCGAGCTCGTCGCTGGCGCATTGGGCAGGCCCGAACTGGCGCCGCCGCACGACCGCTGGAGCTTGAATCTCAGCCACAGCGATGAATGGGCCGCCGTTGCCATCATGCCAGCCGAGCTCGGGCAAATCGGGGTGGACATCGAGTCGTTGGTCGACGCGACGCGCCGCGCCGAGGAATTGATCGGCAGCGTGCTGACCGCGGACGAAAGGCTTGCGCTGCAGCGACTCCCCGCGTCCTCGCACGGTACGGCGTTCATCACCGCGTGGACGCGCAAGGAAGCCGTGCTCAAAGCCACCGGCTGGGGCTTGCACGTTGCGCCCGAGACCCTGCACACCGGGGTCGAAGCTGCACCGGCACAGGTGCGGCTGCCCGGCCCGCTGCACGATCTGCCCGCAGTCCAAGTTCACCCACTGGCTGCACCGGACGGACATGTTGCCGCGCTGGCGGTGCTGCCGCCGCCACAATCGGCCTCACAAATTCGGGACGCCGCCACCCCGAGCCTTGCCGTTCTTAGCCATGCCTGACGTCATCCCGCTGCGCTTTCTCAACGGCGGCCGCGAACTGTTCGGGCTGCTGCAGCCGGCCGACCCCGGCCGCGCCCGCGGCCACGGTGTGCTGCTGTGCAACCCGTTCGGGCAGGAAGCCATCCGCGCCAGCCGGCTCTACCGCGTGCTCGGCGATCGCCTGCAGACCGCGGGCTACGACGTGCTGCGGTTCGATTACTACGGCAGCGGCGACTCGGCCGGCGAGGACGAGGAATTCGATCTGGACGGCGCAGTGCGCGACGCGGCATCTGCCGCCGAACTACTGTGCCACCGCACCCAGCCGCAGCGACTGTCCCTCGCCGGGCTGCGGCTGGGCGGCTCGATCGCCGCGCTGGCCTCGGCGCAGATGACCCGCCCGGTGGATCAACTGGTGCTGTTCGAGCCGGTGGCTGACGGGCCGGGGTATCTCGCGACCCTGCATGCCAACAACGCCCGCATCCTCTCGGAGATGTTTGCCTCGCGCTGGAGGGTGGATGCCGAACTGCGCCGTTTCAACCTGCCCGATCGACAGGCCGAGGCGCTGGGCTTCGCGACAACTCCCGCGTTCCAGACCCAGCTGGCGCGCCGACTGCCAGCCGACTCGTCCTGGCCCGGCCGCGCGCAGCAGGTGCTGCTGCTTGCCGCAGAAGGGGCGGATTACGCCAACTGGCGAAACTCCGCCGGTGCCACGCGCTGGCGCGAGACGCCGTCCCAGTCGGACATCGACTGGGCGACCAACAGCGCGCTGAACAACGCCATCGTTCCCCGCCCCTGGCTCGACGCCCTGCTCGCCGCACTCGAGGAGACCTCCATTGCTGCGTGAGACCACCCACGCCTTCGGCCCCGACGGCGGGCTGATCGGCGCCATCACCCACGCCGAACGCGCCGCGAGCGCGGGGCTGGGCATGGTGCTGTTCAATGCCGGTGTGGTGT
Organism: uncultured Burkholderiaceae bacterium; assembly: GCA_964389235.1. Classification (GTDB taxonomy): domain Bacteria; phylum Pseudomonadota; class Gammaproteobacteria; order Burkholderiales; family Burkholderiaceae_C; genus Thiomonas. The sequence goes on from CAYMDM010000019.1 coordinate 31,582, forward strand.
CGCGCGTCGGGCCGCACCGCATCAACGTCAAGATCGCCCGGCATCTCGCCGGTCTGGGCGTGCCGACCCTTCGCTTCGATCTGCACGGCATGGGCGACAGCCGCCGCCCCGATGGCCGGCTGCCCTACAGAGAGCAAGTCGTTGCCGACCTGCAGGCCGCGCTCGACCTGCTGCAGCAGCAGACCGGGGTGAATCGCTTTGCGGTGCTGGGCTTCTGCTCCGGGGCGCTGCCGAGCTACTGGCTGGCACGCACCGACGAGCGGGTGCGCGGCATCGTGCTGTATGACGCGTTCGATTTCAGCAATGCGGCGAGCAGACGCCGCCATTTCTGGCTGCGGCTGCGCGCGCATGGCCTCGGCCCCCGCGCGCTGCTGCTCTATGCGCGGCGTGGCATGGGCTTGCTGTTTGCGCTGCCACGGCTGCTGCAGCAAGTCAGACTCGCTGCGCATGCGCAGGCCGCCGAAGCGAGCGACCCAGACGCCAGCATCACCATCCAGACCCTGGCCGATGAGCTGGCGGCGTTGACGCAGCGGGGCGTGCGCGTCGCGCTGCTGCAATCCGGCAACGATTTCAGCAATGTGAATGATGCTGCGCAGATCGCCCAGATTGCCGACCCGCACAGCCAGCGTGGCCTGCTAACGGGCTTTCTGCCGCAGATCGATCACATCATGACCTCGCGCCATGCGCAGCAGGCTTTCATCGGCTGGATCGCCGAGTTCGCCGCAGCCACCGCGGCGCCGGACACTCACCCGGCCGCTGCGGCGCCGCGGGCGTTGGTCGCGCGCACGCAGCCGAGCACGTTGTCATGATGCTCAAGCTGACGCTGGAGGCTTTGTTCGCACCTGCCTCGCTGATCGGCTTTTTGCTGACGGTGATCCTCATCTGGACTTTTCTGCGGTGTCGGCGTGCCTTTCCGCTGATCGTCCTGACCCTGGTGTGGGTGTTGTATATCGTGGCCACTTCCCCATTTGTCGCCGACGAGGCGATCGGCCGGCTGCAGGACATCGCCCGGCGCGACGCGGTCTGTCCGCCACCGCCGCCGGGCGCCACACTCGTGGTGCTGGCCGGTGGCATCGACGACGACACCACCGACATCCAGGACTTCAATGCCCTGCAGACCCAGAGCATCCGGCGGCTGCTGGCCGCGCTGCGGCTGGGCAGCCAGACGCCGGGCAGCACGCTGCTGCTGTCGGGCGGATCAGGCGATCCGTTGAACGAGGCCGACGTGATGCGCGCGATGGCGATTCAGTTCGGCTTTCCGGCCAGCCGCATCGTCATGGATCAGCTGTCCAAAACCACTTACCAGAGCGCGGCCAATCTGTCGCATTTCATCCCGCCAGACTCCGCGCAGAGGGTTTATCTGATCACGTCGGCCTATCACATGCCGCGCGCGTTTCAGGCCTTTCGCGCCTTCAGGCCTGATATCTGCGCCTGGCCCGTCGACTTCACCCGCCATGATCGACCCTACCCGCTTCGCTTTCTCCCCTCGGCGCGGGCGATGGAGCGCACCTATCGAGCGCTGCATGAATTTGTCGGCATCGCCTTTTACAGTGTCGTGAAAATTCGTTGAGTATC
>CAYMDM010000020.1:0-32904 GCA_964389235.1 uncultured Burkholderiaceae bacterium
CGTCCTCGGGACCACTGGGGCGGCGGCACCCTGCGCCAGGTACTCACCGACTGGGACGGCGAAGCCACCCCGCCGCGCGCGCAGGCGCTATGGCTATGCGCCGAGACCGACGCCGGACGCGGCCCAAGCGCCCCCGCCGTCACCGTCCGCCGCGCCGCCTGCGCCTGAACGAGGCGCGCGGCGGCGGCCCCCGCTGCCCCTGATCCTCTTACGTACCGACCGTTCGTCGGCTGAAAACGACCGTTCGTCGGATGGTCGGCTTCACCTGCGCCGCAGCGAGCGAAAAATCATGCTCAGAAACATCTGGACATGAATGATGGGTCTGCTTTCATACATTTCTGCGGCTTCGCCCCCCGAAAGACCTGCGCGCCGCTGCGCGCCGCGCAACCGGGGATTCACCCTGGTTGAGCTACTCGTCACCCTCGCCGTCGCCGCGCTGTTGCTCGCAGTCGCGGTGCCAAGCTTCAACCGCTTGATCATCTCCAACCGCCTGACCACCCAGGCGAACGACGTGGTCAACCGCCTGGCGCAGGCGCGCAATGAGGCGGTCAAGCGCGGCATCAACGTTGAAATCAACGCCGACGGCTCGATCAACGCCTTGCCGCTCGGCGGCGCTTCGACTCCGATTGCTCAGGCCGCCTCTCTGCCGCCGGGCATCAGTGCCTCAGCGGCGATCGGCACGCTGGTCGCCACCCCGCTCGGGTTGCTGCGCCAGCCCAATGCATCCACCGGCTATTCCGGCCTGGTCGTTGATCTGTCGAGCAACGCGATCAACAGCGACAACCATCGCTGCGTCTATCTCTACACCGGCACATCGGTTGCCAGTTGCACCGATTCCCAGTCCTGCAAAGCGGGTACCCCCAATGCAAGCTGCCAATGACTCTCTCCTTCGCTCGGGTCAGCGCCGCCTTCGCCGCAAAGTCGCGCGGGGTATCGGGTTGATCGAAATCCTGGTCGCCACTGCGGTGCTGTCCATCGGCATTCTGGGCATCATCGTGCTGCAGCTTCGCACCCTGGCGGACAACGCCAGCGCCTTCAGTCGCACCCAGGCGAGCATCGCCGCGTACTCGATGTTCGACCTGCTGCGAGCCGACCGCACCAATGCTCTGACCGGTGCCTACAACACCACCGTCACCGCCGGCAACTGCCCGACCCAGGCCGGCACGCTGGCGCAAGCGCAGTTGCGCAACTGGTGCCTGGGCTTCGACGCCAGCAATCCGCCCTCAGGCTATTCCGCAGCCAATCCACCTCCAGGCACGCAGGTCGGCGGGCTTGCCGCGTTGGGCAGCGGTGCCAAAGGCACGATTGCCTGCAACCCGGTCGGCCCCGCCGTCGACGCCAGTAATTGCAGCGTCACCGTGACCTTCAACGACAGCAAGGCCACCGCCGGACAGGCCGCGCAAACCCTGACGTTCTGGACCCAGCTATGACTCGACTCGTCTACTCCCGCCGACCCCGCCAGACCGGGTTGACCCTGGTCGAGCTGATGGTCGCGATGCTGCTCGGGCTGATCGTGGTTGGTGCAGTGGTCAGTGTGCTGCTCACCAGCCGGCAGAGCTACACCACCACCAACGGCCTGAGCCAGCTGCAAGACAGCGCCCGCATTGCCTTCGAACTGATGGCGCGCGACATCCGCCAGGCCGGCAGCTCGCCCTGCGGCAACACCACGGTCAACGACATGCTCGCCGGCAATGGCTGGTATCGCTGGGTCAACGGCGCAGGACTGTTTGGCGTGGACGACGCCGCCAACCTTTCACCCGCGCCCACCGCACCCGCGCCGAGCGGCGGCTCTCCCGCGTTGATCACCCGCGGCGCCGGCACGGTCAGCCTCAACCTGATCCAGGCTGGACCGGGCTGCGCCAGCAAGGTGCCCATGCAGGCGGCCCCCACCGACGTGGGCATCGGCAGTAACGACCTGGTTTTCGCCTGCGACGGCACCCAGGCTTACGTGTTCCAGACCGGCGCGTTCAATGCCGGCCTGCCGCTGGCCGCCAACGCAACGCCCGGCAACTCCGCCGCGCAACTCAGCTGCACCTCGTTCAGTTCCTCGGCCTACGTCGCCCCGTATCAGGCTTATGCGTGGTATGTCGCGCCATCATCCGCGCAACTGCAGGGGCATCCCGCGATGCTCTCCTTGTACCGGGCGCATTACGCCGGCAACCAACTGGTGTCCGACGAAATCATCCGCGGCGTCACCGGCCTGCGACTGGCCTATCTCACAGGCGGCCCCGCCCTGGTGAATGCCGGGGGTATCGCCGCGAACGCCTGGAATACCGTCAGCGCGGTGAGGGTTTCGCTCACCCTCGAAACGGTCACCAATCCGCTCAACAAACAAACCCCTGAGCGACTGGTTCGCACCTTCGACACCACCATCCACGTGCGTTGACCATGAACCGCCAAACTTCTTTTCTTAAATACCGCGGCAACCTCGCGCGCTCAAACAACGCACTTGCCAGCCGGCAGCGTGGTGTTGCGCTGATCGTGTCTCTAATCCTGTTGCTGGTCATCACCATCATCGGACTGGCAGCCATCCGCCTATCCAGCACCGAAGAAAAAATGGCCGGCGACACCGTCGACCGAGCGCAGGCCTTTCAGGTCGCGGAAGCCACCCTGCGCTTTGCCGCCGCGACCATCCTGCCGCCAGCGAATGCCCCCAACCCTGCCACTTTCAGCGAGCCATACAACGACTGCGCCAACAACCCCTGTACCGATAACCCCGCCACCGACAACACAGTGCCCGCCAACGCCTGGATCTTCCCCCCAACGACCCAAGCCGCGGCAGGAACTAACAAAATCGTTTCGCCCTATGGCAACAACCCGTCTTACCTGATTCAGTACATGGGCCTGTGCACCACAGACGGCGGGACCTTCCAGTTCACCAACGACCAGAACAACCAGGGTGGTGGTGGATCGCTCAAAACCGCCGGACAGTGCTACCGGATCACCGCGCGGGCCAACTCCCCCGAGGCAAATGGCGCTCCCTCGGATAACCGCGCTCAAGTGGTCGTCCAAGCCATTTACCGAACCAATTGACCGCCTCACTTTTGCTTTGCCGCCCGGAGAATGTCATGTCTAACGCCAAAATTCTCTCCCGCCGCGCCACCATTTTTGCACTGAGTTCTCTACTCATCGCCACTCCGATGGCGCAGGCGGCCGTGGGTCTTACCCAAAGCCCCTTGATTATCCAAAAACCCATTCCGCCAAACCTCGTGCTGATGCTCGATGACTCGGGATCGATGGACTGGGATTTCATGCCAGATTATTCATACCTAAAAAATAACTCAAATAACGACGCCCTTATAAACTCGAATAACAACGGGGTTTACTATAATCCCGCAATTACATATAAACCACCCAAAAAAATCGACGGCACAAACTATCAAGATCAAACCGACTTCACCCAAACTCCACTAGATGGGTTCGGCACAAAAAGCACAATAAAAATTAATCTCACGGATTATGATGGTTCCCAGGATACAAAAATAATAAAATATTCTGCAAAAACGTCTTCCAGCAAAACATTCAACAATATTTCATCGGAATCCGACTGCGCAAAAATACTCAAGAATACAAGCGGGTCAAGTTACAATTACAGCAAGAATAAAAAGACATGTGAAGTAAACTACTCAATAAACGCGTTCCAATATTCCCTCGGCCCGAAAGCTGGGCCCTATGATGTGCGTTACGTCGCAAACACGAATTGCGGAGGATTGTCTAATTGCGTTCTTGCGTCGGACACATCTGGCACAGCGGCCCCTCCCGGAATCGCTGCCGGGAACAATATCGCCAACTGGTTTGCCTATTATCACACGCGAATTCTCACAGCGAAAACCGCACTCACGCTCGCATTTTTATCCTTAAACCCCAATTATCGCCTAGGTTTTGGTTCGATCAATGGGAACAATAACTCCAAACTCCCACAAAGCAAATATTCTTATTATGACAGCTATAACAACAAAACGAACTATATTGCCCAAGTCCAAGCTTTCGGAGACGGAACAGCGGGAACGCAGAAAGTTAACTTTTGGAACTGGATTACTTCGGAATCTGCAAATGGAGGCACGCCCCTTCGCCAAGCGCTTGATCAAGTCGGAAAATATTATCAAACCAGCCAGCCTTGGCTGACCGGTGGTAATGGACCAGATGCCAATCAAAGTTATGCCTGTCGCCCGGCTTTCACCATTTTGACCACTGACGGTTTTTGGAACGAGAATTTCAGTGGCCCTGGTAACACAGACGGTTCAGCGGGCCCTGCAATAACTTCTCCGGCAAATTATCAATATCAACCTTCGCAGCCATTTCAAGACCCCTGGTCAAACACCCTTGCTGATGTTGCCATGAAGTATTGGCAAACCGATCTTCAACCCAACATTGACAATCAGGTCCCCACGACGCCCAATGACCCGGCATTTTGGCAGCACATGGTTACATTTACCATGGGACTTGGTTTCGACCCGGATTACATCGAACCGAACCTCACCCAGTATCAGATTTTCTCTTGGGCACGAACGGGCACACCCCCGTCGGGGGTTACTAGCCTATCTTGGCCGGAACCCAAAGCAAATGACATAAGAAACATTGCCGACTTACTTCATGCCGCGGTCAATGGTCACGGCGACTTTTTCTCGGTGAAAAATCCAACTGACTTCATAAACGGCCTGAAATCCGCGTTGGCGCAAATCGCCGACCGCAAAGGGGCAGGCAACGCGATCACCTTGTCTGGCAACAGCACGACCAGCACCGCGGACGCTGTTTATCGCTTCATTGGCTCTTATTTCACTGGGCAGTGGACGGGCGCCCTCACCGCCGAAAAATGGGACGCCAATGCGCAAGCTTATGTTCCGGCTTGGTCGGTGAATTCAGCATTTCCGGCTCCGGAGAAACGCAACATCTGGACGCTCAATCGTATCGCCGATACCCAAAACTCGCAGAACCCGACACAGTTTATACTAGGCGTCGGGAATACCCTGCCTGCGCTTGATGAAAGCTTAAAGCAGGCGTTGGATTATTATGTCAACGGCGCTCAGCAATCGATCAGCCAGGCAGAAATACTCAATTACCTGCGGGGTGACAATTCCAACTCCACGCTACGTCAACGCAAAGCGGCCCTGGGCGATGTGATTTCCTCCACCCCGGTCTACGTTGCCGCACCGGAAAAGACCTTATACGTCAACGCGACCTTTGACGGGGCATCCTCCTACGGCACCTTCGTCGCCAACAAAGCCACACGAACCCCATTGGTTTATGTCGCCGCGAACGACGGCATGTTGCACGCCTTTCGCGTGAAGCAAGGAACGACCAACGGTCAGCTCGACGCCGACAAACCCGCTGGCCAAGAGGTTTTTGCCTACTTGCCCGCTGGGGTGCTCGCGCAAAAAGCCAATTCTCAGGGTGGCATCTCCAATCTCGCGAACCCACAATATGGCGTGGTCGATGGCGTGACCGGAGCGCAGGCCGTGCCGCATCAGTACTACAACGACGGGCGCATCACTACCCAGAACGTCTATCTCGACACGGGAGATGGGCAAGGCAAGATCTGGCGGACGATATTGGTCGGCACGACTGGACGCGGCCCTGCGAAAACGGTGTATGCGCTGGACATCACCAACCCGGACAATTTTGATGATCCGAGCAAGTCCGCAAAGAACATCCTCTGGGAGCGGTCAGCCGGGGACAATGGTGCTTGCACCGGGGTCATCGCCGCGGCATGCAGCAAATATATCGGGCAGATTACCGGCGCGCCAGTGATTGCCCAAATCAAAAACGGAACTGGGAGTAAGTGGGTCGTCTATTTAGGCAACGGTTACAACAGCGAGGCCAACGTCCCTGCCCTGCTTGAGTTCGACCTGGCTACGGGAGCTTTGAACGTCCGCCCCACCACCGGATCGATCAATGACGGCCTGGCCGAACCCGGCATTGCGCAGCCGGACAGCAAGACCGGTATTTCTACCGCCGCCTACGCTGGCGACTTGAACGGAAATCTCTGGTCTTTCGATTTGCAAATGCCGACGGGCACTGGAGCGCAGATATTCCAGGCAAAAGATGCCAACGACAAACCGCAGCCCATTACCAGCCTGGTAGCCCTGAGTTACGACGCGACGAAAAACAAGGAAAGCACCTGGGCGTTTTTTGGGACAGGTCGCTACTTGGACGACAGTGACGTGTCGGACACCCAGATTCAAACCTGGTACGGTCTTCGCGTCGCGCGTGACACCACCAATCTTGCTGCACCTATCGTTTCCACTACGACCACCCGCGCTGACCTCCGGCAGCGCTCGATCGTCAAGGAGGACGCCGCCGGGGATGGCAAACTGTTACGTGCGACAAGTGCCGCGGCAGCTAATGATTTAGACAACAAACCGGGCTGGTATATGGATTTGAGCACCCAGAGCGGCGAGCGCATTATCAACCGCACGCAGTTCATCGGCGGCATGGCATTGGTCACGACCCTGATCCCGAAGGTCAGTGACCCGTGTAATACCGTGCCGTCCGGCTCGGTCATGCTGGTCAGTCCATTTACTGGCGCCAATGTTTCCAATGATTTCGGCCTTGGGGCCACGACCTATAAAAACAACAACGTGACCATCAATGTCGCCTATAACGGCGTCGTTTACCCCGTCGGCCCCGCTGGCGGCGTTACCGGGAATTACGACAAAAACGGCAAAATCGTTTTGCAGTTCAACAATCTGTCCGGTTCACCGGTCAATCTCGGACCGATCACCTCCCCGGCTGGAAACGTCGGGCGCGTTTCGTGGCGCGAACTGAGTTTCTGACGATTTTTACCATGCTCTGTAAGGCCATTTTGCGATGAAAGCCAAGACTTTTCGATCTCCGTCGCGACGCGCCGCCCGTCGGGGTTTTACTCTGGTGGAATTGATGATCGTCGTCGCGGTCATTGCGATCATCGCCGCCGTCGGTTACCCGTCATATATCAACAGCGTGGTCAAGACCAAGCGCGCAGCGGCGCAGGGGTGTCTGTCTCAGTACGCGACTTATATGGAGCGGTTTTATACCCAGAACCTGCGCTACGACAAAACCGCCGACGGCACCGCCGACAATCCGGTGGTCGGAAACAGTCCGACGCTGACCCTGGACTGCGGCGGCGCGCAAAACTCGGGGGCGGATTACACCTTCAGCGTCGCGGCAACTAACGACACTTACACGGTTTCTGCTGCACCGAAGGGCGCGCAACAAACACGAGACACGGCTTGCGGGACTCTGGGCATCAATCAGCTGGGCGCCAAGACGGCGTCGGGCGCGGACGGCGTAGCCAAGTGCTGGGCAAATTGAGGGATCTGCCGCTATGGGTCGAGCACATCTGCAGTCAAGTCACCCTGTTCGCAGTCCTTCCAGACAGGCAGCTTTGTGAAGTACCCTCTGCCCTGCTTCGGGTTCGAGAGGAGTTGGGCGAATGCGGCAGCTGCAGGTCAACTTTTGTCGATCTCCCCGCGTCCACCCTTCTCCGTCGAGCAACTGTGGCGTGACAATCGTTGAGATTTTGATGGTGCTCGGAGTCGCGTCGCTGCTAGCTAGTCTCGCGATGCCGAGTTTGCAGGGCTGGCTGCTGCAGCACCGCGTTGCGGTGACCACCAACGCGTTGGTGTCCGCGTTTTACGTCGCTCGGCAGACGGCGGTTCAGAGGCAACGTCCCGTGGCGCTCTGCGCCGGTTCGGACGGGCGCTGCCACGAAAGTGGTCGGGCGAACTGGACTGCAGGTTGGCTGATGTTCCATGACGATAACCGCAGCGGACAGATCGACGACGGCGAGCCGTTAATTCATACAGGTGAACCGTCAAACCCAGGACTGAGCCTCTCGGCCAACTCTCCCCTGCGCAAAAGCGTCATCTTCACGCCGCTAGGCGTTGCCCAGCAACCGGGCGGCGCATTCTCCGCCGGGCGACTGCGTATCTGTGCTCGCGGCGTCGCGGGCAACAACGCGCGCGACCTGGTGCTTGCCAAATCCGGACGGGTGCGTTTGGAGGAAACCGGGTTCGCCGGCGACTGCCCTACCCCGTAACTCGGTCACCCCTCTGACTCGCCCTTCAACCGCGGCATCTGCGGACCCTGCGCGATCAGCCCGGTCTGGGCGTAGATGCCGAGCTTGGCGCGGGTGTCGGTGATGTCGAGGTTGCGCATCGTGAGCTGGCCGATGCGGTCGGCGGGGGTGAAGGGCGCGTCTTCCACTTTCTCCATGCTCAGGCGCTCGGGCGCATAGGTGAGGTTGGGGCTTTCGGTGTTGAGGATGGAGTAGTCGTTGCCGCGGCGCAGTTCCAGCGTGACCTCGCCGGTGACGGCCCGCGCCACCCAGCGCTGCGCGGTTTCGCGCAGCATCAGCGCCTGCGGGTCGAACCAGCGGCCTTGGTAGAGCAGGCGGCCGAGCTTGAGGCCATTGATGCGGTATTGCTCGATGGTGTCTTCGTTGTGGATGCCGGTGACCAGCCGCTCGTAGGCGATGTGCAGCAGCGCCATGCCCGGGGCTTCGTAGATGCCGCGGCTCTTGGCTTCGATGATGCGGTTTTCGATCTGGTCGCTCATGCCCAGACCGTGGCGACCGCCGACGGCGTTGGCTTCGAGAAACAGCGCCACGGGATCGCCGAACGTGCGGCCGTTGAGCGCCACCGGCACGCCTTCCTCGAAGCGCACGGCCACTTCTTCGGGCTTGACCTCCACTTCGGGCTTCCAGAACGCCACGCCCATGATGGGGTTGACGATGCGAATGCCCGAGTTCAGGTGCTCCAGATCCTTGGCCTCGTGCGTTGCGCCGAGCAGGTTGCTGTCGGTGCTGTACGCCTTTTCGACGCTCATTTTGTAGTCGAAGCCGTGGCGGATGAGGAACTCGCTCATTTCCTTGCGGCCGCCGAGCTCGTCGATGAAGGTCTGGTCCAACCAGGGCTTGTAGATTTTCAGCGCCGGGTTGGTCAGCAGGCCGTAGCGGTAGAAGCGCTCGATGTCGTTGCCCTTGAAGGTGGAGCCGTCGCCCCAGATGTGGACGTCGTCCTCCTTCATCGCGGCCACCAGCATGGTGCCGGTGACGGCGCGGCCCAGCGGGGTGGTGTTGAAGTAGGTGACGCCGCCGGTGCTGATGTGAAAGGCATTGCACTGGATCGCGGCGATGCCCTCGTGCACCAGTTGCTTGCGGCAATCGATCAGTCGCGCCTTTTCTGCGCCGAAGGCCAGCGCGCGGCGGGGGATGGCGTCGTAGTCGCTCTCGTCGGGCTGGCCGAGGTTGGCGGTGTAGGCGTAAGGAAGGGCGCCTTTTTGCTTCATCCACAGCAGTGCGGCCGAAGTGTCGAGCCCGCCGGAAAACGCGATGCCGACTTTTTGCCCTTTGGGCAGGGTTTGCAGAATGTTGGGCATGGTGCGGCTCAGCCGAAATAGCAGATGTAGTGATACGCCGCGACGCCTTCGGGCACGCGGATGTCGAAGCGGGTGTTGGCCGGTACGCTGAAGCGCTCGCCCGGGTTGGAACGTAGCCATTGCTCGCTGCCCGGCAGACGGTATTCGCAGGCGCCGGCCACGCATTCCATCACCTCCGGTGCGCCGGTGTTGAAGGTCAGGGTCGAGGGCAGGATGACGCCGACCGAAGCCTTGCGGCCATCGGCCAGGGTCAGGCTGTGGCTGACGCATTTGCCGTCGAAATACACATTGGCCTGCGGGTTGACGCTGGCGCCGGCGAGGGGCGGAGTGCTCATGGTGGCGGTTGAATGGGTGCGAGAAAAACAAGCATTCTAGGAGCCGCCCCAGGCTCGGCTGCGCCGCCGCAACGGGCACCGCCAGGCGGGCACGTTGACCTGCAGCCCGCCGCCGATCAGCGCCGCGCGGCCCAGTCTTCGGCGTCGAATCCCGCGGAGATGCGCCCGTCCGCCCACTCCACCACCGGGCGGCGGATCAGCGTGGGGTGGGCCAGCAGCGCGGCGCGTGCGCTGGCAGCATCGCGGATGCCCTCGCGCTCGTGCGCGTCGAGCTGCCGCCAGGTGGTGCCGCGGCGGTTGACCAGCGCCTCCCAGCCCAGTGCGGCCAGCCAGGCATCGAGCCGCGGCGCCGGTACCCCGAGCTTTTTGAAGTCGTGAAAGGTGTAAGGCTTGCCCGCGGCGTCCAGCCACGCGCGGGCGGCCTTGACGGTGTTGCAGTTGGCAATGCCGTAGACGGTGATCATGGCTCGGGTCTCGGTGTCAGGCACTTGGGACGGGGCGCGGCGATCACGCCGGACTGATCGGGTCCATGCGTGCCAGCTCGGCCAGCAGCGCGTTGTTGATGGCCTCGGCCTCGGCGATCAGCCGCTCGGCTTCGGCATGGTTGCCCGCCTCGGCGGCGATCTTGGCCAGCCGGCCCAGCGCGTGGATGCGGGCGTGCTGCTCGTGCAGCGCCGCGTAACCCGGGTTGTGGCCGAAGAAAAACTGTCCGGTGCCGTTGAGCCACAGGCCGAGATGGCAGGTCTGCTCGGCGTTGGCTTCGGTCACCCGCTGCGGGAATGGCACCAGCCCGGCCGCCGCCGCGTGCAGCCGGGCAAAGCGCTGGCGCTGGATGGCCGGCAGATTGGGCCGCGCCAGGCTTTGCACCGGGTCGAGCACGGGCGGCCGCCAGCCGGCGATCCAGCCGGGGATGTCCTCGGCCGGCATCGGCCGCGCAATGCCGTAGCCCTGCGCCTGGCTGCAACCTTGCGCCGCCAGCAGGTTGAGGGTGACGAGGTCTTCCACGCCCTCGGCCACCGCGTTCACCCCCAGCAGCGTGGCCATGTGCAGCAGGCCGCTGACGATGGCGTAATCGCGCGGGTCGTCGATCATGTCGCGCACGAAGGCCTGATCGATCTTGATCACCTGCAGCGGCAAGTGCTGCAGGTAGCGCAGCGTGGTTTCGCCCTGGCCGAAGTCGTCCAGCGCCATCCGCACGCCCAGCGCGGCGCTGGCCTCCATCAGCCGGCGGGCGGTGGAAAGGTCGCGAATGGCACCGGATTCGGTGATCTCGATCTTCACCTGCCCGCGCTGCACCCCGGGGTGGCCGGCCATGACCTCGCGCAGGTCGTCCAGCCACTCGGGGCCGAGAAAATGCTGCGGGCTGATGTTGACCATCATGCGCAGCACCAGCCCTTGCGCGTTCCAGAACTGCGCCTGGCCAAGCGCCTGCTGCAATACCCAGCGCCCCACCGGGCGGGCCAGATGCGGGGCGTCGAGCGCGCTGACAAAGCTCTGCGCCGGCAGCAGCCCGCGCTCGGGATGCAGGATGCGCAGCAGCGCTTCGACCCCGGCGATCTTGCCGGCATCGGGCCCGCACAGCCCGAGCACCGGCTGGTAGTACAGCCGCAGCCAGTCCTGCGCCAGCGCCTGCCGCAGCAGGTCATACGCGGCCTGCTGGTCGAGCGCGGCCTGCGCCATGCGCGGGGCGAAGCGGCGCACGGTGTTCTTGCCCGCCTGCTTGGCGTCGTACATCGCCAGATCGGCGTGGCGCATCAGATCCTGCGGGTTGATGCCGTCTTCCGGGTACACCGCCACACCGATGCTGGCCGTCACCTGCACCGCGTCGCGCGGGCTGAGCTCCAGCCGGGTGCGCGCGGTGTCGAGCACCCGCTGGCAGGCGATCAGCGCATCGCGCTCCTGGTTGACGCCCAGCAGCAGCACTGCGAACTCGTCCCCGCCCAGCCGCACCAGGGTGTCGCCCTCGCGCAGCACACCCTGCAGCCGCCGTGCGAGCAACTTGAGGAACTGGTCGCCCTCGGCGTGGCCGCGGGTGTCGTTGACCTGCTTGAAATCGTCGAGGTCGATCAGCCCGACGGCAAACCGCGCGGTGTCGCCGCACAGCCGGCGCAGCTGCGCCATCAGGTAGCGACGATTCGGCAGGCTGGTGAGGTAGTCGCGCTCGGCGAGCTGGCGCAGCTGGGCGTTGTAGTCGAGCAGCGCCTGATGGCGCGCGGCGATCGCCCGCTCCTCGCCACGCAGTCGCTGCCGCAGCAGCAGGTAGGCCGCGGTGAGCATCAGCCCGATCAGCGCGACCGCTACCGTGGTGGGCAGCAGCGAGCGCAGATAACCCTGCCACAGCGTGGGCTGCGGCACCGATACCGACACCGCCAGCCCCGGAAACTCGCTGCCCAGCCGTATCCAGTAGCCCAGACGGTGCTGGTGCAGCGAGTGCACCACGCCTTCGTATGGCCCTTCGGCGCGGCCCTCGTTTTCCTGCAGCGCCCGCACCAGGATGCCGTTCTGCGGCCGGCCATAGAACGCCTTGAACCGGTCGGCCGGCACATCGGGCCAGCGCGCCAGCACCCAGCCGTCCTGCCGCACCAGCACAAAGCCTTCGACTTCGCGCACGCCCTCGGCCCGCATCTGCCGGTTCATCATCCCGGCCCAGAAACGGCTGAAGTCGTCGCGGTCGATGCCCACGCCAATCCAGAATCCGGGCGCCCCGCCCGCCGGCGCATACCAGCGCAACTGCGGCAGCACCCAGCGCGAGAGCGCGGGCACATAGGTGAGCGGCGCCAGCTGCACCCGGCCGCTGGACTGCGCCTGCAGCAGTACGGCCCAGATCTGCGGGTTGTTGCGCATCTCGAAGCCGGCGCCCAGATCGCTGGTGGCCGCCAGCACCTGCCCCTGCGCCGACACCACGCGGATCACCGCAACCCCGGGCACGTCCGCCTGCGCGGCCAGCAGCCGCTGGCGCAACGCGTCGGCATCGCCGAGCACCTGCGGGTTGCGGCGAATGCCGCGGGCGATGGCGTCGGACAGGGTCGCGAACTGGCCGAGCCGGCCCGCGGTCGCGCTGGCGAGGAGCCGGGTGTCGAACGCCAGCCGCGCGTCCAGCTGCTCGCGCTCGGCACCGTACTGATGCCAGGCAAACAGCGCATACAGCCCCAGGGTCAGCGCCAGGCAGGCGCCGTAACCCCAGGCGAAAAGCCGGCGCAGCCGCCGCAGGTCGACCGCAGGGTCGGCGCCCTCGGCGCGGTCGACGGCCTGGGCGAGAATGGGGGGCAGGCTGCTGTCCAAGGCGGCGAGGGCAATGAGGCGTCGGCGGCGCGGGCGCGTGGCCCGTCAGGGTCGTTCGGCGCCTGCTCCCTCTGCCGGGACAGGCGGCGCGGCCACGGGCAGTTGCAACCCGCCGCGCCGCGCGATGCGAGGTTACGGCATCAGGCCGGCACCGTCGCCCGCAATTCCCCGAGTCCCGCGGCTTCGCGCAGCGCGGCAGCGCGGTCGGTGGCTTCCCACGAGAACTCAGGCTCGTCGCGGCCGAAGTGGCCGTAGGCCGCAGTCTTCTGGTAGATCGGGCGGCGCAGATCGAGCATCTGAATGATGCCCTTGGGCCGCAGGTCGAAGGTGCGGCGAACGAGTTGTTCGAGCTTCGCGTCGTCGATCACCCCGGTGCCCTGGGTCGTGACCATGATGCTGGTGGGCTGCGCCACGCCGATTGCGTAGGAAATCTGCACCAGACATTTTTTCGCCAGCCCGGCGGCGACGATGTTCTTGGCCACATAACGCGCAGCGTAGGCGGCCGAGCGGTCGACCTTGGTCGGGTCCTTGCCCGAGAACGCGCCACCGCCGTGCGGCGCGGCGCCGCCGTAGGTATCGACGATGATCTTGCGCCCGGTCAGCCCGCAGTCGCCCTGCGGCCCGCCGATCACAAAGCGGCCGGTCGGGTTGATCAGGTATTTGATGTCGCCCTTGATGTATTCCTTGGGCAGCACCGGCTTGATGATGTGTTCGATCACCGCTTCGCGCAGGTCGGCAAGCTCGATGTCGGGCGAGTGCTGCGTCGACAGCACCACGGTGTCGATCGCTGCCGGGCGGCCGTTTTCGTAGCGGAAGGTGATCTGGCTCTTGGCGTCCGGGCGCAGCCAGGGCAGCCGGCCGTCGCGCCGCAGCTGGCTCTGCCGCTCGACCAGGCGGTGGGCGTAGTAGATCGGCGCGGGCATCAGCTCCGGAGTTTCGTCGCAGGCGTAGCCGAACATCAGCCCCTGGTCGCCCGCGCCCTGGTCGAGGTTGTCGTCGTGCGCCTTGTCCACGCCCTGGGCGATGTCCGGGCTCTGCTTGTCGTAGGCCACCAGCACTGCGCAGCTTTTGTGGTCGATGCCGAAGTCGGCGTCGTCGTAGCCGATGCGCTTCAAGGTATCGCGCGCGACCTGGATGTAGTCGACCACCGCATGGGTGGTGATCTCCCCGGCCAGCACGATCAGCCCGGTGTTGGCCAGGGTCTCGGCGGCGACGCGGGACATTGGGTCCTGCGCATAGATCGCGTCGAGAATGGCGTCCGAGATCTGGTCGGCCACCTTGTCGGGATGGCCTTCGGAAACGGACTCGGAGGTGAAGAGGAAGTTGTCAGCCATGTCGAACCTTTCACTACGGTTGGAGGACGCCACCGTCTGGGCTCGCACGGCGACGCTTTAGCGGAACACCGCAGCGCCGCACCGGCGCCGCACCCGCTGCCCCGCAAGTTGTCATTAACTCGGCAGCGAATGTCATGGATTCTATGCTTGCCCATCGGCGCGTGTGCGTCGCTTCGTAACATCGCGGGCTCCCGTCGCTCGGCCCCGCCCGCGCCGGCCCTCACCCGATAACGCCCCGATGCTGCTGCCCCTGTTCCGCCTGCTCGCCCGCCTGCCGCTGCCGTTGCTGCAAGCGGGGGGCGCGGGCATCGGTCTGCTGGTGTACGCGCTCTCCCCGGTCTATCGCCAGCGGCTGCGCACCAACTTGACGCAGGCGGGATACGACCCGGCGCGGCTGGCGCGGGCCAGCGCCGCGCACGCCGGGCGCATGGTCGGCGAACTGCCGGCGGTGTGGTTTCGCACCGGCCCCGCCGCGCCGGTGCACCGGGTGCAGGTGCAGGGCAAGGCGCATGTGGATGCGGCACGGGCCGAGGGCCGCGGCGTGCTTTACCTGACTCCGCATCTGGGCTGCTTCGACGTGTCAGCGCAAGTCGCCGCAAAGTGGGGGCCGATCACCGTGATGTTCCGCCCGCCGCACAAGCGCGCGCTGCAACCGCTGGCCGAGGCCTCGCGCCAGCGCGACAACCTCGCCACCGCCCCGGCAACACTGACCGGGGTGCGGCAACTGCTGCGGGCCTTGCGCGCGGGCGAGGCTGTCGGGTTGCTTCCCGACCAGGCCCCGGCCGCGGGCGAAGGCGTGTGGGCACCGTTTTTCGGCCGCCCGGCCTTCACCATGACCCTGCCGGCGCGTCTGGCGCAGCTCTCGGGCGCGCGCATCATCCTCGCCAGCGCGCTGCGGCTGCCGCGCGGCCGCGGCTACACCCTGACGCTGGAGCCGCTGGACGCCGAGCTGCCGGCCGACCCGGCCGCCGCCGCGGCGACCATCAACGCCGCGCTGGAAATGCTGATCCGCCGCGCCCCCGAGCAATACCTCTGGGCGTACAACCGCTACAAGCGCCCGGCCGGCGCGCCCGAGCCGCCCGCCGCGCTGCCCGCGCAACACAGCGGAGGCCCGGTATGACGGCGCGGCTGAGCATTGCACTGGTGTGGCTGCTGCACCTGCTGCCCTACCCCGTGCTGGCCGCGCTGGGCACCGCAGTCGGCTGGGCACTGTGGCCGCTGGCGGGCAGCCGTCGCCACATTGCGCTGCGTAATCTGGAGCTGTGCTTTCCCGACTGGACGCCGGCGCAGCGCCGGCGCATCGCCCGCGAGCATTTCGTTTATGTTGCCCGGGCGTTTCTGGAACGCGGGGTGTTGTGGTACGGCAGCCCCGAGCGGCTGCGGCGCATCGTGCAGGTGAAGGGCGCGGTGGACGAGGCGCTCGACGGCCGCGCCCCGACCCTGCTGCTCGGGCTGCACTTCGAGGGGCTGGATGCGGGCTGGACGGCGATCAGCCTGGTGTCGCCGCGGCCGGTGTCGGGCATGTACACCCCGCAGAAAAACCCGGTGCTCGACGCCTGGGTGCGGGCGCGGCGCAGCCGGTTCAGGGCCGAGTCCATCGTCTCGCGCCACGACGGCGCAAGCGGCATGCTGCGGCTGCTGCGCCGCGGCGTGCCGTTCTACACCCTGCCCGACATGGACTTCGGCGCGCGGCATTCGCTGTTCGTGCCGTTTTTCGGCGTGCCGGCGGCCACGCTCGACGTGGTGCCGCGGCTGGCTGCGTCCAGCCACGCGAGGGTGTACCCGGTGGTCACCCGCATGCTGCCGCGCTGGCGCGGCTACGAGGTGGTCGTGCATCCGGCCTGGGCGCACTTTCCCACCGTCGGCGCCGACGGCCGGGTGAGCGACCTGCCGGCTGATCTGCTGCGGCTCAACCGCTTCATCGAGCAGCAGGTGCTGCAGATGCCGGCGCAATACCATTGGGTGCACAAGCGTTTCAAGACCCGGCCCGAAGGCGAGCCCTCGCTGTATTGAACCGATGGGCGCCGCAACCGCCAGCGGCACCGCGGCCCGCCTTCCGACCCGAACCGCTGCTTTCCGATGCCCTCGATCGCTTTCACCAAAATGCACGGCGCCGGCAACGACTTTGTCGTGATCGACGCCACCCGCGCCCCGCTCGCGCTGAGCGCCGCGCAACTGCGCTGGCTGGCCGACCGGCATCTGGGCGTGGGCGCCGACCAGATTCTGGTGGTCGAGCCGCCGCAGCGCGCCGATGCGGATTTCCGCTACCGCATTTTCAACGCCGACGGCGGCGAGGTCGAACAGTGCGGCAACGGCGCGCGTTGCTTTGTCGCCTACGTCCACGCCAAAGGCTTGACCGACAAGCGGCGCATCGTCGTCGACACTTTGAGCGGGCGCATCGCCCCCGAACTGCAGGACGACGGCCGGGTGAAGGTGGACATGGGTGCGCCGCGCTTCCACCCCGCCGATCTGCCGTTCGACCCGAGCGGACTGCCGATGCGCGACGTCGGCGGCGCGCCGCAATGGCAGCTCGACCTGGAGCCTTCCTCGCCGTGGATCAGCGTCGCGTCGATGGGCAATCCGCATGCGGTGCAGCGAGTCGACGATGTCGATGCTGCGCCGGTGCGAACACAAGGGCCGCTGATCGAACACCACCGCCGCTTTGCCCACCGCGTCAACGCCGGCTATCTGCAGGTAGTCGATGCGCACACCGCGCGGTTGCGGGTGTGGGAACGCGGCGCGGGCGAAACCCTGGCCTGCGGCACCGGCGCCTGCGCCGCCGCGGTGGTCGGCATCCGACACGGCTGGCTGCGCAGCCCGGTGGACCTGAACACCCGCGGCGGGCGGCTGACGATTGCATGGGATGGCAGCAACGCCCCGGTGTGGATGACCGGCCCGGCCGCGTTTGTGTTCGAAGGCGCGGTCGAGGTGCCGGACTTACCGGACACCGCCGGCCCGGTCAGCGCGGCACCGCCTGCACTGAGCTGATTGCTGCGTCCCTCTCCTCCTCTTTTGTCCATCGCCCGGAGCCCCGCATGGAACTGACCGAATCCGACCTGGCCGCTTACCTCACTGCCCACCCGGATTTTTTCGAGCGCCACCCCGATCTGCTGACCAGCGTGCAGCTGCCAAGCCCGCATGGCAACCGTGCGGTGTCGCTGCAGGAGCGGCAGATGGAAATGCTGCGCGACAAAATGCGCACCCTCGAGCACCGCCTGGCCGGGATGATGCGCAACGCCACCGACAACGAGGCGCTGGCCACGCGGCTGCTGGACTGGGCGCGCGACGTGATCCTCGCGCAGCAGGGCGACGCGCAGGCGCTGCCCGGCGCGCTGCTGCAATCGCTGCAGACCCATTTCGACCTGCCGCTGGCCGCGGTGCGGCTGTGGCCGGTGGCTGCAGGCAACGCCGATCAGCCGTGGGCGCAGGACGTGGGCGAGGACGTGCGCAGCTTCGCCGCCAGCCTGACGGCACCGTACTGCGGCCCCAACGCCGGGTTCGAGGCCGCGCAATGCCTGCCGAATGCGCAAATGGCGCAGTCGCTGGCCTTCATCCCGCTCCATCATCCGGGCAGCGGCCAGTGCATCGGCCTGCTGGTGCTGGGCTCGCCCGACCCGCAGCGTTTCGGGGCCGACATGGGCACGGCGTTTCTGCACCACATCGCCCAGTTCACCAGCGCCGCGCTGCGCCCGCTGGTGCTGGCCGATCCGCATTGAACTGGCGTGGCTGAAACGCTCCCCTCGCCGCCCGCCAGCGCTGCTGCGCTGTCGCAACTGGCTGCCGACTACCTGGCGCAGTTGCAGACGGTGCGGCGGCTGAGCCCGCGCACCCTGGTCAATTACCAGCGCGATCTGCAGGTGTTGTGCACCCTCGCCGCCGGGCTCGCGCCCGAGGCAATTTCCGCCGCGCACATCCGCCGCTGGGCCGCGCAACTGCACGCCGGGGGCATGACCCCGCGCGCCATCGCCGCCCGACTGTCGGCGTGGCGCGGGCTGTTCCGCTGGCTGGGGCGGCAGCGCGTGGTCACGGCCAACCCGGTCGATGGGGTGCGCGCGCCCAAGGCACCGCGCCCTTTACCGAAGGCGCTGTCGGTCGATCAGGCGGTCGCGCTGGTGGCCGCGCCGGCCCGGCCTGCAACCCTCGGCCGAAAGGCGCGAACGGCCGAGTCCGAAGCCTTGCGCGCCGCGCGCGCGGCGGCGATTGCCGAACTGCTTTACTCCAGCGGGCTGCGGGTGTCGGAACTGGTCGGGCTGGACGTGCGCGCCAGCGCCGCCGCGCGCGGCTGGATCGACTGGGACGACGCGCAAGCCACCGTCACCGGCAAGGGCAGCAAGCGCCGCACCGTGCCGATCGGCGCGCCTGCGATGGCCGCGCTGCGGCAGTGGCTGGCGCAGCGCGAAGCGCTGCTGCGCCCGGATGGCGATGCCGACGCGCAGGCTGCGTTGTTCCTCGGCGCACGCGGCCGCCGCATCGCCCCGCAGCAGGTGTGGCGCGAGGTGCACGAGCGCGCCCGCGCCGCCGGGCTGGACGTGGCGGTGCATCCGCACATGCTGCGGCATTCGTTCGCCTCGCATCTGCTGCAGTCCAGCGGCGACCTGCGCGCGGTGCAGGAGCTGCTCGGCCACGCCAGCATCGCCACCACCCAGGTCTATACCCGGCTGGACTTTCAGCATCTGGCGCAGGTATATGACGCCGCGCATCCGCGGGCGCACAAAAAGCCGTGACGCGCGGCGAGCCGACATGAAAACCATCCGCCTGCACCCCGGCAAGGAACGCTCGCTGTTGCGCCGTCACCCCTGGGTGTTCGCCGGGGCGATTGCCCGCGGCGGCGCCGACCGCGGCGAGCTGGTTCGCGTGGAAGCGCAAGACGGGCGCTTTCTGGCCTGGGCCGCATACAGCCCGGATTCGCAGATCCGGCTGCGGGTGTGGAGCTTCGACGAGGCGCAACGCATCGATGCCGCGTTCATCGCCGCGCGGGTCAACGCCGCGATCGACCGGCGCGAGGCCCTCGGGCTGGATATCACCGCCTGCCGGCTGGTGCATGGCGAGAGCGACGGCCTGCCCGGCTGCATCATCGACCGCTATGCCGACGTGGTCGTGCTGCAGGCACTGGCGGCGGGCATCGAGCGCCACAAGGCCGACATCGTGCAGGCGCTGCGCCAGCGCTGGCCGCAGCTGCGCCTTTACGAGCGATCGGACACCGCGCTGCGCGAGCGCGAAGGGCTCGCCCCGGCGTGCGGCTGGCTGTTCGATGCCGGCCGGCCCAATCCCGAGGTGGTTATCAGCGAAAACGGCCTGCGCTTCACCGTCAACGTCGCCGAGGGACACAAGACAGGCTTTTACCTCGACCAGCGCGACGCCCGCGCCCTGTTTCGCGCCACCGTGCAGCAGCATGGCCTGGCCCGGGTGCTCAACTGCTTTGCGTACACCGGCGGCTTCACGCTGGCGGCGCTGGCCGGCGGCGCGGCCGAGGTGCAGTCGGTCGACTCCTCGGCGCCGGCGCTGCAGCGCGCAGCAGCGCACGTGATCGACAATGGGTTCGACCCCGCGCGCGCGCCGATGCTCGAAGCCGACGTCAACGCCACGCTGCGACGGCTGCGCGAGGCCGGTGAACGGTTCGACGCCATCGTGCTCGACCCGCCCAAATTCGCCGCCAACCCGCAGCAGGTCGAGCGCGCCGCGCGTGCCTACAAGGACATCAACCGTCTGGCCTTCCACCTGCTGCGCCCGGGTGGCTTTCTGTTCACCTTCTCCTGCTCCGGCGGGGTCGACGCCGATCTGTTCCAGAAAATCGTCGCCGGCGCCGCGCTCGACGCCGGGGCGGATGCGGAGATCGTTGCCCGCACCGGCGCCGGGCTCGACCACCCGCAGCGCCTGCACTTCCCGGAAGGCGCTTATCTCAAGGGCCTGCTGCTGCGCAAGGACTGAAGCGCCCCCCTGCTTGAATTCCGCCGGCCGCGCCGCCATCTGCAACGGCTGACCGGCTTGCTTACCCGAAGGAACCTCCATGTCTGCACTGATTCCCGCCACCATCGTCACCGGCTTTCTCGGCAGCGGCAAGACCACCCTGCTCAACCGCGTGCTGCACGAGGCGCACGGCTCCAAAATCGCCGTGATCGAAAACGAATTCGGCGAGGAAAACATCGACAGCGACATCCTGGTGAAGGAGCCGGGCGAGCAGATCGTGCAGATGTCCAACGGTTGCATCTGCTGCACCATCCGCGACGACCTTCGCGCCACCCTGGCCGACCTCGCGCACAAGCGACGCAAGGGCGAGCTGATGTTCGACCGGGTGATCATCGAAACCACCGGCCTGGCCGACCCCGGCCCGGTGGCGCAGACCTTTTTCATGGACGACGAAGTCGCCGGGCAGTACATGCTCGATGCCATCCTCACCCTGGTCGACGCCAAGCACGCCAACCAGCAGCTCGACACCCGGCAGGAGGCGCGCCGGCAGGTGGGGTTTGCCGACCAGATTTTCATCAGCAAGGCCGACCTGGTCAGCGCCGACGAACTCGCCGACCTGCAGCACCGCCTCGCCCACATGAATCCGCGCGCCAGGCAGACCGTGGTGCATTTCGGTGAGGTGCCGCTGTCGCAGGTGCTCGACCTCAAGGGCTTCAACCTCAACGCCAAGCTCGACATCGAGCCGGACTTCCTCAAGGCCGACGAGCACGATCACGATCATCACGATCACGACCACCATCATCCTCACCACGAACACGGCGAGCACTGCAACCACCCGCATCACCATCACCACGACGACGACGTGAAGTCCTTCGTGTTCCGCGCCGACAAGCCGTTCGACGGCGCCAAGCTCGAAGACTTTCTCGGCGCCATCGTGCAGGTCTACGGCCCGCGCATGCTGCGCTACAAGGGTGTGCTGTGGATGCAGGGCATCGAACGCAAGGTGGTGTTCCAGGGCGTGCACCAGCTCATGGGCAGCGACCTGGCCGCGCCCTGGAGCCCGCAGGAACTGCGGCAGAGCAAGATGGTGTTCATCGGCATCGACCTGCCGCGCGACATCCTGGAGCAAGGCCTGACCAAATGCCTGGCGGCGTGAGGAGGCGTGGACGAGCGCGACCTGACGTGGGCTTCGCCGTCGCCGCTCCCCAATGCTTGCGTCCACCCGCGGGTTCACCCACCGCTTGCGATGTGCTTGCGTGGATACGGTGAATCTATAGAATCGGCCGGTTTTTGCTTGTTGCCCGGGTTTGCCGGGCAACGCAATCGGGCAGGGACGCAAGGCCGCCCTGGCCCTGTTCGGCCCTATCAGGCCAATGGGTGAAAACCGGGTGAAAACCCGAATGGGGGGAACGTCCATGGTTCAACCACCTCGCCGCGCCGCAGCCAAGACGGCCGCCAAGCCCGCCACCAAGGCGGCCGGCAAGTCCACGGCCCAGGCTACCGCAACGAAGAAGAACGCGGCAACGGCGAAGTCCACGCCGGCCAAAGCCCCCGCCAAGCCGACTCCCGCCCCGAGCACTAGGCCGTCAGCCGCGCGCAAATCTGCTGCGCCCGCCGAAGCCGCAAAGACGCCCGCGGCCAGGCCTGCGCCCTCGGCGAAGGCCGCAACGCCCTCTGCAGCCAAGCCCGCCAGCGCGGCCGCTGCCGCCCCGGCCAATCCCGGCGCAAATGCCGCCGCGACGGCCGCGCCCAAGGCTCCGGCGCCAGCGCCGCGAGTGGCACGCAGCACGGCTAAACTCTCGCCCTCCAAACCGTTGCCGGCCTCGATGGAGAACCCGGCGCCCATCCGTCTCGACCGCAGTTCCATGAGCAGCACGACCGTTCAAGCCCCCCCGCCCAAGTCCGACCCCAAACGCGCCAACGCGTGGAAAACCAAGCCCGTCGAGGCGCTGACCGAGGAGGACATCCTGGCGATGCCCGAGGCGGAGTACATGAACGCGGTGCAGCTCGAATTCTTCAAGCGGCTGCTGCAAGGGCTGCGCGAAGATCTGCTCAAAAGCGCCGGCGAAACGACCGAACATCTGCGCGAAGACACCCTGCTCGTGCCCGACCCGGCCGACCGCGCGACCATTGAAGAAGAGCACGCGCTGGAACTGCGCACCCGCGACCGCGAGCGCAAGCTGCTGAAAAAGATCGAACAGGCGCTCGCCCGCATCGACAGCGGCGATTACGGCTGGTGCGAGGAAACCGGCGAGCCCATCGGCATCGGCCGTCTGCTGGCCCGCCCGACGGCCACGCTGTCGCTCGAGGCGCAGCAGCGGCGCGAACTCAAGCAGAAAATGTTCAGCGACTGAACGCGCCTGCGGGCGCCGGTCGCATCCTCGCTCACACGGCTCCACTACTCGCCATGGCTGGCTCGGGATCAGGCAGTTTCTGGAAGCGGGTCGGGGCGTTCGTGCGCAATCCGACGCGCGACTGGTCGCTGACCGACGAACAGGCGCTGGCCGAGCACGAGAACCTCGAAAAGCTCAAGGCGCGCGAGGACCAGAAGCGACAGGACGACTTCATCCGCAAACGCGAACTCGATGCGCTGCGCCGGCTGCGCAAACGCGAAATCGTCGACCTCCCGCTCGAAGACAGCCTGCAGACCAACCCGCCGGATACCGCCCCGCCGCTGGCCGCGCATGCGCGCAGCGAAACCCTGCGCAAGATCAACGAAATCGAGCAATCGATGGTGCGCGAAAGCGTGCTGCCCAGCGGCAAGGCGCGCTTCGTCGCCAGCCGCTCTCTGAGTGGCGCCGCTGACCCCGGCTATGCGACGACCACCCCGCTGACCTCGGCGCCCGCCGCGGCGATGACCCCGCCGCCCCCGCCGGACCCCGCGCCCCGCGCGGCGGCCTCAGGGGTCGAGCCGGCAACCGAGCCGCCGATCACCAGCCAGACGGGCGCGGACGCCGACCGCCCGCCGTCCCTGCAGCCGACCCAGCCGCTGGACATGGCGCCGACGGTACCGATGGCCGATCTGCGCCCGGCTGCGCCGCCGCTGCGCGCGCCAACAGTGTCACCGCTGGAGTTCGACCCCAACCTGCTGTCGCCCACGCAGCCTGCCGGCGACGACCAGCCGACGCTGGCCGCGGCCACCCGCATCAGCCCTGACATTGAGCCGCCGCCGACCACGGCCGGGCACGACAGCTGGCTGCGCTCGAGCAACGACTTCGTGCCCAGCGCGTTTTTCGCAGTCGAAGTGCACGACGTGCTCAGCTCCAACCCGCTGTTCGATCAGGCGGTGATGGACTTCGCCAACGGCGACGACACCGCCGCCGAGACGGCGCTGCGCGAAGCCATTTCCGACTGTGCCGACAAGGGCGCGGAAAAAGAGCTGTGGCTGGCGCTGTTCGATCTGTTTCGCGCCTCGCGGCAGACGGCCAAGTTCGAAGCACTGGTGGTCGACTTTGTCGGCCGCTTCCAGACCTCAGCGCCGATGTTCGACGATCAGCCAGGCGCTGCGGCCAAGCCCGCGTCGGCCGCTGCCCGCGGCGGCGGCGGCCTGCATCCCAGCGTGGTGTTCAGCAATCCGCTGGACAACGGCCAGGCCAGCCGGCTGCTGCGGCTGCTCGAAACCCGCACGCCCGATTCGATCACCCTGGACTTCACCGCGGTCAGCACCATCGCGTCGGATGCGCTGGCCACGCTGGCGCAGGCCTGGAACCGGCTCAACGCCACGCCTTGCAGCGTCAGGCTGCACGGCGCGACCGAGCTGCTCGCGCTGTGCGCGCTGCAGGCGCCGCCGATGCAGAACGGTGCCGACGCCAACTGGTGGGCGCTGCGGCTGGAAGTGCTGCGGCTGCTGGGCGATCAGGACACCTTCGACGCCGCCGCGCTCGACTACTGTGTGACCTACGAAATCTCGCCGCCAGCGTGGGAGCCGTCGCGGGCGCGGCTCGATCGCGACAGCTCCGAACTGCCGCCTGCGCCCGGCAGTGAAACTGAAGGCGTGCCCTCGACCCTCGGCCCTGGATCGACCCGCTCGGCGCAACTGCAACTCAGCGGAGAGATTTCCGGCAACAGCAACGCGTTTCTCGCCCCGCTCGATCAGGTCGCCAAGCAGCACGATCAGCTCAGCATTTCGCTGCGCGCGCTGCATCGCATCGACTTTTCCAGCGCCGGCGCGTTGCTCAACTGGGCGATGATGCAGCGCGGCCGCGGCAAGACCATCCAGTTCACCGGGGTGCATCGGCTGATTGCCGGGCTGTTCAGCATCCTCGGTCTGCACGAGCACGTTCTGATCCAGCTGCGCCGCGACTGATCATGCCGGCGCCCAACCGGTCGCGGTCGAACCCTTTTCGCCGCGGCTCTTGAACGCAGCCCATCCGCCCCCAAGTCAGAACGATGGAGCAATATCACGGCACCACCATACTGAGCGTGCGACGCGGCAAAGCCGTTGCACTCGGCGGCGACGGCCAGGTCACCCTGGGCAATATCGTCGTGAAAGCCACTGCGCGCAAAGTGCGCCGGCTGTACCACGATCAGATCCTCGCCGGTTTTGCCGGCGGCACCGCCGACGCCTTCACCCTGTTCGAGCGCTTCGAGGCCAAGCTGGACAAGCACCAGGGCCATCTGCTGCGCAGCGCAGTCGAGCTGGCGAAGGACTGGCGCACCGACCGCATGCTGCGCCGGCTCGAAGCCATGCTCGCCGTCGCTGATGCCGAGCATTCGCTGATCATCACCGGCAACGGGGATGTGCTCGAGCCCGAGTTCGGCATTGTCGCGATCGGCTCGGGCGGCGCATACGCGCAATCGGCGGCGCGGGCCTTGCTGGAAAACACCGCGCTGAGCCCGCAGGACATCGTCGCCAAGTCGCTGCAGATCGCCGGCGACCTGTGCATCTACACCAACCAGTCGCACACCATCGAAACCCTGGGCGAGTGAAGCGCACGGCCGCCGCGCCGCGCTGCACCGCCAGGCCACCGGCGCGGCTACCCCGCGCCAGCCTGCCATGAACATGACGCCTCGCGAAATCGTCTCCGAACTCGACCGCTATGTGGTCGGTCAGGCCAAGGCCAAGCGCGCCGTGGCCATCGCCCTGCGCAACCGCTGGCGCCGCCAGCAGGTGGCCGAGCCGCTGCGGCACGAAATCACCCCGAAGAACATTCTGATGATCGGCCCCACCGGTGTGGGCAAGACCGAAATCGCCCGCCGCCTGGCCAAGCTGGCGGGCGCGCCGTTCATCAAGGTCGAGGCGACCAAGTTCACCGAGGTCGGCTATGTCGGCCGCGATGTCGACACCATCATCCGCGACCTCGCCGAAGCCGCGGTGAAGCTGGCGCGCGAAACGGCGATGCAGCAGCAGCGCAGCCGCGCCGAAGACCGCGCCGAAGACCGCATTCTCGACGTGCTGCTGCCCGGCATGGGCGACGCCAACGAGACCGGCGGCACGCGGCAGATTCTGCGCAAGCGGTTGCGCGAAGGTCAGCTCGACGACAAGGAAATCGAAATCGACCTTTCGCTGCAGCCCTCGCAGGTCGAGATCATGGGCCCGCCGGGCATGGAGGACATGACCGAGCAGATCCGCTCGATGTTCGCCAACCTCGGCCAGAACCGCACCCGCAGGCGCAAGCTCACGGTGCGCGAAGCGCGTGCGCTGCTGGTCGAAGAGGAAGCGGCCAAGCTGGTCAACGAAGATGAAATCAAGGCCGGCGCGCTGCGCGCGGTCGAGCAGAACGGCATCGTGTTCATCGACGAAATCGACAAGGTCGCTTCGCGCAGCGACGTGCACGGCGCAGATGTGTCGCGCCAGGGCGTGCAGCGCGATCTGCTGCCGCTGGTCGAGGGCACCACGGTCAGCACCAAATACGGCATGGTGCGCACCGACCACATCCTGTTCATCGCCAGCGGCGCGTTCCACCTGTCCAAGCCGTCAGACCTGATTCCCGAACTGCAGGGACGGCTGCCGATCCGCGTCGAGCTCGACTCGCTGTCGGTCGCCGACTTCGAGTCCATTCTCACCAGCACCGACGCCAGCCTGACCAAGCAATATGCGGCGCTGCTGGCCACCGACGGTGTGACGCTGCATTTCACCGCCGACGGCATCCGCCGTATCGCCGAAGTCGCATTCACGGTCAACGAAAAGACCGAAAACATCGGTGCCCGCCGGCTGCACACCGTGATGGAGCGGCTGCTCGAAGACGTGTCGTTCGACGCCGGCAACGGCGCGGCGCAGACCGTCACCATCGACGCCGCGCGGGTCGATGCCCAGCTCGGCGACATCGTCCGCGACGAAGACCTGTCGCGCTACGTGCTGTGAGCGGCACTGCCCGTCCTGTCCCGCTGCCCGACAGCAGCAGCGCAGCCGCCGGTCACTGCTGCGTCTGCCTCGCCTGCATCTCGCCGACCTGCTGCGCGGCGATGCACAGCAGCCCCTGAAACACCAGATGCTCGACCTGTCGGTGCGGCAGTTCCAGCGCCGGAGCCAGCTTGGCCGCGGCACCGCCGGTGAGCAGCAGTTCGGGCGTCTGGCCGAGCCGGCGCTGCATGCGCTGCGCCATCAGCGAGGCCGCACCGGCGATCGCCATCGCGCCGCCGGTCATCAGCGCGTCGCTGGTATTGGTCGGAAACTCGCGCAGATGGCCCTCGGGCACGCGCAGCCCGGCCGTTCCCATTTCCAGCGCACGCAGCATCAGCCCGAAGCCGGGCATCACCATGCCGCCGAGGAAATCCCCATCGGCGGTGAGTGCATCCATGGTCACCGCGGTGCCGACGCTGATCGCCAGCAGGTCGCGCCCGGGCAACATCTGGCGCGCGCCGACCAACACCGCCCAGCGATCAGCGCCGAGCAGTGAGGGCGTGGTGTAGCCGTTGCGCACCCCGCATTGCTCGCGCTGCGCGGCAATCCACTGACATTGCAGGCCGACGCTGCCCAGCTCGGCGCAGACCCGCGCCGTCACCACCGCCCCGGCCACCGCGCAACCGATCGCCCGCTGCGGCCGCGGCTGCGCCGCCAGCAAGGCGCCGAGCTGCCCGATGCTCTCCAGTACCAGCGCGCCATGTGCCAGCAGCCGCGCACCCGGTCGCGGCGCGTCATAGATGCCCCACTTCAGGCGGGTGTTGCCGACGTCGAGAACGAGCAGGGTCATGCAGGCGCGGATTCGCTCACCCCGGCGGGGCGATGGCTGCAACCTTAGCAGAGCCCTCGCCGCGCGACAGCCGCGGCCATCGCCCCATCAGCGCAGGGCGATCTGCTCCTCGGCCGCCTGCTCGACGGCACGCAACCCACCAGGTCGCAACGGCTTGATGCCGTTGAAATACCAGTTGAGCAGAAACGCAACCACCGCGGTGAGCAGAATGCCGCTGTGCAGCACCGGCGCCAGCACCTTGGGGAAGTGGATGAAAAACTCCGGGGCGACCAGCAGAATCATGCCGAAGCCGATGCCCAGCGCGACGATCAGCAGGTTGTTGCGATGGGTCTTGAAATCGACTTCGCTGAGGATGCGCACCCCGGTGGCGGCGACCATGCCGAACATCGCGATGCCGGTGCCACCGAGTACCGGCTGCGGAATCGCCGCGACCAGCGCACCGAGCTTGGGCATCAGCCCGAGCACCACCATGATCGCGCCGCCGACCACCGTAACCCAACGGCTGCGCACCCCGGTCATGCCGACCAGCCCGATGTTCTGTGAAAACGAGGTGCTCGGAAAGGTGTTGAAAATGCCGCCGAGCAGCGTGCCCAGTGCATCGACGCGCAGCCCGCGACCGAGCGCCGCGCTGTCGACCTTGCGGCCGACGATGTCGCCGAGGGCGAAGAACATGCCCGCCGATTCGACGAACACCACCAGCTGCACGATGCACAGGGTGACGATCGGGCCGATGGCGAATTTCGGTGCCCCGAACTGAAACGGCAGCACCAGGTGAAACGCCTCGGCGCGACCGACGTCGCCAAAGTGCATCACCCCGAGCGCCGCCGCCAGCGCACTGCCGGCGACCAGCCCGGCCAGCACCGCGATATTGCGCAGAAAGCCCCCGCCGTACTTGCTGATCAGCAGAATCACCACCAGCACGAACAGCGCCAGACCGAGGTTCTGCATCGACGCGTAGGCCGGGTTGGGAACCAGGCTGCCAGCCGCCGCGGCGGGAATCATCGGCTTGAGCCAGGCGCCGCCGACCGCCCACTCGATGCCGACCTTCATCAGCGAAATGCCGATGATCAGAATCACCGAGCCGGTAACCACCGGCGGGAACATGCCCATCAGCCGGCAGGCAAAGGGCACGACCAGCAGGCCGAAAATCCCGGCGGCAATCACCGCACCGAAAATGTCCTGCAGTCCCATGCCTGGCGCGGTGGCAATCGCGATCATAGGCGTGACCGATGCGAAGGTCATACCCATCATCACCGGCAGACGGATGCCGAACCAGCGCGTCACGCCGAGCGACTGGATGATGCTGGTGACACCGCAGATGAACAGGTCCGCGGTGATCAGCAGCGCGATGGTCTCGGCCGGCAGCTTGAGCGCAGTGCCGATGACCAGCGGCACCGCCACCGCCCCGGCATACATCACCAGCACATGCTGCGCCCCCAGCGCCAGCAGGCGGGGTATCGGCAGCACGGTGTCCACATCATCGCGCGGCGGCGGGCTGCCGGCCGCGGGGGAGGTCTGCGAGGCGGGTGCAGTGCGAATGCTCATCGTCGTCTCCTCTTTGTGTGCGGGCGCTGGCCCAGCGATCAGCGTTTCGCGCCCTGCTGCACCCAGCGTGCAATCTCATCGCGCTCGGCGTCGGTGATGCCGGTGGCGTTGTTCAGCGGCATCGCTTTGGTCACCACCACCTGCTGATAGATCGCCGCGGCGTGGGAGACGATGCCCTGCGGCGAATCCAGCCGCACCCCTTTGCTGGCTGCCGGCCCGGCGTGGCAGAGCAGGCAGCGCTGCTGCACGATGTGCTCGATCTGAGCGAAGCTGACCGGTTGCGCCGCGGCCTGCGCCGGTTGTGGCCGCGGCGCCAGCGCAATCGCGACCGCGAGGATCAGCGCGGCACCGACGATCCAGTACTGCCACTTCCACGCACCCTTGTGCTTGAGCACGAAAAACTGCCGGATCAGCGCGCCGGCGAGCATCATCAGCACCAGCACCAGCCAGTTGTTCGCCGCGTCATACAGAAAGCTGTAGTGGTTGGACAGCATCGCAAACACCACCGGCAAGGTGAAGTACGTGTTGTGCACGCTGCGTTGCTTGCCGCGCTTGCCGTCCAGCGGGTTGGGCTTTTCTCCGGCGCGCAGCGCCGCGACCACCCGGCGCTGTCCGGGGATGATCCAGAACAGCACATTGGCGCTCATCATCGTCGCCAGCATCGCGCCGGTGATCAGAAAGGCCGCACGTCCGGCAAACAGATGGCAGGCCACCCAGGCGGCGATCACCACATAAACCGCCACCAGCACCCCGACAACGAGATCGCCGTTCTTGCCCTGGCCGAAGGTGCGGCAGATCGCGTCGTACACCACCCAGCCGACGACCAGGAACGCCAGCATCGCCAGCCCCGCCATCCACGCCGCGGGCCAGGCGAACACCCGGGGATCGACGATGAACAACCCGGCGTGAAACAGGTAGAGCACGGCCAGCAGCGCAAAACCGGACAGCCAGGTGGTGTAGCTCTCCCAGTAGAACCAGTGCAGATGCTGCGGCAGACGCTTGGGCGCCACCAGGTATTTCTGCGGGTTGTAGAACCCGCCGCCATGCACCGCCCAGAGTTCACCATCGACTCCCTTGGCCTTGAGATCGGGCTCGGTCGGCGGCTCCAGGCTGTTGTCCAGCCAGACGAAATAAAACGAAGAGCCGATCCAGGCGATCGCGGCAATCACGTGCAGCCAGCGCAGCAGCACGTCGCCCCAGTTCATCGCATACGGCAGGTAGGTGGCGATCAAGTCGTTCATCGGATTTCCTCACTTCCCATCCCTACAAACGACTTCCGCCACGGCAGGCTCTGCGAAAGTCCTCTGGGTCGCGCGCCGGGGCTGGCCCGGCCGTGATGCTCCGCTGCGACCGCTAACCCGGGTCAGAAATTCATGCTGATCCCCACCGCCAGGCCGGTCGAGCTGGCGCCAGACCCGGCCGGCGCGGTTGGCGCGTCGTTATTGCCGAAGGCGTCCACCTCGTTGACGAAGGTGCCGTAGTTGGTCGTGCGGGCATACAGGGCATAGAGCGAGGTGCGCTTGGACAGCGCGTACTTCACCCCCAGGTTGTATTGCCGCACATTGGGCACGGGCTGCGATTTGTTGCTCTGCACCGCAATCGAGCCCATGAAGGTGGCAGCACCAGCGGGCACGCTGGCGGTCACGGCATAGGCGTTGAGGCTTGGGTTGCCGCTGGCGGCATCGGGCCGGTTGCGCGCCACGTAGCCGCCGACACGCACCACCTGAAAGTCGTAAGCGGCGGCGAGCATGGTGTGGCGCAGACCGACGCTGCCGTTGGCGGCCTTCTGGTTTTCGTAGTCCAC
This sequence comes from uncultured Burkholderiaceae bacterium, assembly GCA_964389235.1. Classification (GTDB taxonomy): domain Bacteria; phylum Pseudomonadota; class Gammaproteobacteria; order Burkholderiales; family Burkholderiaceae_C; genus Thiomonas. Next base: position 30,698 of record CAYMDM010000020.1, read on the forward strand.
GCCGACGAACAGCGGCCCCTTGTCGTAGCCGACATGCAGGTTGTAGGCACCGGTGCCGCTCAGGCCGAGCGCGTTGCCGAACTGGTACATCGCCGCAGCGTTGAAGCCGTTGAAATTCGGCGATTCATACGACACCGCCTGGCTGTACCACACCGGCTCGCCGATGGTGGCAACGTTGGTGTTGCCAAACGGGCTGAAGCTGTCGCTGTGCAAGGGGTCGATGACATAGAAATCGCCGTTGCTCAGCGTGAACATGCGCCCCATGCGCAGAGTACCGAAGTCGCCGCGCAACCCGACGATGCTGGTGCGCCCCATGAACCCGGGGCCGCAATACTGCGCATCGGGCGTGCTCGCGCCGGGCGCGACGCCATTGGCGCAGAACGAGGTTTCGAGGTGGAAAAAGGCCGACAGCCCGCCGCCCAGATCTTCGCTGCCACGCAGGCCGATCACACTCGGGTTGAGCACCCCGGTGCCCAGCTTGGTCACACTGCCGGCGCCGTTGTCGAAGCGCTCCACCCCGAGATCGACCGTGCCGTAAAGCTGCACGTTCGATGCCGCCTGCGCCGCTGCGCTTGCGCCAACAAGCAGCATGGCGCCCAGAACCACTCTTTTCATCGATCACCCTCCAGTTGGTCTTTGCCGGTATGCCCGGCCTGCAGCCGCGGCTTCAGCTGCCGCGATAGGTCGAATAGCTCCACGGCGACACCAGAAGCGGCACGTGGTAGTGCGCGGCCGGGTCAGCAATGCCGAAGTCCAGCGGCACCTGGTCGATGAACGCCGGGTCGGGCAGCGCAAGGCCGCGGCGGCGGAAGTAGTCGCCGATGTGGAACAGCAGCCGGTAGCGGCCCGCCAGCAGCGCAGCGCCTTCGAGCAGCGGCGCGTCGCAGCGGCCGTCGGCGTTGCTGCGGGTGGTCTGCAGCAGAACCCACACGCCGCCGCGCAGCGCATGCAGCTCGATCGTCACCCCGGCCGCCGGACAACCGTGGGCGGTGTCGAGAATGTGAGTGGTCAGTCGTCCCATCGCGAGTCTCACCTGCTGGAGCCCGGCAGCGCATCGGCCGCCGAGTCAAAATATTGCATACAATCTTTATTTGCGTTGTATGCTATCGAAACCGTTTGGTGTGCACAACCCTTTTTTTGCAGACCTCAGGCAAACCCTGATCCCCCGCTGGTCGCCCCCATGTCCGCCCGCAAAACCGCTGCCCAGAAGCCCGCGCGCAAACCCGCTGCGGCCCGCAATGTCGTCACCGCGCTGGCCGATGGTGAGGCGCCGTCCGATGCCACGCAGGCCATCGTCGCCGCGATCACCACGGCCATCATCGAACACCGTCTGGCCCCCGGCGCCAAGCTCACCGAGCAGAAAATCGCCGCGATCTACGGGGTGTCGCGCACCATCGTGCGGCAGGCGCTGTTCCAGCTCGCGCGCGACCATCTGGTGACCCTGGAGCCGGCGCGCGGCGCCTTCGTCGCCCGCCCGTCGGTGGAGGAAGCGCAGCAGGTGTTCGCGGTGCGGCGCATGCTCGAACAGCATCTGGTCGATCTGTTCTGCCAAACCGCCACGCCGGCTGATTTCCGCGCGCTGCGCGCCCACCTCAAGCAGGAGCAGGCGGTGGTGCGGCGGGTCGACGTGCCGGGGCGCACGCGGCTGCTCGGCGACTTTCATGTGCTGCTGGCCACGCGCACCGGCAATCTGGTGCTCGCGCAACTGCTGTCCGAGCTGATTTCGCGCTGCGCGTTGATCACCCTGATGTATCAGTCCTCGCGCGCCGCGCAGCATTCGTCCGACGAGCACGTCGAATTGCTCGACGCGCTGGAGGCGCGCGATTGTGCCCGCGCCAAGGCCTTGATGGACGCCCATCTGCGCGCCACCGAAGACAGCCTGCTCTACCACCCGCGCACCACCAGCACCGATCTGGCCGAAGTGCTCACGCCCAGCGCGGCCTGAGCCACTTTACGCGTCGCCCTGCCATGACCCACGCTCCTAACGACCCTCCGGCACGCTACCCGCGCGACCTCGTCGGCTACGGCCGCAACACGCCGCATCCGCACTGGCCGCAGCAGGCCCGCATCGCGCTGCAGTTCGTGCTCAACATCGAGGAAGGCGGCGAAAACTGCGTGCTGCATGGCGACGCCGGCAGCGAGCAGTTTCTCTCGGAAATGTTCAACCCCGCGGCCTACCCGGCGCGGCATCTGAGCATGGAGAGCAT
>CAYMDM010000021.1:0-31631 GCA_964389235.1 uncultured Burkholderiaceae bacterium
TAAAAATGTGGTCGGGGTGAGAGGATTCGAACCTCCGGCCTCTACGTCCCGAACGTAGCGCTCTACCAGGCTAAGCTACACCCCGATGTTTCCGGCGGGAGTCACGCGCTCCAGCGCTTTCCCAACCGGCTCTGCGGCGCCCCTCAGACGGTGCGTTGCAGAGAGTAAGCGCATAAGTCTAGCAGAGCCTGGCGCGCGGGGGTCGCGGGCAGGGGCTCGATGTGCTCGCGCGCGATCCGCAGTTCGGCCAGTGCGGCCTGCCGCACCTCGTCCATCGCCCCGCAGGTGTGGACGATGCGCATGACTGCGTCGATGGCCGTGGCGTCACCGTTGCGGATCGCGGTCTCGACGATCGTGCGGTCCTCGCCTGGGGCGCGCTGCATCGCAATGATCAGCGGCAGGGTGGGCTTGCCCTCGCGCAGGTCGTCACCGATGTTCTTGCCCAGCGCGGAGGCATCGCCGTCGTAGTCGAGCAGATCGTCGATGAGCTGGAACGCCGTGCCGATCGCGCGACCCGCCTGCGCCATGCTCTCCTGCTGCGCCTTGGACGCGCCGGCAAGCACGGCGCCGATGCGCGCGGCGGCCTCGAACAGCTTGGCGGTCTTGAAGCGGATGACCTGCATGTAGCGCTCGACGCTGACCTCGGGGTCGTGCATGTTGAGCAACTGCAGCACCTCGCCTTCGGCGATCACATTGGTTGCGTCGGCCAGGATGTCGAGGATGCGCATCTGCCCGACGGTGACCATCATCTGGAAGGCGCGCGAATACAGAAAGTCTCCGACCAGCACGCTGGCCGAGTTGCCGAAAACGGCGTTGGACGTCTGGCGGCCGCGCCGCATCAGGGACTCATCGACCACATCGTCGTGCAGCAGCGTGGCGGTATGGATGAGTTCGACCACCGCGGCCATGCGATGGTGGTGGCTGCCTTCGTAGCCCAGCGCGCGGGCGACGAGCAGCAGCAGCGCCGGGCGCAGACGCTTGCCCCCGCCAGAGACGATGTAGGCGCTGATGGTGTTGATCAGCGTGACCTCGGACGCCAGGTTGTGGCGGATGGCCTGATCGACCTGCTCCATGTCCTGGGCGATCGGGGCGAAGACGGTGGCTAGCGTGGGGGCGTGCGCCATGAGTGCGGGAAAAAAAGGGGACGTCTGCGTGGATGCAGCCGGCGCCCGCATTCTAGGGATGGCGCGTCGCCTGGCGCCGGGCGGCGCGGGCGCGAACGCCAGCGAAATCCGCAGCGCCCGCAACCGATCGCGCAGACGGCGAATGTTGCTATACTGAAGGGCTTTTTATGGCTGGCTAGTGCTACTTCACGGGTGCGTTTGCCAGCGTGGAAAGGTGTTTTCGTCCCAAGTCTGCCCGGTGCCTGAAGTGCCGGGCGAGGGGCTGGACAATCGGTGAGGTGGGTGTGAGATCGGCTGCGGCTGCTGGTCCGGGGACACTCGGGCAGGACGTGCAGTGTCGATGTCGCGCTGATAGCGAAAGGGTTGAACTATGTATGCGTATGCGGTCATAAAAACCGGTGGCAAGCAGTATCGCGTTGCTGCCGGCGAAAAAATCAAGGTCGAACAGATGCCGGCAGACGTAGGTCAGGATATCGTGCTGAACGAGGTGCTGGCCGTGGTCGACGGCGACAGCGCCAAGTTCGGTACGCCCCTGGTCAACGGCGCGACGGTCACGGCCAAGGTGCTGTCCCACGGTCGGCACGACAAGGTGCGCATTTTCAAGCTGCGCCGTCGCAAGCACTACCAGAAGCACCAGGGACATCGGCAGAACTACACCGAGCTGCAGATCGAAGCGATCTCGGCGTAAGGAGTACCAGACATGGCACAGAAAAAAGGCGGCGGCTCCACGCGCAACGGGCGTGACTCGGAAGCCAAGCGACTGGGCGTGAAGGTGTACGGCGGCCAGCACATCCTGGCCGGCGGCATCATCGTGCGCCAGCGCGGCACCAAGTTCCACGCCGGTCACAACGTCGGCATCGGCAAGGATCACACCCTGTTCGCCTTGGTGGACGGGCAGGTGGAATTCCGCCAGGGCGGCGCGCTGAACCGGCAGACGGTCAGCGTGGTCGCGGCCGAATAAGACTCGGGCTGGCGGCGCTGCGGCGCCTCGGCCTCTGCCAGCACCCCGGCGCAGCCCGGCCGACCTCATGTGAGTCGGCCCCGGCCCGCGCCGGGGTGCTGCATTTACGGCCAAGCGCAAGCGGCCTGCAGCGAGACACGGCATGAAGTTCGTCGACGAAGTCCTCATCGAGGCCCACGGGGGCAACGGGGGCAACGGCTGTGTGTCGTTCCGGCGCGAGAAATTCATTCCCTTTGGCGGGCCCAATGGGGGCGACGGCGGCCGCGGCGGGCATGTGATCGCGCGCGCCGACGGCAACCTCAACACCCTGGTGGACTTTCGCTTCGCCAAGGTGCACCGCGCTCGCAACGGAGAGCACGGCCGCGGCTCGGATCAATACGGCGCCGGCGGTGACGACCTGGTGTTGCGCATGCCGGTGGGCACGCTGATCCATGATGCCGACACCGGCGAGCTCGTCGCCGACCTGGTGCAGGACGGGCAGGAAGTCATTCTCGCTGCCGGCGGGCAGGGCGGACTGGGCAATCTGCATTTCAAATCGAGCACCAACCGCGCCCCGCGCCAGCACACCAAGGGGCAGGAGGGCCAGCACCGGCGTCTGCACCTGGAGCTCAAGCTGCTGGCTGACGTCGGGCTGCTCGGCCTGCCCAACGCCGGCAAGAGCACCCTGATCGCTGCGGTGTCCAACGCCCGGCCCAAGATTGCCGACTACCCGTTCACCACCCTGCATCCCAACCTCGGGGTGGTGCGCATGGGGCCGGGGCGCAGTTTTGTGATGGCCGACATTCCGGGGCTGATCGAAGGAGCGGCCGAGGGGCATGGGCTGGGTCATCAGTTTCTGCGCCACCTGCAGCGCACCCGGTTGCTGCTGCATCTGGTGGACATGGCCCCGCAGGGCGAAGGCGCCGACCCGGTGAAGGACGTGCGCGCCATCGTCGCCGAACTCAAGGCTTACGACCCGACGCTGGCGAAAAAGCCGCGCTGGCTGGTGCTCAACAAGCTCGACCTGCTGCCGGAGGACGAGCGCGACGCGGCGGTGAAGTCGCTGGTGCGGCGGTTGCGGTTCAAGGGCCCGGTGTTCGCGATTTCCGCGCTGGCGCGCGAGGGGCTGGAGCCTCTGCTGCATGCCATCGCTGATCACCTCGGGCAGAACGCGCCGGTCGCGTCGGCCGCGCCCGACCCACGCTTTCGGGAGACCGAGGATGCCGACGGAGGTTGAACAGAGCGCGGCGCCGCCGGCTACTGGCGAAGGTTCTTTGCTGCAGGCAGCACGGCGGGTGGTGGTCAAGGCCGGTTCCAGCCTGGTGACCAACGAAGGCCGAGGCGTGGATCGCCAGGCCGTCGCGCACTGGGCCGGGCAGATCGCTGCACTGCGCCAGCAGGGGCGAGAGGTCATCCTGGTGTCGAGCGGGGCGATTGCCGAAGGCATGAGCCGGCTGGGCTGGCCGCGGCGGCCAAAGGAAATGCACAAGCTGCAGGCCGCCGCCGCGGTCGGGCAGATGGGGCTGGCGCAGGCTTACGAAGGCGCGTTCAGCGCGCTGGGGGTGCTCAGCGCGCAGGTGCTGCTCACCCATGCCGACCTCGCCGACCGCCAGCGCTACCTCAACGCCCGCACCACCTTGCTGACCCTGCTGGAAAACGGGGTGGTGCCGGTGATCAACGAAAACGACACCGTGGTCACCGATGAAATCAAGTTCGGCGACAACGACACCCTGGGCGCGCTGGTGACCAATCTGGTCGAAGCCGACGTGCTGGTCATTCTCACCGACCAGGCCGGGCTGTTCAGCGCCGACCCGCGCAAACACGCCGACGCTCAGCTCATCGCCGCGGCCGAGGCCGAAGACCCCCGGCTGATCGACATGGCCGGCGGCGCTGGCAGCGGCATCGGCACCGGCGGCATGGCGACCAAGGTCACTGCGGCGCGTCGCGCTGCGCGCAGCGGCGCACACACCATCATTGCCAGCGGGCGCGAGCCCGACGTGCTGCTGCGGCTGGCTGCGGGCGAGCGCATCGGCTCGCATCTGCACGCCGGCAGCGGCAAGCTCGCGGCGCGCAAGCAGTGGATGGCCGACCACCTGCAGCTGCGCGGTCGGGTGACGGTGGACGATGGCGCGGCGCGGCGGCTGCGCGAAGGCGGGGCGAGTCTGCTGCCGGTCGGCGTGGTCGCGGTCAGCGGCGAGTTCGACCGCGGCGACGTGATTCAAGTGTGCGACCAGCAGGGGCGCGAAGTCGCCCGTGGGCTGAGCAATTACGCCGCGGCGCAGGCGCGGCTGATCATGCGTCGCCCGTCGAGCGACATCACCGCGATCCTCGGATTCAGCGAGGAGCCCGAGCTGATCCACCGCGACAACATGGTGTTTCTCTGATCGCTGCGCGGGCCGCGTGTCTGGCCCGTGTGATCAGAACGAGTAGGGGTTGCTGCGCACGTCCGACTGCGCGTGCAGCCCTTCGGCAACCCGGCGGACGATCGCCGCAGCGTCGCCATGCACCATGCCGACACTGCAGAAATCGCCCTGCAGGGTGGCGTGGACGCGGGTTGCGCCGTTGGCGCGGATGCGCTGCCAGGACGGGTCTTGCGTGGCCGTCCAGTTCTGCGTGCCGGAGTTCCACAGCGCGTACATCTGCCAGTTGCCGGTGGCGCAGTCAATGGCTTCGAAACTGATGTTCTCAGGGCCGCCCGGCGATTGCGCAAACAGCACGTAGCGCACCACTTGTCCCGGGCCGACCCGCAGACTGTTCGCTCCGATGGCGAACCGGAGCGAGCCGCCGGCGGTGATGTGCACCGGTACGCGGTCCTTGTCGGGCGCGGCGGGGAGCGTCGGTGCCGGTTGTTCGGACCGGGCCGCGGTCGCCGCGGTCTGCTGTGCCTGTGCTGTAGGGGCTGCGATCGCCAGCAGAGCGGTAGCCGCGGCAACCGTCGCCGCCGTGCGGCGCAAGGTCGAACCGCGCGGCTGCAGCGCGGTGACATGGCAGTGAACGAGGCGGCTCATGCCGCGTCCGGCGTGGGCAAGTCCACGTCCGCCGGGGCGGCGGCCGGCGATTCGCTGCCAGCGTGCGCATTGCCCGCGGTGCCGTGGCCGCCACGGTGGCGCAGATTGGCACGCAGATAACGGGTACGCGGCTCGGGCCGCGGCAGATACGCGGCCAGCTCGGTGAGCGCTGACTGGTAGACCTCGCGCTTGAAGTCGATCACGCTGTCAAGCGGCACCCAGTAGTCGCTCCAGCGCCAGGCGCCGAATTCGGGATGGTTGGTCGCGCGCAGGCAGACGTCGCAGTCGCGGCCGATCAGCCGCAGCAGATACCAGATCTGCTTCTGGCCTTTGTAGATACCGCGGCTGTCACGCCGGATGTAGCTCTCGGGCACGTCGTAGCGCAGCCAGTGGCGGGTGCGGGCGAGGATGCGCACGTGTTCGGGCAGCAGTCCGACCTCCTCGTGCAGTTCGCGGTACATCGCCTGCTCGGGCGTTTCACCGGCGTTGATGCCGCCTTGCGGAAACTGCCAGGAGTCGCCGCGGATGCGCTTGCCCCAGAAGACCTGGTTGCGCGGGTTGAGCAGGATGATGCCCACATTGGGGCGATAACCTTCCCGATCCAGCATGGCCATGTCCTTGATCTTTTAGAATTCTGCGTCCGATTATAGGCAGCCCGTCGTCGCGTCGCGGCCCCAAGCCCGGATGCCCGACAGGGGTTGCAGACGGCCAGCGGCGTGGCGATCGGGAGTGCGCGCCGCGAGAGGCCGACGTGCGGCCGTCGAGCCTTCGGCCTGGCACGCTGGCGTGCAGATTCCGTTTGTCTTTCCCTTTCCTCATCCCCTTTCGTGGCACGACGCCCTCCATGCTCATTTCCCGCTTTTTTCTCTCCACCCAAAAAGAAGACCCGGCCGACGCCGAGGTGCGCAGCCAGGCGCTGATGCTGCGCGCCGGCATGATCAAAAAACTCGCCGCCGGGCTGTACACCTACATGCCGCTGGGGCTGCGCTCGATCCGCAAGGTCGAGGCCATTGTGCGCGAGGAAATGAACCGCGCCGGCGCGATCGAGCTGCTGATGCCGCTGATCCAGCCGGCCGAGCTGTGGCAGGAAACCGGGCGCTGGGACAAGTTCGGTCCCGAGCTGCTGCGCATCAAGGATCGGCACGAGCGCGACTTTGTCGTGCAGCCCACGTCCGAGGAAGTCATTACCGACATTGCCCGCAGCGAAATCAACAGCTGGCGGCAGCTGCCGGTCAATTTCTATCACATCCAGACCAAGTTCCGCGACGAGCGCCGGCCGCGTTTCGGGGTGATGCGTGCGCGGGAGTTCACGATGAAGGACGCCTACTCTTTCGACCGCGATTTCGACGGTGCGCAGCGCAGCTATCAGGCGATGTTCGCGGCGTACCAGCGCATTTTTCAGCGCTTCGGCTTTGAGTTTCGCGCCGTTGCCGCCGACTCGGGGGCGATCGGCGGCTCGCTCAGCCACGAGTTCCACGTGATCGCCGACACTGGCGAGGATCAAATCGTCTACTGCCCGCAGTCGGACTACGCGGCGAACATCGAAAAGGCCGAGGCGCTGCCGCTGATCGCGCAGCGCGCCGCGCACACCGAGGCGCTGCAGAAAACGCCCACGCCCGGGGCGGCCAAATGCGAGGACGTCGCGCGGCTGCTCGGCCTGCCGCTGCAGCGCACGGTCAAGTCGGTGGTGCTGGCAGTCGATGGTGCGGAGGGCGCGCCGCCGCAGATCGTGCTGCTGCTGGTGCGCGGCGACCACGAGGTCAACGAAGTCAAGGTCGGCAAGCTCCCCGGGCTGGCCGAATCGCGCATGGCCAGCGAGGCCGAAATCGTCGCCGCCTTCGGCACCCCGCCGGGCTATCTGGGGCCGATCGGCACCCGCCAGCCGGTGCGGGTGATCGCCGACCGCACTGTGGCCAACATGAGCGATTTCGTCGTCGGCGCCAACGAGGCGGACTTTCACTACACCGGGGTCAACTGGGGCCGCGATCTGCCCGAGCCCGAAGTGGCCGACATCCGCAATGTGCAGGCCGGTGACCCCAGCCCCGACGGCCAAGGGGAACTGGCGATCTGCCGCGGCATCGAAGTCGGTCATGTGTTCTACCTCGGCACCAAATACTCCGCGGCAATGGGCGCGACCTTCCTCGACGACAAGGGCAAGGCGCAGACGATGGAAATGGGCTGCTACGGCATCGGCATCACCCGCATTCTCGGCGCGTGCATCGAGCAGAACCACGACGCCCGCGGCATGATCTGGCCCGACGCGATTGCCCCGTTCACCGTGGTGATCTGCCCCATCGGCTACGACCGCAGCGACGCGGTGCGCGAGCAGGCCGACGCGATCTACCAGCAGCTGATGCAGGCCGGGGTGGACGTGGCGCTGGACGACCGCGGCGAGCGCCCCGGGGTGATGCTGGGCGACTGGGAACTGATCGGCGTGCCGCACCGCGTGGTGGTGTCCGAGCGCGGCATCAAGGCCGGCACGGTCGAATACCAGCACCGCCGCGACACCGAGCCGACCCCGCTGCCGCTGGCCTCGGCCGCCGAGCAGGTGCGCGCCCGCCTCAGGGGCTGAGAGTCGCAACGCGAGGGCCAGGATATGCACGCCGCGCGCCGCCACTGGCTGAGCACGGCCGCCAAGGCAGGGCTGGCTGCAGCGGCCGCGCCGCTGGCGCTGCCCAGCGCCTGGGCTGGCGCGCAGAAAGAAGAGCAGCTCAGCGACGCGATCCGCACCGCGCTGGCCGCGCAGATTGCCGACGCGCCGGCGCCCAAGCCGGTGCTGGCGCCAGGTGGGCAGTTCGCGCAGTACTGGGCGTGGTTCGCCACCGAGTCGGTGCGGCTGCAAAAGCGCATGCCGGTGGAAGTGGTGCGGCGCGACTTTCTGCAGACGCTCTGGTACGAGGCGCACCGCGCCGGGCTGGAGCCGGCGCTGGTGCTCGGGCTGATCCAGGTGGAAAGCGGGTTCAAGAAATACGCAATTTCTTCTGCCGGGGCGATGGGCTACATGCAGGTCATGCCGTTCTGGACGCGACAGATCGGCGACGGCAACCCGCTGAGCCTTTTCCACATGCAGGTCAACTTGCGCTACGGCTGCGTGATCCTGCGCTACTACCTCAACAGCGAAAACGGCAATCTGTTCTACGCCCTCGGCCGCTACAACGGCTCACGTGGCCGCGCCGCCTACCCCGACGCGGTGCTCGCCGCGCGGCGCAACTGGGTGGTTGCCGGCGGGTCGGGCTGAGCGGGGCTGGCGCGATGCCGCGCCGCACAGGTCGGCGGGAGCCCCAGCCGTCACGCCGCGGGCCAGCTCAGCCGCGCGGCATCAGCCCGCCCATGCGCTGCATCATCTTGAACATCTTGCCGCCCTTCATTTTTTTCATCATGTCGCGCATCTGCTCATATTGCTTGAGCAGGCGGTTGACGTCCTGCACCTGCACTCCGGCGCCGGCGGCGATGCGGCGTTTGCGCGTGGCCTTGATCAGGTCGGGCTTGCGCCGCTCCTGTGGGGTCATGCTGTGGATGATGCCCTGCATGCGTCGCATGTCGCGCTCGGCCCGGTTCATGTCGGCCTGACCGGCCTTGGCCTGCATCTCGGCCGGCAGCTTGTCGAGCATGCTGCGCAGGCCGCCCATTTTGTTCATCTGCTGCAGCTGGGTCAGGAAGTCTTCGAGGTCGAACTGCTCGCCTGCCTTGACCTTGGCAGCAAGCTGCTGCGCGGCCTGCATGTCCACGTCGCGCTGCGCCTGCTCGACCAGCGCGAGGATGTCGCCCATGCCGAGGATGCGGTCGGCCATGCGCCGCGGGTCGAACGGCTCCAGGCCGTCGATCTTCTCCGACACCCCGGCGAACTTGATCGGCGCACCGGTGACCTGCCGCACCGACAGCGCCGCGCCGCCGCGGGCGTCGCCGTCGAGCTTGGTCAGCACGATGCCGGTCAGCGGCAGCGCCTCGTGGAAGGCGCGGGCGGTGTTCACCGCGTCCTGACCCTGCATCGCATCGACGACGAAGAGGGTTTCGATCGGGTGCAGCGCGGCGTGCAGCTCGCGGATTTCGCGCATCATCGCCTCGTCCACCGCCAGCCGGCCGGCGGTGTCGACCAGCAGCACGTCGAAGTGATGGCTGCGCGCGTAATCGACCGCGCGGCGGGCGATGTCCAGCGGTTTGTCTTGCGGCGAGGACGGAAAGAACTCGGCGCCGGCCTGCTCGGTCACGGTCTGCAGCTGCGCGATCGCCGCCGGGCGGTAGACGTCGCACGACACGGTCAGCACTTTTTTCTTCTGCCGCTCGACCAGCAGGCGAGCGAGCTTGGCCGTGGTCGTGGTCTTGCCCGCGCCCTGCAGACCGGCCATGAGCACGATGGCCGGCGGCTGCGTGGCCAGGTTCAGCGGCACCGGCTCGCCGCCCATCACCGCGGCGAGTTCGCGCTGCACCACGCCGACCAGCGCCTGCCCCGGGGTGAGCGAGCCGACCACTTCCTGCCCCAGCGCCTTTTCCTTGACGCGGGCGGTGAACTCGCGCACCACCGGTAGCGCGACGTCGGCTTCGAGCAGCGCCAGCCGCACTTCGCGCAGCATGTCGGCGATGTTCGCCTCGGTGATGCGGGCCTCGCCCTTGAGGGTCTTGACGACGCGCGACAGGCGCTGGGTGAGGTTGTTGAGCATGGGGCGTTGCGGTGAGCGCTGATGCGCGCGGAGGATTGGAAAGCGGTGTTGTAACGAAGCGGGCGAGTGACGCGGGAAGGCCCGGTACTGGGTGTCGACTTTGTGCGCGCCCGGCGCGAGATGCATGGGGTTGGCACCCGCCGATCAACCGCCCCTCACCCTGCCGCTGACAAGGCATCGGGGCCATTGCCGCGCAGAGGGGTGGGCTAAACTGAAACGATGGCGATTTTAGTGAACGCACTGGCTTTCGCGCTGTATCTGCTGGCGGCCTTGCTGTCGCGGCCGCGGCCGGCGCTCGCGTTCAACGCCGCCGGCGCCGGCGGTGGTGCCAGCGCCCGGCACGACCATGCGGCCACCGCGGTGATGGCCGCCGCCTGGCTGGCGCAGGCTGGCACATTCGCGCTGGTGCTGCATGGCGACGTGCAGCCGCATTTCGGCTTCGCCCCGGCGCTGTCGGTGACCTTCTGGCTGGTTGCCGCGGTGTACTGGGTCGAGAGCTTGTATTACCCGTTGCAGGCGCTGCGTAGCTGGATCTGCCTGCTGGCGGCGATTTCGGTGATGCTGGCCTGGTGGTTCCCCGGGGCGTTTGCTCCGCCCTACGGCGCCGGGCCGACCTTCGCGCTGCACTGGGCGATGGGCATCGCCGCCTACGGGTTGTTCGGCGCCGCGGTGCTGCATGGGGTGATGCTGTGGTCGGCCGAGCGCTCGCTGCATCGCCGCAAGGGGGCGAGCGCCGGGGTGTCGCGCAGCCTGCCGCTGCTGACCCTGGAAAAGCTCACCTACCGGCTGGCCGGGGTCGGTTTTGCGCTGCTCACGGCCTCACTGATTTTTGCCGCGGTGTTCAGCGAAGAGCTGTTCGGCCGGCCGTTCGAGTTCAGCCATCAGACGGTGTTCGGCATCGCCGCCTGGGTGATTTTTGCGATTCTGATGGCCGGCCGGGTGTTTCTCGGCTGGCGCGGCACGCGCGCGCTGGCGTGGCTGTTCGCCGGGTCGGCGCTGCTGCTGCTCACCTATGTCGGCTCGCGCTTCGTGCTGCAGGTGATACTGCACCGATGAAGTATCTGGTTCTGTTCGTGGTGGTCATCGTCGGGCTGATGGTCATCAAAAAGTCGCAGCGCGAAAAAGATGCCGCGCTGCGCCGCGCGCGCGAGCCCAAACCCCTGCCGCCGCCCGAGCCGATGCTGGCCTGCACCCGCTGCGGCGTCCACACCCCGCGCAGCCGCTGCGTGTGGCGCGACGGCAAGCCTTACTGCAGCGAAGACCATGCCCGCCTGGGCGCGTGAGCGCCGGGGCGGCGCGGGCACTGACAGCGGCTTCGCGCCATCGATGTTCGCCGCCAGCCGCGGCACCGCGCTGTTTCCGGCCGCGCGGCTGGGCCGCGAGCGGCTGCGCACCTTCCGGGTGCTGGCCGGCGCGCGGGTGGCGATGGCGGCGATGCTGCTGCTGTGGCTGTTGCTGCTGCAGGCGCTGAGCCCCGCGCCGCATGCACCGCCGCTGGCCGCCTACGCGGTCGCCGCGGTTTATGTGGTTGCCACGCTGGGCTCGCTGCTGTGGAGCTGGGGGCGCGAGTCGGCGCTGGCCTGGCAGGTGCTCGTGGCCATCGTGGTCGATCTGCTGACGTTTGCGACGCTGCAGTTTCTCGCGGCGTTTCCCAACCGCGAGTTCGTGCTGATCTACGCGCTGCCGGTGCTGGCTGCAGGCATTTACGGCACCCTGTCGCTGACCCTGCTGGTGGCGGCCATCGTGTCGCTGCTGCTGCTCGGCGACGCGACGCTGGCGCTGCTCAGCGGCCGCGCCGAGATGGAGGCGCAACTGCTCAACGCCGGCTTTGTCGGCGCGGCGTATTTCGCGGTCGGTGCGCTGACCTGGCAGCTGTCGCAGCGGCTGGCGCAGCAGGAGGCGCGGGCGCGCGGCAGCGAGCTGCGGGCGCGGCGGCAGATGGCGATCAACCAGCGGGTGATCGAGGAGCAGCGCGACGGCATCCTGGTGGTCGACAGCGGCGACGCGCTCGAAGCGCTCAACCCCGCGGCGCAGCGGCTGCTGCAACTGCCGTGGGGCGATGCGGTGAGTGCGCGCGGCCGGCTCGGCCGGCGCAGTCTGCGCGAAATTCCGCAGGCCAGCGCCGTGGTGCAGGAGCTCGCGGCGATGCGCACCGACGCGCAGGACACGCGCGAAGCCGTGGTCAGCAACGCCGCCGGGGCGAGGCTGCGGCTGCAGCTGTCGGTGCTGCCCGATCTGCCGGGCGGCGCCGGCTATCTGATCGTGCTGCAGGATCTGCGCGACATCGACGCTCGCATCCAGCAGGAAAAGCTCGCGGCGATGGGCCGGCTGGTCGCCAGTGTCGCGCACGAAATCCGCAATCCGCTGGGCGCGATCGCGCAGGCCAACGCGCTGGCGGGGGAGGGGCAGGCGCTGTCGTCGCAGACCGCGCGGCTGCACCAGATCGTCGCGCAGAACGTCGAGCGCATCAACCGCACCGTCGAGGACGTGCTGGAACTCGGCCGCCCGCGGCAAAGCGAAATCGCCGACCTCGCGGTTGCGGCGCTGCTGCGCGAACTGCAGGCCGAGTTCGATCCGCAAGGCTCGGGCCGGCTGGTGCTGCGGCTGGAGGACGAAGCCGCGCTGCTGCGCTTTGACGCGCTGCATCTGCGCCGGGTGCTGGTCAACCTGCTGAGCAATGCGCTGCGCTACGCCAGCGCGCGGCCCGGGGCGATCGAGCTGCAGCAGTTCGGCCGCGGGCGGGTGAGCGAAATCCGCGTCGGCAACGACGGCCCGGTGATCGACCCCGAACTGCGCCGCCAACTGTTCGAGCCCTTCCGCACGACCAGCAGCCGCGGCCTCGGGCTGGGACTGTATATTTCCCTGGAACTCTGCGCCCGCAATGGCGCCCGCCTGCTCTACCGTGTGGAGCACGAAGACACGCCGCAGGCGCGCGGACATTTCGCCATCGTCCCCGTCCAATCCTCGACCGCTGCCCGATGAAACCCGCAGACGCGCGCATTCTGGTCGTCGACGACGAGCCCGATCTGCGCGAGCTCTACACCCTGAGTCTGGTGCGCGAGGGCTGGCTGACCGACACCGCGGCCGATGTGGCGCAGGCGCTGCAGCAGCTCGACCGGCGCGACTACGCGGTGGTGCTCACGGACATGCGCCTGCCCGACGGCGAGGGCATGGACGTGCTGCACTGGCTGCAATCGCGGCCGCAGCGGCGCGAAAAGGTCGTGGTCATCACCGCTTACGGCAGCGCAGGCAATGCTGTGGCCGCGCTCAAGGCCGGGGCGTTCGACTACCTGAGCAAGCCGGTCGACCTGGCCGAGCTGCGGCGCACGGTGCACGCGGCGCTGCGCGCCGAGGCGCGGACAGAGCCGGTCGCAGCGGGTGGCGCGGCGACGGGCGCCGCCGCCGGCGGGGCGATGGCCCGCATGGTGGGCGAATCGACGCCGATGCGGCTGGTCAAGCAGACCTTGCTGCGGGTGGCCGGCAGCATGGCACCGGTGCTGATACTCGGTGAATCGGGCACCGGCAAGGAGCTGGCCGCGCGCGCGGTGCACGAGGCCAGCGGCCGCGCCGACGGGCCGTTCGTTCCGGTCAACTGCAGCGCGATTCCCGAGCAGTTGCTCGAAGCCGAGTTCTTCGGCTATCGCAAGGGCGCGTTCACCGGGGCGATGGCCGACCATCCGGGATTTTTCGCCGCGGCCAGCGGCGGCACCCTGTTCCTCGACGAAATCGGCGAACTGCCGCTGGCGATGCAGGCCAAGCTGCTGCGCGCGGTGCAGGAGCGGCGGGTGCGGCCGGTGGGCGAAACCGCGGAAATGCCGGTCGATGTGCGGCTGGTCAGCGCCACCCATCGCGATCTGGCCGGCATGGTCGCGCGCGGCGAGTTCCGGCAGGATTTGTTCTATCGCCTCAACGTCATCGGCGTGACCTTGCCGCCGCTGCGCGAGCGCCTCGACGATCTGCCGCTGCTGGTCGAGGCGCTGCTGGCACCGCTGAGGCGCGACAACGCGCGGCCCGGTCTGCGGCTCACCCCGGCGGCGATCGACCGGCTGCGCCGCCATCCGTTTGCCGGCAATGTGCGTGAGCTCGACAACCTGCTGCACCGCGCGGTCGCGCTGTCGCCGGTCGATGCGCTCGGGCCCGAGGCCTTCGATCTGCCGGAGGCCGGGGCAGCGGCGGGGAGCGCCCCGCTGCCGGCGGCCGTCACGTTCTCGGGCGCAGCCATGCCGGCGCGACCCGCCGCCGTGGCCCCGGCCGAGTCGGCTGCACTGCCTGCGACCCCCGCGTCGGCCCCCGCCGCTGGGCCATCTCCCGCGCCTGCGCGCCCGGCGCCGCCGATGCCCGAATTCGGCCCCGGGGTCGCGCTGCCGGCCGACCTCGGCGAGTACGTCGATCAGGTCGAGCGGGCGATACTGGTCGAGGCGCTGCGCCGCACCCGCTTCAACCGCACCGCGGCGGCGCAGCTGCTGGGGCTGAACCTGCGGCAGATGCGCTACCGCATGGAGCGGCTGCAGATCCGCGACCCGATGGACGACGCGGCTGGCGCCGACCTCGGCGAGGGCTGATGAACCAGCCGACCCTTGTTGCTGCCGCGCCGGACGAGGCGGCCGGCTGGCTGCGCCACGCGCGCCATGTGCCCTCGCCAAACGAAGACGCGCGTCCGCCGGGCACGACCATCGACCTGCTGGTGATTCATTGCATCGCGCTGCCGCCGCGGCAATACGGCGGTAGCGCCATCCTCGATCTGTTCACCAATCGCCTCGACCCGGCTGCGCATCCGTACTTTGCCACCCTGGCCGGGCTGCGGGTGTCGGCGCATTTCGTCGTGCACCGCAACGGCGACCTGACCCAGTGCGTATCGTGCGAGCGGCGCGCGTGGCACGCCGGGGTGTCGAATTTTTTAGGGCGCGAGCGATGCAACGACTTCAGCATCGGCATCGAACTCGAAGGCAGCGACGACCAGCCCTTCGCCGACGCGCAGTACGACACTTTGATCGCGCTGGGCGCCGAGCTGTGGCAGCGCTACCCGCTGCGCGCGGTCGCGGGCCACAGCGACATCGCCCCCGGCCGCAAAACCGACCCCGGCAGCGGCTTCGAGTGGACGCGGCTGCGCAACGGCCTGGCGCTGCCCGATTCGGCGCTGCCGTTTCAGCCGTCGTCGACCTGATCCGGCCGATCCACGGCCCCTCGCACGCGGCCGCCAGACTGGCGAAAAAGCCATCGCGATCAACCGCTTGCACGCCCACCTGCGGCCCGCAGAGGGCTTCAGCGAAAACTCGGGTTTGCACTATCTATAGCGCTTGAAAACCGGCGCCGCACTAGATATAGTGCCTCGGCCCGGGCGAAGGTGAGCCGCCGTCCCGCCGCGTACCCGGCCTGCGGCTCCTTCCTGAGCCGTATGCCCGACCCCGATTTCCCCTGCGCGCGCCGCGCCGCATTCCACACCGCCGGCGCGCGCAGCAAGCCACCACAGGAGAGCCCGATGAACCCCAGCCCCGCCATAGAGCCGCGCTCGCACGCCCCGTCCACGCCCACCCCGCAGGCCGAGACAGCCGCGGCGCGTAGCGTCTACGCCGACTATCACCTCATCCGGCGCAATGGCGCGGTGGTGCCATTCGAGCCGGGGAAGATCGCGGTGGCGATGACCAAGGCGTTCATCGCGGTGCAGGGCAGCGGCGCGGCCGCTTCGGCCAGTGTGCGCGAAACCGTCGGCAACCTCACCGAGGCGGTGGTGCGCGCGCTGCTGCGCAGCCGCCCGGGCGGCGGCACCTTCCACATCGAGGACGTGCAGGATCACGTCGAGCTGGCGCTGATGCGCGCGGGCGAGCACGAAGTCGCCCGCGCCTATGTGCTGTACCGCGAGCGGCGGGCGCAGGAGCGGGCGGCGCAGAAGGCCGCGGCGCCGCAGCCTGCGGCCGAGCCGGTGCTGCATGTGGAAGACGGCGGGGTGCGCAAGCCGCTGGACCGCGCGGCGCTGGCGGCGCTGGTCGAGTCGGCCTGCGCCGGGCTGAGCGCGGACGTCAAGGCTGCGCCGATTCTCGACGAAACCCTGCGCAATCTGTACGACGGCGTGCCGATGACCGAGGTGTACAAGGCGGCGATCCTCGCAGCGCGCACCCTGATTGAGCGCGACCCCGACTACTCCAAGGTCACTGCCCGGCTGCTGCTGCACACCATGCGGCGCGAGGCGCTCGATGAAGACGTGACCCAGGCGCAGATGGCCACGCGCTACGCCGAGTCCTTCCCCGCGTTCATCAAGCTCGGGGTCGATCTGGAACTGCTCGACGAGCGGCTGTCGCAGTTCGATCTGGCGCGGCTGGGCGCGGCGCTCAAGCCCGAGCGCGATCTGCAGTTCGACTACCTCGGGCTGCAGACCCTGTACGACCGCTACCTGCTGACCCACCGCGCCGATACCCGGCTGAACAAGGACGGGCGGCGGTTCGAGCTGCCGCAGCACTTTTTCATGCGCGTGGCGATGGGGCTGGCGCTGAACGAAATCGACCGCGAGGCGCGCGCCATCGAGTTCTACGAGCTGCTGTCCAGCTTCGATTTCATGAGCAGCACGCCGACGCTGTTCAACTCCGGCACGCGGCGCTCGCAGCTGTCGAGCTGCTACCTCACCACCGTGTCCGACGACCTGGACGGCATCTACGAGGCGATCAAGGAAAACGCCCTGCTGTCCAAGTTCGCCGGCGGGCTGGGCAACGACTGGACGCGGGTGCGCGCGCTGGGCAGCCACATCAAGGGCACCAACGGCAAGAGCCAGGGCGTGGTGCCGTTCCTCAAGGTGGTCAACGACACCGCAGTCGCCGTCAACCAGGGCGGCAAGCGCAAGGGCGCGGTGTGCGCCTACCTCGAAACCTGGCACCTGGACATCGAGGAGTTTCTGGAGCTGCGCAAGAACACCGGCGACGACCGCCGCCGCACCCACGACATGAACACCGCCAACTGGATCCCCGACCTGTTCATGAAGCGGGTGATGGAAGGCGGCGAGTGGACGCTGTTCTCGCCCAGCGACGTGCCCGATCTGCACGACAAGTTCGGCCGCGCGTTCGAGGAGGCCTACACCCGTTACGAAGACAAGGCACGACGCGGCGAACTCAAGCTGCACAAAACCCTTCCCGCCGTGCAACTGTGGCGCAAGATGCTGTCGATGCTGTTCGAAACCGGGCACCCGTGGATCACCTTCAAGGACGCCTGCAATGTGCGCAGCCCGCAGCAGCACGTCGGCGTGGTGCATTCGAGCAATCTGTGCACCGAAATCACCCTCAACACCAGCGAGACCGAAATCGCCGTGTGCAACCTCGGCTCGGTCAACCTCGCTGCGCATCTGAAGGACGGGCCTGACGGGAAAAAAATCATCGACCACGACAAGCTGCGCCGCACCGTCGGCACCGCGATGCGCATGCTCGACAACGTGATCGACATCAACTACTACGCGGTCGCCAAGGCGCGCAACGCCAACCTCAAGCACCGGCCCGTCGGTCTCGGCGTCATGGGCTATCAGGACTGCCTGTACCAACTGCGACTGCCGTTCGGCTCGGCCGAGGCGGTGGAGTTTGCCGACCGTTCGATGGAAGCCGTGTGCTTTGAAGCCTACTGGGCGTCGAGCGAACTGGCGCGCGAGCGCGGGCGCTACAGCAGCTACGCCGGCTCGCTATGGGATCGGGGCATCCTGCCGCAGGACACCCTCGGGTTGCTGGCCGAGGAGCGCGGGGGCTACGTCGACGCCGACACATCCAGCACCCTGGACTGGGATGCGCTGCGCGCCAAGATTGCGCGCGACGGCATGCGCAACTCCAACTGCGTGGCGATTGCGCCGACCGCGACCATTTCCAACATCATCGGTGTCGACGCCTGCATCGAGCCGACCTTCCAGAACCTGTACGTCAAGTCCAATCTGTCGGGCGAGTTCACCGTCATCAACCAGTACCTGGTGCGCGACCTCAAGGCGCGCGGGCTGTGGGACGCGGTGATGGTGGCCGACCTCAAGTATTTCGACGGCAGCACCCAGCGCATCGACCGCATCCCCGCCGACCTCAAGGCGCTGTACGCCACCGCGTTCGAAATCGACACCCGCTGGGTGGTGGAGGCAGCCGCGCGCCGGCAGAAGTGGATCGATCAGGCGCAGTCGCTCAACCTCTACATGGCCAATGCCTCCGGCAAGCTGCTTGACGAGACCTACAAGCTCGCCTGGCAGCGCGGACTCAAGACCACCTATTACCTGCGCACCATCGCCGCGACCCACGTCGAGAAATCCACGGTCAAGGCCGGCGCGCTCAACGCAGTGCCGCAGGCCGCACCTGCTGCGGCTGCTACTGGGGCGCAAGGCGTGGTGCAGTCCGGCGACATCCGCTTCTGCAGCATCGACAACCCGGAATGCGAGGCCTGCCAGTAAACCCAGCATTCATGCGGCCTGCAGCGCGATGGGGCGCTGCGGGTCGCATCCGTCGATGTGATGATCTGGCGCGCAGAACACCTGACGCGACACGACTCGAACTCATCGATAGACCCAACGCGTCGCGCGTCAGCGACGCAACAGCACAACACAAGGTTCATGCATCGGTGTATCGCAGTTGATGCAAAGGCAATGAACCCTCGATAATGTTTGAAAGGACACACCATGCTCGTCTGGGACGAATCCGATACGGTTTCCAACTCCCCTGCATCGGCAGCACTGGCCGCAAAGGCCATCAAAGCGCACGATGCCGCAGCACTGTCCCCCGCGCCGGCAGAAGCCCTCGCCCCAGTCGCCGATGACGATGGCCACAGCCAGCGCGCCGCTTCCAGCGAGCGCGTGCGGGTCGAAGACAAACGCATCATCAACTGCCGCGCCGACGTCAACCAACTCGTCCCCTTCAAGTACAAGTGGGCCTGGGACAAATATCTGGCCGCCTGCGCCAACCACTGGATGCCGCAGGAAATCAACATGTCGCGCGACATCGCGATGTGGAAGGACCCCAACGGCCTGAGCGAAGACGAGCGCCGCATCATCCGGCGCAACCTCGGCTTTTTCACCACCGCCGATTCGCTTGCGGCCAACAACATCGTGCTGGGCACCTATCGCCACATCACCAACCCTGAGTGCCGGCAGTACCTGCTGCGCCAGGCGTTCGAGGAAGCGATCCACACCCACGCCTACCAATACATCGTCGAGAGCATCGGCCTCGACGAGGGCGAGATCTTCAACTCCTATCACGAGATTCCGTCGATCGCCGACAAGGACGAGTTCCTCATCCCGTTCATCGACACCCTGACCAACCCCAACTTCCACACCTCGGCCTTCGGCGGCAGCGAACGCAACGATCAGGAACTGCTGCGCTCGATCATCGTCTTCGCCTGCCTGATGGAGGGGCTGTTCTTCTATGTCGGCTTCACGCAGATCCTCGCGATGGGGCGACAGAACAAAATGACGGGAGCGGCCGAGCAGTATCAGTACATCCTGCGCGACGAGTCGATGCACTGCAACTTCGGCATCGACCTGATCAACCAGATCAAACTCGAAAACCCGCACCTGTGGACGCCCGAGTTCAAGCGCGAAATCGCCGAGCTGTTCCACCGCGCGGTCGAGCTGGAATACCGCTACGCCGAAGACACCATGCCGCGCGGGGTGCTGGGCTTGAACGCCTCGATGTTCAAGGGCTATCTGCGCTTCATCGCCAACCGTCGCGCGGTGCAGATCGGGCTCGATCCCCTGTTCCCCAACGAGGAGAACCCGTTCCCGTGGATGAGCGAAATGATCGACCTGAAAAAGGAACGCAACTTTTTCGAAACCCGGGTCATTGAATACCAGACGGGGGGCGCGCTGTCGTGGGAGTGAGACTCCCGCCCGCCGCTTGCTCGCCGCTTTGCCGAACGACTGATCGTCCCCACCTTCGCGTTTTCCGTTGAACCTCCGCTGATCTGCAACGCCCCGACCTCGTGCTCGAACTGCTGATGCGCCCCCCATCGCCGCAGCCGGCGCCTGCCGGCTCGGGGGGCGCCTTCCCCCTGCCGGATGGGTTCGGTGTGAAGCGCAGTTCAAAGTCGGCCGATGTGAACGGCACCGACTTTTCGCCTCGCTGGGCCGGCAGCATGGCCGCAGGGCTAGCAGCTTCGCCGCTCGGCCGTGGCGCGGTGAGCGGCACCGCTTCAATCAGCCGCGGCTGCACATTGCCGCAACCGTCTTTGCCACGAATCTCCCCATTCCTCCGCGCGGTGTCGCAGACACCGGCGCGGACGAATCCCTGCTCACGCTCAGCGCTGATGCGTGCCGCGGGGTTGCCGGCTGAACGCCGTGCCGATGTCCCGTACAGGAAACCGCCGGGAGGCGGGGCCGTGAGGCGCTCGGCATCGATTCAGCGACCGGCTTCACTTCATAACACTTGATCAAGGAGTATCAACATGGCAACTGCGAAGAAAGCTGCGGCGAAGAAAGTCGCCGCGAAGAAGGCCCCGGCGAAGAAGGTCGCGGCGAAGAAGGTCGTCGCCAAAAAGGCCGCCCCGGCCAAGAAGGCTGCGGTGAAGAAGGTGGCCGTGAAGAAGGCGGCGCCGGCCAAGAAGGCCGCTGCGAAGAAAGTTGCGGCGAAGAAAGTCGCCGCCAAGAAAGCGCCGGCGAAAAAGGCGGCGGCGAAGAAGGCTGCTCCGGCCAAGAAAGCTGCGGCCAAAAAGGCGCCAGCGAAGAAGGCTGCTGCGAAGAAGGCCGCACCGGCGAAAAAGGCCGCGGCGAAAAAAGCGCCGGCCAAGAAGGCCGCGGCGAAAAAGGCCCCCGCCGCCAAGCCTGCCCCCGCCGAAGCGCCCGCAGCAGCGGCGCAGACCAAGCTGAACCCGCAGGCGGCCTGGCCGTTCCCGACCAGCAAGCCATAAGCGGCCAGACGCAGCCGCGGTTGTTCCACGGGCCCGGCAACTGACCGGGCCGAGTGTGGCGACTGGCGGCTGCCGCACTGCGAACCCGGGCGAACGCGCCCGGGTTTTTCGTTTCCGAGCCACCGTGATGATGACATCGCCCCACCTTGCCGATCTGCCACCGTGGCTGCGCGCCGCGGGCGGTGATTCGGTGCTGGACGTGGTGGTGCAGCCGGGTGCGCGACGCAGTGCGCTGGTCGGCGAGCATGGCGACGCGCTGCGCATTCGCCTCGCGGCGCCGCCGGTCGATGGCCAGGCGAACGCGGCGCTGATCGACTTCATCGCAGCCTTGTGCGGCGTGGCGCGGCGAGACGTCAGCCTGACGCGGGGCGCAACGTCGCGGCGCAAGCAACTGCGCATTGCCGCGCCGGTCGATCGGCTATGGTTGCGGTTTCAGGCTGTGCTGGCTGCGGCGCAAGTGCAGACCGTGTCGCCCGCCCGCGGCTGAACCGGGTCACGCGGCGACGCGAGCTTTGTCCGCCATGCCGACCTCTTTGCGAAAGAACTCCAGATGAGCATCAAGTCCGACAAATGGATCCGCCACATGGCCGAGCACTTTGCGATGATCGAGCCGTTCGAGCCGGCGCAGATCCGCGAGCGCGATGGGCATCGCATCGTGTCCTACGGCACGTCGAGCTACGGCTACGACATCCGTTGCGCAGACGAATTCAAGATCTTCACCAACATCAACAGCACCATCGTCGACCCGAAAAATTTCGACGAAAAGTCCTTTGTCGACTATCGCGGCGACGTGTGCATCATCCCGCCCAACAGCTTTGCGCTGGCGCGCACCGTCGAGTACTTCCGCATTCCGCGCAACGTGCTGACCATCTGCCTGGGCAAGAGCACCTACGCGCGCTGCGGCATCATCGTCAACGTCACGCCGTTCGAGCCCGAATGGGAAGGCTACGTGACCCTGGAGTTTTCCAACACCACGCCGCTGCCAGCCAAGATTTACGCGGGCGAGGGCTGCGCGCAGGTGCTGTTTTTCGAAAGCGATGAGGTGTGCGAGGTCAGCTACAAGGACCGCGGCGGCAAATACCAGGGCCAGCACGGGGTGACGCTGCCGCGTGCCTGAGGCGACCTGAGCAACTGCTCGGGACTGGATGATCGGGCGATTCCGCCGGGCGTTCCCATCGCAGCGCTGTTCATTATAAAATTCTCTCGGTTTTTTATGATGAACATATGATGGCGATGTCGGGTATTGCCTCTTCGCTCGGTGAGCAGGTCCGTCGCTTACGAGAGCGGCGAGGGTGGACGCTTTCGGGGCTGGCCGAGCGCTGCGGCCTGGCGAAATCGACCTTGTCGAGCCTTGAAGCTGGGACGGGAAACCCGACCGTTGGCACGCTGTGGTTAGTCGCCAGCGTTCTCGATGTGCCTTTTTCCGCGTTGCTGCAGCCCATCGAGGTATTACCCCAAGCCGAGGCCGCGGCGCAAGACCCCGGATCGACCGTTCGATTAATCGAACAGCATGCAGGGCCGCCGCTGATCGAGCTTTACGCCGTGGACTACGCCGTCGGATACCGGCGTGAAGCGCCCGCGCATCCGGCTGGAGTGCGAGAAAAAGTCACGGTGTTGCAGGGAGCGCTGCTGGTCGGCGAACCTGACCAGCCGCGGCTGCTGTGGGCGGGGCAGTCGCACGAGTTCGCGGCTGATCAGCGCCATCTTTACGCCGCTTTCGACGGTCCGTGCCGTGCGCTGGTGTTGATCGAGTATCCGCGCCCGCAGCCACTCGCGCAGTCGGTAATGACGACTTGGGATTGGCCGCAAAGCGAGGCCGGTTGGGCCGGTTTGCGGGCCGCCATGCAGCGTGCATTGGTCGAGGTGAGCCAGGGCGTTTCAGCGGCAGCCTTTGTTCTGCGTGCGGCACCACGACCTCTGTCTCGAGCCCTCGAAGTGATGACGGAAAACTTGCAGCCACCGACGGTGGCGGGGCATGGCGGCTGGGTCTGGCCCGTCTGCGTGTTGGCTGGAGATGACGGCGAGAGCCCCTACCTAGGCATTTTTCCCCTGCATCACACCGGGGCGTTCTCGATCCCGACTGAACCGACGGGCCGGTCTGTCTTCGATGAGGCGCTGCGCCTTGCCCGCTGGGCACAAGCGCCCGGGCTCCCCACCGATGACCAGACCCGCGACGGCTGGCGGCGGCTTGCGGCGAGCGACTCCTGGACGTTGAGCGCTTTGGCCGCGGAGAACCTGAATCTGCGCGGGGAGCCTTGCCTGCCTGCGCCGATGCAGCGGGGGCGCGCTAAGCGATCGGCGCATGTCGCGCCAGACGGGGAAGCCGTTTTTTCGAGCCGTATCGACGTTGATGATTACGACGCGTTTGAATTGCTGCACCCTGCGTATGCCCGGCAGATCGTGGCGATGGCTGAGGATGCGCTGCACGTCCTGCCCACTGCTGGGGGCAGCGGAGCGCTGACGCTCGACATAGGCAGTGGGCCCGGCGTGTCGTTGCTGATGTTGCTGGAAATGCTGCCGCTGCAGCAGGTCACCGCGATCGAGTCCGATGCAAATGTCTTTGCCTGTTTGCAGCGCAACCTGTGTGGGAACGGCCGTGCGCGGGCGCTGGCGGCGGACTTTCTCCAGGCCAACCTGTCGCCGCAATCTTTCGACCTCCTCACTTCCACAGGCGCTTCGCGTCATCTGAATACGGCCTTCATGCTGCAGCAGGCCTTTGCTCTGCTGAGACCCGGCGGCTACCTTTTACTTGCCGACGAATTTCTTCCTCCGTTCACCACACCCGCGCAGCGCAACCTGGCGCTGATTCGTCATCATGGCGCCTATCTTCTTGCGGTAATGGCCGGGATGGGGCCACAGGCTCTGCAAGCGTTGCCGTCTACCGTGCTAGACGTGTTCGTTCGGCTGCGCAGCGTGCTGGGTCTGGCGCTGCTCAGCGCCGAATCCGGTCGTGAGGCCGACGCGGTGGCGCGGGGTCGTCAACTGCTCAGTATCGCCGAGGCCAGCGTCGCGGTTGCTGACGCGGTGAGTGATGCCACACCCGAACAGGCCGCGGCGGCCCAGCTGCGGTTTTTCCGCCTCGAATTACAGGCCATGGCGGCCGGTTTTGACTACGAGGTCGAGCGCAAAACCCACGCCAGACGCTTCAAGGAACTGGCCTGCCTGGCAGGTTTTGAGGTGTTTCGGCATCGTCGAGTGTTTGCCACGGTCGGTGGGGGCGATTGGGACGGGGGCACGCATGTGTTTGCCCTGCGAAAACCGTTGGCGAGGTAGTCATGCGAGCTCTGCAGCCCTTTTTTCGCGGCCTCGCGGCGAGTCTTTCGATTGTGTTGGGGTACTTGCCGATCGCGCTCTCGTTCGGATTGGCGGCGACACAGGCACCGCTACCCGGCTGGGCAACCGTATTGATATCGGCAACGATTTTTGCTGGCGGAAGCCAGTTTGTTCTGATCGCGTTGCTGGCGTCGTCCGCGCCTGCGGCGGCCGCAGTGGGCATGGTCTGGCTGATGAATGTGCGCCACCTCTTCTACGGTGCTGCGCTGTTGCCTCGCTTGCAAACATCGCGTTGGGCGCTGCCGCGCCCTCTGCTGGCGTTCGGTCTGACCGACGAGGTGTTTGCCGCCAGCGGTGCACGGCTGGGCGGCCTGCCCGAAACCGAGCGACACGCGTGGTTGATCGGATTGCAAGCGGGTGCGTATGCCGCTTGGGTGATCGGCACGCTTTTGGGCGTGCGCTTCGGCGAAAAGTTGGCGGCGGTTTCGCCGGTGCTGTCGTCTACGCTGGATTTCGTCTTGCCAGCGCTGTTTTTTGCATTGCTGCTCAACATCATTCGCCTGACCGAAAAGCGCGTGATCGCCATTGCGGCAGCCGCTACGGCGGTGTTGGTGCCTTGGTGGCCGTCATATCTGGTGCTGCTGGCTGCAATGCTCGCGGGTGCCGCGGCGGGCGGGCTGGGGGGCCGACAACGCACGGGTCACAACACCCAGCGCACGGACAAGACGCGGGATCGGATCGGGAGGGAGAGCCATGACTGAAAGGCTGCTGCCCCTGTACTGGCGGCCCTTGGCCTCAGGCTCGCGCAACACGAAAGGGGTGCAGCGTCTGCTCGATGCCTTGGGGCCGGCGGCGATCACGGCGCTGCTGGTCGTGTCGCTTTGGCCCGCTTGGCGTGGCGATGGCTCGGCAGCGGCCAGCGCTGCTGCCGGGTTGGTGGCCGTGGCCTTGGCGCACCGCTGGCGCGGGGGTTTGGCGTGGCCGACGTTGGCTGGGGTGGTGGGCTACGGGTTGGTGCGTTGGCTGGGCGCGTGAGGTCACCGCGGCCTGCACCTCACCGCGCGGGCGTATGAAGGTCACGCGCTTGGTGCTGCGCACGGCGGTGGGCGCTGGCGTTTACGGCGTGGTGTCGAGCAGCGCGCGCCAGCGCGCCACCTGCGCGCGCACTTGGTTGGGCGCTGTGCCGCCGAGGTGGTCGCGTGCGGCGAGCGACCCGCGCAGTTGCAGCACGTCCAGAGCGTCGTCACCGATCAGCGGGCACAGGCCCTGCAATTCGGCAACCGGCAGGGCCTCCAGCCCGACGCCGCGGTCGACCGCCAGGCGCACCGCACGCGCGACGACTTCGTGCGCATCGCGAAACGGCAGGCCTTTTTTGACCAGATAGTCGGCCAGATCGGTCGCGGTGGCGTAGCCCTGAAGAGCAGCGCGCTGCATCGCCTCGGGCTTGACACGGATGCCGCCGACCATGTCGGTGAACAAGCGCAGGGTGTCGAGCACGGTGTCGGCAGTGTCGAACAGCGGCTCTTTGTCTTCCTGGTTGTCTTTGTTGTAGGCCAGCGGCTGCGCTTTCATCAGCATCAGCAGTCCCATCAGGTGACCGGCGACGCGCCCGGTCTTGCCGCGGGCGAGTTCGGGCACGTCCGGGTTTTTTTTCTGCGGCATGATGCTCGACCCGGTGCAGAAGCGGTCGGCCAGGTCGATGAAGCCGAACGCCGGGCTCATCCACAGCACCAGTTCTTCGCTCAGGCGGCTAATGTGCAGCATCACCAGCGCCGCAGCGGCGGTGAATTCGATCGCAAAATCGCGGTCGCTCACGGCGTCGAGCGAGTTCTGGCACACGCCGTCGAACCCGAGCAATTGCGCCACGTGCAGGCGGTCGATCGGGAAGGTCGTGCCGGCCAGCGCGGCGGCACCCAGCGGTAGGCGGTTGACCCGCACACGCGCATCGCGCAGACGCTCGCCGTCGCGGCCGAACATTTCCACATACGCCAGCAGATGGTGGCCAAAGCTCACCGGCTGCGCGACTTGCAGATGGGTGAACCCAGGCATCACCGTGTCGGCATGCTGCCCGGCCAGATCGACCAGCGCCCGTTGCAGCGCGCGCAGCTGCGCGGCGATTTGGTCGATGGCATCGCGCAGCCACAGCCGGATGTCGGTGGCGACCTGGTCGTTGCGGCTGCGCCCGGTGTGCAGCCGCTTGCCGGCGTCGCCGACGAGCTGCACCAGCCGCGCCTCGATGTTGAGGTGCACGTCTTCGAGTTCGAGTTTCCACTCGAAGCGGCCGCTGGCGATTTCGTCGCGGATTTGCGCCATGCCGCGCTCGATCGCGGCCAGATCGTCGCGGCTGATGATGCCCTGTTCGGCGAGCATGGTCGCGTGCGCCAGCGAGCCCTCGATGTCGAACAGCGCCAGCCGCTGGTCGAAGCCGACCGAGGCGGTGTAGCGCTGCACCAGCGCGCTGACGGGCTCGGAAAAACGGGCGCTCCAGGCGTCCTTCTTGTGGTCGAATTGATCGTGCATGAGGCGGGAAGTCGGGGCGGAGGGGCTGCTTTCGCGAGCTTTGCGCGGTGCGCTGCATTCTAGGCAGCGGATGCGCGGGCGTCGCGCGGCTGCCGCAGGCCGGTTTCCGCCCGACCAACCCCATGGCCGAAAGCGAAGACCAAGCCCAACGCATCGACTTCTGCAGCGCCGGCAGCCTGCTGCGGGCGCTGCTGGTGCTGCACGGCGCGCTGGCGCTGATTGCGCTGTGGCAGTGGCCGCAGGGCTGGCCGTGGCCCCACGCGCTGTTGCTGCTGAGCTGGGTGGAGCCGGCGCTGCTGCTGTGGCTGGCGGCGATCTGTGTGTCGCAACGCTGGTGGCGCGGCTATGGCGCGTGGGTGATGCGCGCGTGGGGCGCGCTGCTGGCGGCGGCGTGTGCGCTGGGAGTGCGGGCGCTGGCGCAGCCGCTGATCGACATGGTCGATCCGCAGGCCGCGCAGGCGATGTGGCCGGTGGCGATGCTCGCGGCCGTGCTGGCAGCGCTGTTCATCCGCGATCTGCAGCTGCGCAGCCGCGCGTTCACGCCGATGGACGTGCAGGCGCGGCTGACCGAGCTGCAGGCGCGCATCCGCCCGCACTTTCTGTTCAACGCCCTCAACGCTGCCAGCGCGCTGGTGCGCGAGCAGCCCGACCGCGCCGAGGCGGTGCTCGACGATCTGGCCGCGCTGTTTCGCGCCAGTGTGAGCAAGCCTGGGACGCTGGTGAGCCTGCGCGAGGAAATCGACCTGGCGCGGCGCTATCTGGATATCGAGTCGGTGCGGTTTGCGCAGCGCATGCAGGTGCGCTGGGCGGTGGACGACGATCTGCTCGACCTGCGGCTGCCGGCGCTGACCCTGCAGCCGCTGGTGGAAAACGCGGTGCGGCACGGGGTGGAGCGCAGCCGCGAGCCGGTGGCGATCGACATTGACGTTGCGCGCCGGCTCGGGCAGATCGACATTCAGGTGCGCAACGACCTGCCGGCGATGAACGACCCGGCCGCGCCCGCGGCCACCGGCACCGGCACCGCGCTGCGCAACATCCGCCAGAGGCTGCATCTGCTGTACGACATCGGCGCCGATGTCGATCAGGGCGAGATCGTCGAAGACGGCCGCGCGCGCTGGCGGGTGCGGCTACGCTTGCCGTTATGAAAGTGCTGATCGTCGATGACGAACCGCTGGCGCGCTCGCGGCTGCGCCGGCTGCTGGCCGAGCTGCCGGAAACGGCGCAGGCCGCGGTGGACGAAGCCGCCGACGCCGCCGAAGCCTGGGGCCAGATCCGCCGCCTGCAGCCCGACCTGCTGCTGCTCGACATTCAGATGCCGGGGCAGACCGGCATGGAACTGGCGCGGCGCATCGCCGCCGACCCGTCGTTGCGTCAGCCGGCCATTGTTTTCGTCACCGCGCATGAAGAGCACGCCCTGGACGCCTTCGGTGTATCTGCGGCGGACTATCTGACCAAGCCGGTGCGGCGCGAGCGGCTGGCGCAGGCGGTGCAGCGCGCGCAGCGCCTACTGCCCGCCGCGCCGCCCGCGGCCGACGCCACGCCGCGGTTGTTTCTCACCGTGCACGAGCGCGGCGCCATGCTGCGGCTGCCGCTGCAGGAGGTGCTGTACTGCCGCGCCGAAGACAAATACACCGTGCTGCGCACCGCACAGCGCAGCCATCTGTGCGATCTGTCGCTGGCCGAGCTGGAGCAGCGCTTCCCCGATTTTTTTGTGCGGGTGCATCGCAGTGCGCTGGTCGCGGGGCCTGCGGTGCGTTCGCTCGAACGCCCAGCCGGCGGTGAGGCCGAAGACAGCGACAGCGCGGTGTGGACGCTGCATCTGCACGGGGTGGACGACACCCTGCCGGTGTCGCGCCGGCGCGTGGCCGCGGTGCAGGCGGTGCTGCGGCGGGGGTGAGCTGCCGCGCGCGTTCAGCCCAGCAGCAGCGCGAGCGCGCCGAAGGCGATGCAATAGATGCCGAACGGCCGCAGCGCCTGAGACTCGTGACCGCGGAACCAGCGCATTAGAAACCAGGTCGACAGCCAGGCCAGCACGCCCGACACCAGACCGGCGAGAAAAATCGCCCCGCGCAACTCCGGCGGCACGCTGGCGTGCAGCAGCTTGGGCACTTCCAGCACCCCGGCGGCGGCGATGATGGGCGTGGCCAGCAGAAACGAAAACCGCGCCGCGTCGCCATAGTTCAGCCCCAGCCCGAGGCCGGCGATCAGGGTCGCGCCCGAGCGCGAAAACCCCGGAATCAGCGCCAGCGCTTGCGCGATGCCCACCACGAACGCCCGGCCCCAGCCGAGCTCGGGCAGGGCGCGCAGCCCCTGGCGGTGCTTGAGAAAGTCTCCGCCGATCAGCAGCACGCCGTTGATCATCAGCGCGATTGCGGCGAAGGTGAAGCCGCCGAACAGCGCCTCGATTCTGTGGTGCAGCGCCAACCCGATCAGCCCGGCTGGCACCGTGCCGACGATCAGCAGCCACAGCAGCCGCGCCTGCGGATTGGTCGGGCGGCCGCGCGCGCGCAGCCAGCCGCCGATCAGCTCATACCAGTCGCGCCAGAAATACAGCACCAGCGCGGCGGCCGTGCCCAGGTGCAGCACCACCAGAAACGGCAGAAACCACGGCGCGCTGCGGTCGATCGGCCAGTGCAGCAGTGCCGGCACCAGGATGCTGTGGCCGAGGCTGGAAATCGGGAACAGTTCGGTCACGCCTTGCAGCGCGGCCACGGCCAGCAGAACGAGGGTGGTGGACATCGGCAGTGTTTTTCAGGGAGGGGAGCGGTGCAACCGGGCCGCACCCCGCGCCATCGCGGCGCTGCGCGGCATCGGGCGCGGCAGCGCGCATTCTTGCAGACCGGGGTGGCGCCAGACTGAGCACAGACTGAGCCGCGACCGCAGCCGCGCCGGCGTGGCGCCGCCGACGCCCTCTGCGGGAAAACCACCGCGGTATCCAATTGCAACAAAAAGAATCTGCGCCATGTCAATTCGGGAACGCGTCAGGCCTTGACTGCGGCAGTTTGCCGCGTCTTTCGAGGCGCGCTACCTATAATGAGTCGCTTAACCACTTGTCCAACTTCCCGTGCGCTCGCAATGAAAAAAGCTCTCTTAGCCGCCGCACTGCTGCTCGCCGCCTCTGCCCAGGCGCAGACCCTGACCGGCAACCCCGCTGCAGGCGCGAAGCTGGTGCAGATGTGCCAGGGCTGTCACAACATCGGTGGCGGCTACCGTTCGTCCTTCCCCGAGATCTACGCGGTGCCGATGCTCAATGGCCAGAACGCGCAGTACATCGTCGACGCGCTGAAGGAATACAAGAACGGCAACCGCCGCATGCCCACGATGCGCGCAGTCGCGGCCTCGCTGACCGACCAGCAGATGGCTGACATCGCCGCCTGGTACGCGCTGGCGAAAAACCAGTCCGCCAAATCGGCGCCGACGGTCACCCTCAACAAATAAGAGCGAGCAGGAGATCTTTTGATGAAAACCCGCATTCTGCTGGCCGCCGCGCTCGGCCTGACCATCGCGCAGACGGCGCACGCCGCCGACATCAAGAAGGGCGAGGAACTGGTGAACAAGGGCGGCTGCATCGCCTGCCACGGTGCCGGTATGGACAAGCCCATCGCCCCGAACTACCCCAAGCTCGCCGGCCAGTACGAGAGCTACCTGTTCCACGCGATGCAGCAATACCAGGCCAAGCACCAGACCCCGCTGTACGGCCGCAACAACCCCATCATGGCCGGGATGGTCGCGCAGTTCAGCACCCAGGATCTCAAGGACATCGCCGCCTACATCGCCAGCCTCAAGGGCGATCTGTACATCCGCGACGAAATGCACTGATCCCGTTGCGACCCACGCGAAAAAGCCGCCCATCGGGCGGCTTTTTTGATGCCTGCGGCGGCTGCCCGGCCGCGCCGGGCGCGCGCTTGGCTGATCAACTCATCAGTTCGGCGATGATGCGATGCAGCAGACGGATGGTGACGATCACATAGACCGCGCCGAACAGGAAAATGAACGACACGATCAGCCGAATCGAATCCGGCGGCAGGGCGCTGAAAAACGGCGAGGCCAGATAACCCAGGCAGAACAGCGCCACCAGCACGGTCAGCGCCGCCCAGGCGCGGCCGACCTGCCCGCCGGGCACCTTGCTGCGCAGCATCAGCATGTCGGCCAGCGCATAGATCATGATCGCGATGCCGGCAGCGTTGATGAAAAAAGCAGTGTCGATCTGGACATTCATGTCCGGGGCTCCTGTCGTCGGGGCTGCGGCGGGCGTGTGCGGGCGCAGCGAATGGTTGAAATCGGCGATCCCGGTGACGCGGCGTCTGTGCGCTTGCGCCGTCGCTCCGAGGCTCTCCCTCCGTGGCGCGAATTGTGAAAGTGGCGTCACAATCCGACCCTAGGGTCAGCCCCAGGTTGGGCGCAAAAAATCAGCAAACCGTAAAAAATTGCCGGGGCAGGGTTTGCCGGCGCGGTGCAATCGCGCAGTCAGTTGGGCGATCCATCGGCCGACAGATCGGCAAAAGTGTCGCGCGCCAAACACAGGTCGCGCCAGACGCGCGCCTTGTCGGCCGGGTTGCGCAGCAGATACGCCGGGTGGTAGCTGACGATCGTGGGCACCCCGGCGTAGCGGTGCACCTGCCCGCGCAGCCGGCTGATCGGCGCGTCGCTGCCCAGCAGGGTCTGCGCGGCGAAGCGCCCCAGGGCAAGAATCAGCCGCGGCTGCAGCAGTTCCACCTGCCGACGCAGGATCGGCGCGCAGACGGCAACCTCATCCGGCAACGGGTTGCGGTTGGCCGGCGGCCGGCACTTGAGCACATTGGCGATGAACACCGCGTGCTGCGGGTCTTCGCTGCTGCGCGACAGCCCGACGCTGGCGAGCATCTGATCGAGCAGTTGCCCGGCCGCGCCGACAAAGGGCTCGCCCTGCCGGTCTTCCTCGGCGCCCGGCGCCTCGCCGACGATCATCCACCGCGCCTGCACCGAGCCAGTGCCGAACACCGCGCGATGCCGCATGGCGCCGAGCTTGCAGGCGCGGCACGCGTCGGCGGCGGCGCGCAGCTGCGCCCAGTCCATCACCGCGATCGCCTGCTCGCGCTCGCCGGCGGGCTTGCTGGGCGCAGGGGCAGCCAACCCGGCTGCCGGCGGGGCTGCGCGAACGGGTACCGCATCGGTCGATGGCCGCGTGGCGGGGGCGGACTCGCGTGTTACGGGCGCAGCGGCGGGCAGCGTGCCCAGACGTGTCGTCGGCGCAGCGGACGTTTCGGTGCGGCTGGCGGGTGCGCTG
>CAYMDM010000021.1:31641-32643 GCA_964389235.1 uncultured Burkholderiaceae bacterium
CGGCTCGGGCGGGAGCGTACGGTTCTGACGGTGCCGCCGATTCGGCTGACGGCAGCAGCGCGCGGCGCACATACAGCGGTGCCAGCCCCAGCGCGTGCAGCCAGCGCAAGGTCTGCGGGCGCAGCACCACGGCAGGCGCGGCGTCGGCGCCGGCCGCGGCGGTTGGGTCGGCGCGCTCGGGCGCGGTCGCGGGGGTAGCGGGGTCGACGGGCGAACTCATCTCGCTGACTGCAGACGGCGTCGCGCCGCCAGGTCGCCCACCGGCGCCGACATGACCAGCGCGTCCTCGCGCGTCGGCCGGCCCTGCGCATCGGTGGCGGGGTAGTAATCGCGGCGGCGGGCGACCGGGTAGAAGCCGTAGCGTTCGTACACCCGCAGCGCCCGGGCGTTGCTCGGCCGCACTTCCAGCCACAGCAGTTGCGCGCGATCGGCCAGCGCGGCGCGCACCAGCGCGTCAAGCAGCAACAGGCTCAGCCCCAACCCCTGCCGCTCGGGGGCGATGCACAGGTTGAGCAGGTGCATTTCCTCGACCCCGGGCATCGCAATCAGGTAGCCGCAGACGGTGTCGGTCGCGTCGACCAGCACCCGCGCCAGATAGCTGCCGCCAAGGGAATCGGAAAAATTGCCCCGCGTCCACGGATGGGTGTAGCTGGCCTGCTCGATTGCAATGACCGCGTCGAGGTCGGCGCTGCGCATCGGCCGAAGGACGTAGTCTGCGGCGAGGTCGAGATGCAGCGCGGTGTCCGAGGGGCGGGGCTGGGCGCTCATCGCGGCGGGCTCCAGCGGCTGCAGTCGGCACGCGCGGCGCAGCCCGCGGCGGCCGGGCAGGGGCGGAGGGTCATGACGAGGAGGCGGCGGCTCATGACGTTGCCGCGCCCCGCGCCAGTTCGCGCTCGGCGGTGGTCTGCGCAACCTTGTCGCGCACGTAGAGGGGCTGCGCCTGCTCGGCGGGCACGCCGCGGCCGGCGGCGAGTTCGCGTCGCGCCAGCCGCGCCACCGCCA
>CAYMDM010000022.1:0-32511 GCA_964389235.1 uncultured Burkholderiaceae bacterium
CCACCGCCTCGCTGGCGGCGACTTCGGCGTCGTGGAACCCGGTGGTGAAAAACTGCGACTCGGGCGCATCGTCCGCCGCGTCTTTGCGCGGCTGGCCGAGGATTTTGTCGAAAAGCTGTCTCATGGAGTCAACGGCAGGCGGGAGCGACGGAATGAAGGGGGCGCGGGATGCGACGGTGAAAGCGGCGAGCGGTTGGCGTCGACGCTTCATGCGCCGGGGAAATTCTCCGGCTGCTTGGCCTTGGTGCGCGCCTCGGTGGCGGAAATCAGGTTGCGCTTGACCAGATCGGCCAGGCACTGGTCGAGGGTCTGCATGCCGTAGGACTGGCTGGTCTGGATCATCGAATACATCTGCGCAACCTTGTTTTCACGGATCAGGTTGCGGATCGCCGGAGTGCCGATCATGATTTCGTGTGCGGCCACGCGGCCACTGCCGTCCTTGAGCTTGCACAGGGTCTGCGAAATCACCCCGACAAGCGCCTCCGACAGCATCGCCCGCACCATTTCCTTTTCCTCGGCCGGAAACACGTCGACGATGCGGTCGATGGTCTTGGGCGCCGACGAGGTGTGCAGGGTGGCGAACACCAGGTGGCCCGTTTCGGAGGCGGTGAGCGCCAGGCGGATGGTTTCCAGATCGCGCATCTCACCGACAAGAATCGCGTCCGGGTCTTCGCGCAGCGCCGAGCGCAGGGCGTTGGAAAAGCTCAGGGTGTGCGGCCCGACCTCGCGCTGGTTGATCAGCGATTTCTTGGACTGGTGCACGAATTCGATCGGGTCTTCGATGGTGAGGATGTGGCCGTACTCGTTTTCGTTGAAGTGGTTGATCATCCCTGCCAGGGTGGTCGATTTGCCCGAGCCGGTCGGCCCCGTAACCAGCACCAGCCCGCGCGGCTTGAGCGCCAGCTCGGCGAAGATTTTCGGGGCATTGAGATCGTCCAGCGTCAGCACCTTGCTCGGAATGGTGCGGAACACCGCCCCGGCACCGCGCGCCTGGTTGAAGGCGTTGACGCGAAATCGCGCGAGCTGCGGAATCTCGAACGAAAAATCGACCTCGAGAAACTCTTCGTAGTGCTTGCGCTGCGAGTCGCTCATGATGTCGTACACCATGGCGTGCACCGCCTTGTGATCGAGCGGCTCGACGTTGATGCGCCGCACATCGCCATGCACCCGGATCATCGGCGGCAAGCCGGCGGAAAGGTGCAGGTCGGATGCGTTGTTCTTGACGCTGAAAGCCAGCAGTTGCGTGATGTCCAAGCGTTGTCTCCCCCGAGCAGCTTGATGGCGGCCGACCCTGCCGCGCAGCCGGATGGAGCCAGCGCTGCGGCAGTCGGACGGTCGGGCTATCTTAAAGGGTGGACAGCGGCTTGCCGCGGCATTTTTGCGTGGTCGCCGTCTGCTTCGTTGTCTGTGTGCCTCACCTCAACCCCGATCGATGCTGGCCGAATCCCCGCTTTTCGCCGTGCGCGAACGCATTGCCGCCGCCGCCCGCGCCGCCGGGCGCGACCCGGCTGAAATCACCCTGCTGGCGGTGTCCAAGACCGTCGCGGCGCCACGCGTGGCAGCGCTAGCTGCGCTCGGGCAGACCGATTTCGGCGAAAACTATGTGCAGGAAGGCGTGGCGAAAATCACCGCGCTGCGCCCGGCTCACCCCGGATTGCGCTGGCATTTCATCGGCCCGCTGCAGAGCAACAAGACCCGCGAAGTCGCCGCTTATTTCGACTGGGTACACAGCATCGACCGGCTGAAAATCGCCCAGCGGCTGAGCGAGCAGCGCCCGCCCGATCTGCCGCCGCTGCAGGTGTGCGTGCAGGTCAACGTCGATGGCGAGGCGAGCAAAAGCGGGGTGTCGCCCGAGCAGGCCGGAGACCTGGCCGCCGCAGTCGCTCGGCTGCCGCGGCTGGCGCTGCGCGGGCTGATGGCGATTCCCGCGCCGCGTGAGGGGCTGGCGGCGCAGCGTGAACCGTTTGCGCGGCTGCGCGGGCTGCGCGACGCCATTGCCGCGCAGCACGGTCTGGCGCTGCCCGTGTTGTCGATGGGCATGAGCGCCGATCTGGAGGCGGCGATACTCGAAGGCGCGACCCTGGTGCGCGTCGGCACCGCGCTGTTCGGCGCGCGTGCCGCACGAATGCCCGGCTGAACCAAAGCCCTCACACCCGATCAGATCAGCAGACCTTCGCGTCATCGCTGCGGACACGAGCCGCCTGTGTGACGCACCGGATTTACGATGACCGGACTGTCCTTGCGTTCCGGGAGTTTTCCATGCCTCTCCGCCGCCTGCCCCTCGCTGCCACCCTGCTCACCGCCCTCGCCCTGCAACTGCCCGCTGCCGCGTGGGCGGCGGGGCCGCTCAAGCCCGGGCTGTGGCAGTTTCAGGTGGACACCAGCGTGAACGGCGGGCCCGCGCAGAACCTGGCGCAGATGCTGGCGCAGGCGCCGCCGCAGGTGCGGCAGGAAATGCAGGCCCAGCTGGCCAAGCAGGGGCTGGCGGTGGACGACCAAGGGCTGAAAATCTGCCTGTCGCCGCAGGTGGCCGCACTCGAGCATCCGCCGCTGCACCTCAACGGCACCTGCAAGGAAACGTGGAGCCAGGGCAGCGGCTCTCGCTGGAATTTCAGCTTCAGCTGCACCGGGCCGGATTCCACGGGCCAGGGCCACATCGACCTCACCAGCCCGACGGCCTACACCACCGACTACACCGCCCGCGTTTCACCGGCGCCGGGCGTGCCGGTGCAGACCATCCAGAGTTCGACCCGCGCGCACTGGCTCGCGGCCGACTGCGGCAACGTCGCCGCGCTGGCGCCGCCGGGGCAGACGCGCTGAAACGCCAAGTGATCGGATGGATACGGCCAGCGTGATCGCGCGTCGCGCCTGGGTCTGCGGCCGGGTACAGGGCGTGTCGTTTCGCGCCGGCACCCGCGAGCAGGCGCGGCGACTGGGGCTGCGCGGCTGGGCGATCAACTTGCCCGACGGGCGGGTCGAGGTGCTGGCCTGCGGCGAAGCCGCGGCGGTGCAGTCACTGCTGGACTGGCTGCACCGCGGGCCGCCGCTGGCGCGGGTCGACGCGGTGAGCGTCGAGCCCGCCGACGCGGCCGATTGCCCCGAGGGGTTTGACATCGGCTGAGGGCGGTGTGTCGCCGCGGTGAGGGCGACCGGCTCGGCTCAGGCTGCAACCGCCGCCGCGCGCCGCGCTCGCCCCGCGCGTACCGCCTCGGCCAGGCCGTCGAGCACGTCCACCGTCGTCTCCCAGCCGATGCAACCATCGGTGATGCTCTGCCCGAAGCACAGCGCCGCAGGGTTGTCGCCCAGCGCCTGCTTGCCTTCGTGCAGGTGACTCTCGAGCATCACCCCGAGGATGTGCGCACTGCCGGCGG
The DNA here is from genome assembly GCA_964389235.1 of uncultured Burkholderiaceae bacterium. Classification (GTDB taxonomy): domain Bacteria; phylum Pseudomonadota; class Gammaproteobacteria; order Burkholderiales; family Burkholderiaceae_C; genus Thiomonas. Next base: position 3,372 of record CAYMDM010000022.1, read on the forward strand.
CGATCTGCGCGGCGACTTCTGCCGCGACTGCGGGCTGACGCCGCCAGTCGCCACCGCTGTTGGCGTGGCTGCAGTCGATCATCACCCGTGGCGGCAGGTGCGCGGCTTGCAGCGCCTGCACCGCGGCGTGCACGCTGGCGGCATCGAAATTCGGCCCGTCGTGGCCGCCGCGGAGAATCAGGTGACAGTCCGGGTTGCCGGTGGTGGTGATGACCATTGCCCGGCCGTCGAGTGAAATGGTCGGGAAGCGATGCGATTGCGCGGCGACGACGATGGCGTCCACCGCCGTCTGCAGCCGGCCGCTGGTCGGGTTCTTGAACCCCAGCGGCGCCGACAGCGCCGAGGCCATCTGCCGATGCAGCGGGCTTTCGGTGGTGCGCGCGCCGATTGCCCCCCAGGCCAGCAGCTCGGCGTAATACTGCGGGGTGACGAGGTCAAGGATTTCGGACGCCGCCGGCACCTGAAGCCGCGCGCATTCGACCAGCAGGGTGCGGGCGAGCAGCAGCCCTTTGTGAATGTCGCCGCGGCCGTCGAGATCGGGGTCGTAGATCAGCCCTTTCCAGCCCAGGCGGGTGCGCGGCTTTTCGAAATACACCCGCATCACCGGCAGCAGCGCGTCGTCCCAGCGCGGCATCGCCGCGCGCAGCCGCTGCGCGTATTCGCGCGCGGCGCGCAGATCGTGGATCGAGCAGGGGCCGACCACCACCATCAGCCGGTCGTCGCGGCCGTGGACGATGTCGCGCACCGCCGCGCGCGCCGCGGCAATGAACTCGGTCTCGGCATCGCCGACCGGGACTTCGGCGCGCAGTTCGTTTGGCGTGGGCAGGACGTCTTCGCGGGCGATGTGCAGGTCGGCGATGCGGGCGGTCATGGTCGGTGGTGAGACGGTTTCGCGGCGAGGGTGGCGGTCGCTGCGGCGGTCGATGCAGCGGGTTCAGTGCAAAGGCGGAAACAGCGGGCGCAGATCGGGCAGCGAAGGCTGCGCAACAGACGGCGGCGCGGCATCGCACGCGAGCTGCTCGATCAGCCGCAACCACAGCCCGGGCTGCTGCGGCAGCGGCGCGCAGTGCAGCAGCCGCGCGCCGCGCTGCACGGCGATCACCGGAAAATTGTCCGGCTCCCAGTCGCCCAGCGCATCGGCGCAGTCTTCGACGTCGATCCACGCCCAGCGCACATCCAGCGCCGGGTCGAGCTGCGCGGCCAGCGCGGCAAACCCAGCGCGCCACTCGCGGCAGATGCCGCACCACTGCGCGCACAGGCAGGCAACGTAAAGCGGCTCGCCCATCGCCTCCTCGCGCTGGTCGCTTCAGCGCAGCGGCTTGAAGCGCAGGCGGTGCGGCCGCGCGCCCTCTTCGCCCAGCCGGCGTTTTTTGTCGTCCTCGTATTCCTGGAAGTTGCCGGCGAAAAACGTCCATTGCGAATCGCCCTCGGCAGCGAGGATGTGGGTGGCGATGCGGTCGAGGAACCAGCGGTCGTGGCTGGACACCAGCACACAGCCGGCAAACTCCAGCAGCGCGTCTTCCAGCGCACGCAGGGTTTCGACGTCCAGATCGTTGCTCGGCTCGTCGAGCAAGAGCACATTGCCGCCGGAAATCAGCGTCTTGGCCAGATGCAGCCGGCCGCGCTCGCCGCCGGAGAGCTTGCCGACGATTTTCTGCTGGTCGGCGCCCTTGAAGTTGAAGCGCCCGCAATAGGCGCGCGACGGAATCTGGAACTTGCCGACGTTGAGGATGTCCAGCCCGTCGGAAATCGCCTCCCACACGGTTTTGACGTCGGGCAGGTTTTCGCGGCTCTGGTCTTCGTACACCAGCTTGACGGTCGAGCCGATGACGATCTCCCCGGCGTCGGGCTTGTCCTGCCCGGCGATCATGCGAAACAGCGTGGACTTGCCCGCGCCGTTCGGGCCGATGACCCCGACGATGGCCCCGGGCGGCACCTTGAAGCTCAGGTTCTCGATCAGCAGCCGGTCGCCGTGCGCCTTGCGCACGTTCTTGAACTCGATGACTTCGTTGCCCAGACGGTCGGCCACCGGAATGAAAATTTCATTGGTTTCGTTGCGCTTCTGGTATTCGACGCTGGACAGCTCCTCGAACCGCGCCATCCGCGCCTTGCTCTTGGCCTGCCGCCCCTTGGCGTTCTGCCGCACCCACTCCAGCTCGTCCTTCATGGTCTTGAGGTGCGCGGCCTCGGCGCGCGCCTCCTGTTCCAGCCGCGCCTCCTTGGCTTCGAGCCAGGCCGAGTAGTTACCCTTGAACGGAATGCCCTGGCCGCGGTCGAGTTCCAGAATCCATTCGGCGGCGTTGTCGAGGAAATAGCGGTCGTGGGTGACGGCGACCACCGTGCCGGAAAAGCGGTGCAGGTATTGCTCCAGCCACTGCACGCTTTCGGCATCGAGGTGGTTGGTCGGCTCGTCGAGCAGCAGCATGTCCGGCTTGGAAAGCAGCAGCCGGCACAGCGCGACGCGGCGCTTTTCCCCGCCCGACAGCGGGCCGATCACCGCGTCCCACGGCGGCAGCCGCAAGGCGTCGGCGGCGATTTCCATCTGCAGATCGGTGTTGTCGCCTTCGCCCGCCGCGATGATGGCTTCCAACTGTGCCTGCTCCTCGGCGAGCTTGTCGAAATCGGCATCAGGCTCGGCATATTCGGCGTACACCTCTTCCAGCCGCTTTTTCGCTGCCAGCACCCCGCCCAAGCCTTCTTCGACGGCCTGCCGCACGGTGAGGTTGGGGTCGATCACGGGCTCCTGCGGCAGATAGCCGATCTTGATACCGGCCATCGGCACGGCCTCGCCTTCGATATCGGTATCGACCCCGGCCATGATGCGCAACAGCGTGGACTTGCCCGAGCCATTCAGCCCGAGCACGCCAATCTTTGCGCCGGGGAAAAACGACAGGGAAATGTCTTTGAGAATCTGTCGCTTCGGCGGGACGATCTTGCCGACGCGGTTCATCGTGAACACGTATTGCGCCATGGTGAAAAACGGGGAGAGAAAACGATCATCGGCACCGCAGCGCGGGCCGGAATACTGATGGGAATGTTGATGGAATTCGGCGTGCAGCATAGCCCAGCCGGGGCATTGCACGCGCCCTCGCTGCGCGCCGGCCGGCAGCGCGCGGCACGAGGCGATGCGCCCGTCTGCTAAGATGGCCGCTTGCGTTTCGGACCTCCAGTCTTCGAAACGCGGTCTTTTCGACCGCTGCCGGCAACGTGCCGGCCAACCCGTCTGCCGCAGACTGGCGTTGCTCCCCGCAACGGCCGCAGACGCCCAGCCGCACCGCTGCGGCCTTCCCTCTGATGTCTTTTGACCAACTCGGGCTGATCGAGCCCATCGTGCGCGCCGTGCGTGAGCAGGGCTATGCGCAACCCACTCCGATTCAATCGCAGGCCATTCCGGTGGTTCTCGCCGGGCGCGACCTGCTCGCCGCGGCGCAGACCGGCACCGGCAAGACCGCCGGCTTCACCCTGCCGCTGCTGCAACGCCTGGCCGGCGGCCAGCCGGCGCGAAATGCCAAGGGCCGCATCATTCCCCGTGCACTGATCCTCACGCCGACGCGCGAACTCGCCGCCCAGGTGCAGGAAAACCTTGCCGCCTACGGCCGCCACTTGCCGCTCAAAAGCATGACCATGTACGGCGGCGTGGGCATGCAGCCGCAGATCGACGCGCTGGCGCGCGGCGTGGACATCGTCGTCGCCACCCCGGGCCGGCTGCTCGACCACCACGGCCAGGGCACGCTCGACCTGTCGGCCGTGGCGATGCTGGTGCTCGACGAGGCCGACCGCATGCTGGACATGGGCTTCGTGCACGACATGCGCCGCATCGTCGCGGTGCTGCCCAGGCAGCGGCAGAACCTGCTGTTCTCGGCGACCTTTTCCGACGACATCAAGCGGCTGGCGCAGGACTTTCTGCACGACCCGATGGAAGTCTCGGTGTCGCCGCGCAACGCCACGGCCGAGCTGGTCGAGCAGATCGCTTTCCCGGTAGACCGCGACCGCAAGCGCGAGCTGCTCACCCATCTGATCAACGACCGCGGCTGGAGCCAGCTGCTGGTGTTCACCCGCACCAAACACGGCGCCAACCGCCTGGCCGAACAACTCGGCAAGGACGGGCTGACCGCCGCCGGCTTTCACGGCAATAAAACGCAGTCGGCACGGCTGCGCGCGCTGGCCGATTTCAAGAGCGGCAAACTACAGGTGCTGGTTGCCACCGACATCGCCGCCCGCGGCATCGACATCGACCAGCTGCCGATCGTCGTCAACTACGAGCTTCCCAACGTGCCGGAAGACTACGTGCACCGCATCGGCCGCACCGGCCGCGCCGGCAGCCCGGGGCAGGCGGTGTCGCTGGTGTGCGTGGACGAACTGGGCTTTCTGCGCGACATCGAGCGACTGGTGCGCAAGCCGATCGAGCAGCAGGTCATTGCCGGCTTCGAGCCCGATCCCAACGCCAAGGCCGAGCCGATTGTGATGGGCCGCACCGTGCTCTATGGCGGCGAAGGACAGGGCGGCAAGATGAGCCGCGGCGGTGGTGGCGGGCGCGGTGCCAAGCCGCAGCCGCGCGGCAATGGCGCCGGGTCGGCGCGCAAACCCGCCGCGCCGCAACCCCGCGCGGCGCACGCCTTCCAGGGCCAGGCGCAGCCCGCTGCGCGGCGCACCAGCGGCGCAAAGAATCCGGGCGCAAAAACGGCCGGGCAACTGCCGCCGGAGAGCCGACCGGACTCGTGGCAGAGCACCCGCTGGGTGGAACTCGACCTGCCGCCGCACATGCAGCGCGGCCAGGGCCGGGGCGGCCCTGCCGGCCAGGGACAAGGCCAGCGCTCAAACGGCGGCCAGGGTGGCTACGCGGGCAACGGCCAGCGTCGCGGCTCGCGCGCGCGCTGACCGCGTTTAATCGGCGCGCCGGTGCGCGCCGGCCCCTGCCCGCAAACGCATCAGCCGCCAAAGTAATCCGGCAGGATTTTTTCGCGGCTGGTCGGCGGGTTGTCGCGCAGCAGCGCAGGCTCGCGTGACACGATGATCAATCCGGCCATCGGGTCGCCGAATCCGCCGACGGTCGAGCGCTTTTTGGGCATCACCATCCCGCCCGGCTCCTTGCGCAGATCGGCATGCACCGAGCAGTAGTAGTCATACAGACCCGGCTTACTGAAAGTGATGGTGTAGGTGTGCACCGGGTGCCCGGGGCCGGGCGTGCCGGCGACTTCGCCGTCGAAGCGCTTGCTTTTCGCACCGGTCAGCGGGTTGTAGCCGATGATGGTGTGGTCGCCGGTGTCCTCGTTGACGAACACCACCGGCTGCCCCGGCCGCACGACGACCACACTCTCCAGAAACATATTGGCGCCGTTCATGTGCACATAGACCGGCTGCTGCGCCGCTTGCTGCGCCGCTTGCTGCGCGGCCTGCGCCAGCAGCGGCGTTGCGGCAAGCGCAGCGCCCAGCCCCGCCGCGGCCAGCAGCCGCGTGGCGATGCCCCTCCTTGCCGGTGCCAAAGCCGACCGATGGGTTTTGTCCGCTTGTTTCATCGTTGAGCCTCCGCGTGTTGAGTCGATTCGCCGAGGCTAGGCAGCCTGTCTTAGGCGGGGCTTAGGACGCGGGGTTGCCGCTCGCAGCGGTCAATGCCGTCAGTCGCTGCCAGACCTGCGCCGGCGCGATGCCCTGCAGGCAGTTCAGATGTCCCAGCGGGCAGCTGCGGGAAAAACACGGGCTGCAGTCCAGATGCAGCCAGATGGTCGCGCTGCGGTGCGCGGCGGGCGGGGTGTGGCGCGGATCGGTCGAGCCGTAGAGCCCGACCGTGGGCACCGCCAGCGCCGCGGCCACGTGCATCAGCCCGGAGTCGTTGCTGACCGCGCCACCGGCCGAAGCGAGCAGGGCAACCGCTTCGTCCAGATTGGTCTGGCCGCAGAGGTTGTGCACCCCGCGTGCCTGCTCGGCGATCGCGCGGCCAGCGGCGGCGTCGCGCGCCGCGCCGAGTACCGCCACCGCCCGCCCGGCGTCACGCGCCAGACGCGCGAGTTCCACCCAGTGCGGCAGAGGCCATTGCTTGGCCGGGCCGTATTCGGCGCCGGGACACAAGGCTATCCAGCCGGGCGGCAGACCGAAACGCTCGGCCAACGCGGCGGCCTGTGCCACATCGACCTGCAGCCGTGGCTCGGGCAGTTCGCCTCGCCCCGCTTCACCGGCGAGCAAGGCGTAATGCCGCCGCATGTCCGGGCGCGAATCCGGCGCATCGGCGGCAGGGATGCGGCACGCCACCGGCGACAGCGACAGCCCCTCACCACGCGGCTTGCGATGGTCGAGCGCTTCAGTCAGCAGCAGCCCGGCGGCCTCGCCGCGCCAGCCGATGCGCTGCGGAATGCGCGCCAGCCACGGCACCAGCCGCGATTTGACGTTGTTGCCCAGGATGTAGGCGCGGTCGAAGCGCTGCGGCCGCAGTTGCGCGGCCAGCGCGCGGCGCAGTCTGAAGTCCAGCCGGCCGTGTGCGAACGCAGCAGAGACGACTTCGGCGACCCCGGGCATCGCCCGCAGCACTGCGGCCACCCCCGGCAGACCCAGCGCCGTGACCTGTTCGCCGCGCGCCGCCAATAATGTCACCAGCGGCTGCGCCATCACCGCGTCGCCGATCCATTGCGGGGCGACGAGCAGCGAGCGGGTCATGCGTCAGCGGCCGGTTTGGCCAGCGACGCATCACCGAAGCCGATGGCGCGCAAAGGCTCAATGCCCCTTGGGGGTCTCACCTTCGGCCAGGCGGTAGCGGGTGCCGCAATAGGGGCAGGCAGCCTCGCCGTGGGTGACGTCGATGAACACCCGCGGGTGGCTGCTCCAGATCGGCATCTGCGGATTCGGGCAGTACGCCGGGAGATCCTTGGCCTTGAGTTCGACCACGGGCATGTCGGGCTTGGGGATGGCGCTCATGCGAAGTCCTCGCGGGAAAGCGGTCGGGGAACGCGGTCGGGGAACGCGCTGGGGAAAGCGGTCAGACCAGGGTTAGCCAGCTGGCGTACTTGGGATTGCGCCCGCCGACGATGTCGAAAAACGCGTTCTGGATGCGCTCGGTGATCGGCCCGCGATGGCCGGGGCCGAGGGTCACGCCGTCGAGCTCGCGGATTGGGGTGACTTCGGCTGCGGTGCCGGTGAAAAACGCTTCGTCGGCAATGTAGACCTCGTCGCGGGTGATGCGCTTTTCCTTGATGGTCAAGCCGAGGTCTTCGCAGATGGCGAACACGGTCTTGCGGGTGATGCCGTTGAGCGCGCCCGACGACAGGTCGGGGGTGTAGAGCACGCCGTCGCGCACGACGAAAATGTTCTCCCCCGCGCCTTCGGACACGAAGCCGGCCGGGTCGAGCAGCAGCGCCTCGTCGTAACCGTCGTTGGTCACTTCCATATTGGCGAGGATGGAGTTGGTGTAGTTGCTCACCGCCTTGGCGTTGCACATGGTGATGTTCACATGGTGGCGGGTGTAGCTGCTGGTCTTGACGCGGATGCCTTTTTTCAGCCCTTCCTCGCCGAGGTAAGCGCCCCAGGGCCAGGCGGCGATCATCAGGTGAATGGTGTTGCCGCGCGGCGAGACGCCGAGCTTTTTGTCGCCGATCCAGGTCAGCGGCCGGATGTAGCAGGAGTCGAAACCGTTGGTGCGCACCACGTCGATCTGCGCCTGCATCGCCTGCTCCAGGGTGAAGGGAATCTGCATGCGCAGAATCTTGGCGCTGTTGAACAGCCGCTCGGTGTGCTCCTTCAGCCGGAAAATCGCCGTGCCCTTGTCGGTCTTGTACGCGCGCACGCCTTCGAACGCGCCGCAGCCGTAATGCAGGGTGTGGGTGAGCACGTGGACCTTGGCGTCGCGCCACTCCACGAGGTTTCCGTCCATCCAGATCTTGCCGTCGCGGTCGGACATGGAAGTGGGCAGGGCCATGATCAGCGTCTCCAGGGTCTTGTCGAATCAGCCAGTCATTCTAGGCGCGGGCCTGCGCGGCTTGCAGCGCCCGATGCCGCCGCGGCGCGCGCGGCGCCCGCTCATGCCGGCGCGTTGACCTCGACCCGGTTGCGCCCGCCCTGCTTGGCGCGGTACATCGCCGCATCGGCGCGGCTGAGCGCGGCGTCGATGTCCTGCTCGCCGGCGCGCAGCTCGGTCACGCCAATGCTCAGACTCATCGGCAGCCGCGCCCCGTGAACCCGCAGCGCATGGCGCGCCACCATCTGCCGGATGCGCTCGGCCAGCACCGTCGCCGGCCGCAGCGCGGTGCCCGGCAGCAGCACCGCGAATTCCTCGCCGCCGATGCGGCCGACCACGTCGCCCTCGCGCAGCACCGAGGCCATGCGATTGGCCAACTGCTGCAGCACGGCGTCGCCGACCGCGTGGCCGTGGTTGTCGTTGACCCGCTTGAAGTGGTCGGCATCGACCAGCAGCAGGCTGAACGGCCACTCCTCTGGCCGTGCGAGCAGCGTCTCGGCGCGGTCGAAAAAGCCGCGGCGGCTGAACAGCCCGGTGAGCATGTCGGTCTGCACCAATCGCGCCAGCCGTTGCTCGCGGCGCTTGCGCTCGGTGATTTCGACCAGGCTGCTGAGCACGGCCTCGTGCCCGTCGTAGCGCAGCACGCGGGCGCCGAACATCACGTGCAGCAAGCCGCCTTCGGTGTTGACCATGCGCACGTCCTGCGGCCCGGCCTGCCCGGTGTCGCGCAAGGTCTGGGCGATGCGCTGGCGCACCAGCGGGTCGGCGTAAAAATCGGAAGCGCGCACATCGCTGCGCTCGCTCACGACGCCACCCGGGTCGAGCAAGGCCTGCGCGGCTTCATTGAAACGCAGAATGCGCCCGTCGTCGCGAGTGCTGAGAACCAGCGGCACCGGGCAGACCTCGAACAGATTCTGCAGATTGCGTTCGGCGGTTTCGCGGCTGCGCATTTCGCGTGCCAGCCGGCGGGCGTCCAGCCAGGCGAGGCGGCGGGTACGCGCGCTCTGCACCGCTGCAGCCCAGCCCATCGCGTGCACGAACACCGCCATCACCGTCAGGCTGGCGAGTTCGTGCAGCGGCACCTGGTACCACCACGCCGACTGCACCAGCAGGGTGAACGTCGCCAGCGGCAGCAGCCAGAAGTTGGCCGCGCCGAGCATCGGCACATAGGCGTAGAACGCCAGCGCCATCAGCAGCCCCGAGAACCCCTGGTTCGGCGAGTATTCGCCGTAGGCCAGGTTGACCAGCCGGAACGCGACGATCACCCCCAACTCGAACAGCACCAGCGCGTTGCGCGCCGCGCCCGGCGCGGGCGGGCTGGCCGCTCGCGCAACCCGCCACAGATTGAACCCGAGTGCGAACACCGCGAGCCGCAGCAACAGCAGATCCCAGAACAGCGCCTCGCCGTGCAGCCGCGTCCAGTCCACCGCGCTGGCGACGACGAACGCGCCGCCGCCCCACAGGCCGATCAGCCGCAGCCGCGCCGAAATGTCGCCCCAGGTCGAGCGGACGTAGTCGGCCTCGTCCTCGGCGCGAACGAACAGCCCCAGCCGACCGATCGGATGGTCGGGGTCGGCTGCGGGCAGGCGGGTCGGCTCGCCAGCCGCGGCCGCGTCGGTCGAGCGGCGCAGGGGCATTGCAGAAGCCTGGAAGCAGGCGGAGTGCAAATGGACGTTTGCATTGTCCACGCCGGGGCGGGAAACCGGGTGTGCAACAAATCACGACCCGTGGGGAAATTTCTGCCACCGGCCCCGCCGTCCGTCCAACTCCCGCTCCGCGCCCGGCCCACAGCGCGGCGCCAGCCGAAGCAGAACCGCCGACCGATCAGCCGACGCCGCGTGCGCGGTCGGCGTGGAATTGCTGCACAAAGGCGTCGAGAGTCTGCGTGTCCAGCGCCGCACGCAGCTCGCGCATCAGCCCGAGGTAGTAGTGCAGGTTGTGGGTGGTGGCGAGCATGGAAAACAGCATTTCGCCGCAGCGGTCGAGGTGATGCAAATAGGCACGCGAAAACCGCTGGCAGGTCGGGCAGGTGCAGCTTTCATCGATCGGCCGCTCGTCCAGACGAAAGCGCGCGTTGCGGATGCGCAGGTCGCCAAAGCGGGTGAACAGATGGCCGTTGCGCGCATTGCGGGTGGGCATGACGCAGTCGAACAGGTCGATGCCGGCGAGCACGCCTTCGACCAGGTCTTCGGGCGTGCCCACGCCCATCAGGTAGCGCGGCTTGTCGGCGGGGAGCCGCGGCGCGGTGTGGCGCAGCAGGCGCAGAAAGTCGGCCTTGGGCTCGCCCACGCTCAGGCCCCCGATGGCATAGCCCGGCAGGTCGAGTTCGACCAGCCTGGCCAGCGAGGCATCGCGCAGCGGCTCGAACATGCCGCCCTGCACGATGCCGAACAGCGCGTTACGGTTGCCCAGTCGCTCGAACTCCGCCTTGCACCGCGCAGCCCAGCGCAGCGACAGTTCCATCGACGCGCGCGCCTCGGCCTCGGTGGTCAGGTGCTTTTGCCCACCGCGCTCGACGTCGTAAGGCGTGCATTCGTCGAACTGCATCACGATGTCCGAATCGAGCACGGTCTGGATCTGCATACTCACCTCGGGGGTGAGGAACAGCTTGTCGCCGTTGACCGGCGAGGCGAACTTCACCCCCTGCTCGCTGATTTTGCGCAGCTCACCCAGGCTCCACACCTGAAAACCGCCGCTGTCGGTGAGGATCGGCCCGTCCCAGCCGATGAAGCGGTGCAGCCCGCCAAAGCGCTGCACCACTTCCAGCCCCGGCCGCAGCCAGAGGTGAAAGGTGTTGCCGAGGATGATCTGCGCCCCCGCCGCCTGCAGCCCTTCGGGGGTCATGCCCTTGACCGTGCCGTAGGTGCCCACCGGCATGAACTGCGGGGTATCGACGGTGCCGTGGTTGAGCACCAGGGTGCCGCGCCGGGCCTGGCCTGCGGTGCGGTGAACGGTGAATTCCAGCATGGCCGGCATTGTCGCAAACGGCCTGCGCGCAGGGCTTTTGCATCGCGCTTTCGCATCGCCACCTGTGCCCGCCGCAAACGCGGGCCGGCACGGTGGGGCGCGCCCCGGCTCATGCCTTAGCATCACCGCCACGATGACCGCCCCGCCCGCTCAGACCCGCACCCCGGCCGCGCAGTGGACGCCCGGCGACGCGCAGGCCGTGCTGCGGCTGTCCGGCGCGTGGACGGTGCACACCCTGCGCGATGCCCCCGCGCTGCAGCGCCCGGCCGGCGCGCAAAGCGTGGCGCTGCAGGGCGAGGCGCTGCAGCTCGACACCGCTGGCGCGCAGCGGCTGCAGCAGACGCTGGCGCAGTGGCAGGCGCAAGGGGTAACGGTCGATGTGTCGGCGCTCGATGCGGCGCAGCGCGGGCTGCTGGAACTGGTGGCCAAACGCGCGGCGGCGCTGCCGGCGCGGCCGCCGCGGCCGCTGATTCCCCTGCTGCACGACATCGGCCGCGCCGCCGTGGTCGCGCTCGCCGAGATGCGCGCGCTGCTGGCGTTTGTCGGCGAGCTGGCGTGGAGCGGCACGCCGCTGCTGCTGCGGCCGTGGCGCATCCGCTGGCGCGAGGTGATCGCTGAAATCGACGCCGCCGGGCTGCGCGCGCTGTCCATCATCGGGCTGCTGTCGTTCCTGATCGGCATGGTCATGGCCTATCAGGGCGGCGCGACGCTGGCGACCTACGGCGCCAACATCCTGATCGTCAACCTCGTGGCCATCATCACTCTGCGCGAACTCGGGCCGCTGCTCGCCGCGATCCTGGTCGCCGGGCGCACCGGCTCGTCGTACACCGCGCAACTGGGCACGATGCGCATCACCGAGGAAATCGACGCGCTGCGTGCGCTCGGGCTGTCGCCGTTCGACATGCTGGTGTTCCCGAAGGTGATTGCGCTGGTCATCACCCTGCCGCTGCTGGCGCTGTTTGCCGATGTGATGGGGCTGGCCGGCGGCGCGGTGGTGGCCGCGCTGGGTTACGGCGTGCCGGTGCACGAATACATCGCCCGCATTCCGCAGGTGGTCGGGGTCAAGACCCTGCTGCTCGGGCTGGTGAAGGCGCCGGTGTTCGCGGTGGTCATCGCGCTGGTCGGCTGCTCGCAGGGGCTGCGCGTGAGCGGCAGCGCCAGCGCGGTCGGGCGGGCGACCACGGTGAGCGTGGTACAGGCGATTTTTCTGGTTATCGTGATCGACGCGGCGTTTTCGGTGCTCTACAACCTGCTGCGGCTATGAGCGCGACCGCTTCCCCCTCCCCACCTCCGGCAATTGCCGCGCGCGGCATCGTCAACCGCTTCGGCAGCAATGTGGTGCACGACGGACTGGATCTGGTGGTGCCGCGCGGGGTGATCATGGCTCTGGTCGGCGGATCGGGCACCGGCAAGACGGTGCTGGTCAACACCCTGCTGATGCTGCGCGCGCCGCAGGGTGGTTCGCTGCAGTTGTTCGGTGAGGACGCGCTGGCGGCCGACCCGGCGCAGCGGCAGCGGCTGCGCCAGCGGATCGGGGTGCTGTTCCAGGGCGGGGCGCTGTTCACCGGGCTGACGGTGCTGGAAAACGTGCTGCTGCCGCTGCGCGAGCATGGGCGCGTTCCCGCCGCCGATCTGCCCGAATTGGGGCTGCTCAAGATCAGCCTCGCCGGTCTGCCCGCAGACGCCGCGCACAAATATCCGGCCGAACTCTCCGGCGGCATGGTCAAGCGCGCGGCGCTGGCGCGCGCTCTGGCGCTGGACCCGGAGCTGCTGGTGCTCGACGAGCCGACCTCGGGGCTGGACCCGATCGGGGCCGCAGCGTTCGACGACCTGATCCACGAGCTGCGCGCGCTGCTGGGCCTGACGGTGCTGCAGGTCACGCACGACCTGGATTCGATCTGGCACGGCAGCGACACCGTGGCCTTTCTCGGCCGCAAGCGGGTGCTAGCCGTCGGCACCGCGGCGGAACTGGCCGAGCGCGACGAGCCGGAACTGATAGCCTATTTCCGCGAGGGCCGCTCGGCCGCATACCGGCAGCAGGTCGCGCGCAGCGGCGCCGCTGCGGGCAAGGGGTGAAATCGCATGGAATCCAAAGTCAACTACACCGCAGTCGGTCTGTTCGTGCTGCTGCTGGGCGCGGCGCTGGCAGCGATGATCTGGTGGCTGGCCACTCGCGGCAACCAGACCGAGACCACCCCCTACCTGATCTACGCGACCGACAGCGTCAACGGGCTGCGCGCCGACAGCAATGTGCTGTACCGGGGCGTGGCGGTCGGCAAGGTCGACACCATCAAAATCGACCCGGACAACCCGGCGCTGATCCGCATCCGCGTGAGCATCGACCGCAATGTGCCGGTGCGCACCGACACCGTCGCCCAGCTCAGCCCGCTGGGGGTCACAGGGCTGTCGGCGATCAACCTGAGCGGCGGCGAATCGCAGCAGTCGCTCAAACCGCCGCCGGGCAGCGACATCTCGGTGATTCCATACAAGCCCTCGCTGTTCAGCCAGATCGAAGGCGGGCTCAACAGCGCCACCCTCACCCTCACCCGCCTGGGCGATCATGTCGACACGCTGCTCAGCCCGGCCAATCTGCAGGCGGTGACCGACACCCTGCGCAATCTGCAGACCCTCACGCAGACGCTGGCGTCCAACCAGCAGCGCATCGACCAGATGTTTGCCAACGCCGACCTCGCCAGCGCGCGACTGGCCGCCACCGCAGGCGGCGCCGACAAGCTGGTGGCGCAGACCCAGCAACTGGTGAAGCGCGTCGACACCCTGACCCAGCAGCTCGGGGTGATGGTGCCGCAGGTCAGCAGCGCCGCGGCCCGGGTGCAATCGGCCGCCGGCGCGGTGACCGCGTTCAGCACCTCCGGCACCGACGCGATGGGCGATCTGCGCCAGCGCACCCTGCCGCAGATCGACGCGCTGGCGCGCAGCCTGCGGCAGCTCAGCGACCAGCTCGGCGACCTCACCCAGCGCCTGACCGCCAACCCCAGCCAGTTGCTCTACGGCCCCAGCCTGCCGCCCCCCGGCCCCGGAGAAGCGCGATGAACCGACCTGCCGCCCCCGCTCTCGTCCGCCGCGCCCGTCTTTTCCGCGCTGCTCAATCGATGCTTTCTTTGCCGCGGTGCGCCGTGCTCGCCCTCGCTGCAGCCGGTAGCCTGCTGCTGGCTGCCTGCTCGCTGCCCACCGTCAAGCCGCCGGCGCAACAGACCTGGCGGCTGCAGGCTGATACCGCGGTGCGCTCCGAGCCCTTGCCCGCGCCTGTGGTGCTGCAGCTGCTGCCGGTCGATGCGGCGCCGGGGTTGCGCGGCCCGGCGATGCTCTACAGCCGCGCCCCCGACCAAGTCGAGCCCTACCGCGACAACCGCTGGCTCGACGCGCCGGCGCAGCTCATCGGCAACGCGATCGCCGGCACCCTGGCGCGCCAGCCCTGGGTCTCCGCGGTGCAGCGCGACGCCTTGCTGGTGCCCACGCCGTGGCGGCTGCACTGCACCCTGGACCGGCTGGAGCACGATCTGCGCGCGGGCGGCGCCAGCGCCCACCTGGAGCTGACCTGCGAGCTGGCCGACCAGCAGCGCCGACGCATTGCCACCGCCTGGCGCTTCGATGCGCGGCAGCCGCTGGCCAGCAACGACGCCGCGGGATTTGCCGCCGCCACCCAGTCGCTGCTCGACCGTGCGCTGGCCGAGCTGGTGCAGAAGGTGCGCGCCGCGGTCGCCACCTCGGGCGAAGCCCCCGCTGCCCCGCCAGCCACGCGCGGAACCACGGCCACTGCGAGCTGACCCAGCGTGAGCCCCCCGCCCGACTCTCCGCGCGAATCCCCGCGCGCCGGCCCGGCTGGCGTCTTTGCGACCGAGGCCGTCTCGTCGAGCCAGATATCCGCCGCCCGTCCCAACCAGCTCGCGTTGCTGGGCCAGCGGCGGTTTGCCCCTTTTTTCTGGACGCAGTTCGGCGGCGCGGCCAACGACAACCTGTTCAAGTTCGCGTTCACCGTGCTGGTGACTTACCGCGCCGAGGCCGCGTCGCCACTGCCGGTTGGGCTGATGGTCAACCTGATCGCCGGGCTGTACATCCTGCCATTTGTGCTGTTTTCGGCCACCAGCGGGCAGCTCGCCGACAAGTTCGACAAGGCCGTGCTGATGCGCCGCGTCAAACTGCTGGAAATCGCCATCATGGCGGTGGCGCTGTGGGGGTTCGTCACCGCGAACGTGCCGGCGCTGCTGGCCTGTGCGTTTGGCATGGGGCTGCACTCGACGCTGTTTGGCCCGGCCAAATACGCCTACCTGCCGCAACACTTGAGCGAGGCGGAACTCACCGGCGGCAACGGCATGACCGAAATGGGTACCTTCGTCGCAATTCTGCTGGGCAACCTGGCCGGCGGGCTGCTGATGGCGTTCGACGCCGGTCCGCTTTACGCCGGCATCGCCTGTGTCGGCGTCGCAGTCGCTGGCGCGGTGGTGTCGCGCTTCATTCCGCGCACCGTCCCGGTCGACCCGGCACTGCGCATCAACTGGAACCCGCTGTCGGAAACGATGCGCAATCTGCGGCTGGCCGCCACCGACCGCACGGTGCTGCAGGCGCTGCTGGCGATCTCGTGGATGTGGGCCTACGGCGTGGCGTTTCTCACCCAGTTCCCGATGCTGGCCAAGGACGTGCTCGGCGGCGACGAGGCGGTGGCCTCGCTGCTGCTGGTGGTGTTTTCCATCGGCGTCGGGCTGGGGTCGCTGGCGTGCGAGTGGCTGGCGCGCGGCCGAGTGGAAATCGGCCTGGTGCCGCTGGGGGCGATCGGCATGACGGTGTTCGGGGTCGATCTGTATTTCGCAACCGCGGCGCTGCCGGCGGTGAGCACGCCGATGGGCGTGGCCGCGTTCGTGCAGGACGCTGCCCACTGGCGGGTGATGGCCGACCTGTTTCTGCTGTCGGCCAGCGCCGGCATTTACAGCGTGCCGCTGTATGCGCTGATCCAGTCGCACACCCCGGTCAGCCATCGCGCTCGCATCATCGCCGCCAACAACATCCTCAACGCGATCTACATGGTGGTGATGTCGGGCTACTGCGCCGCGCTGCTCGCCGCCAGCAGCTCGGTGCCGCAATTGCTGCTGAGTGTGGCCGGGCTGAACGTGCTGGCGCTGGCGCTGCTGCTGTGGCGAGTGCCGCAGTTCGGCCGGCGGTTTGCTGCGTGGGCGCTGCGCCGCGCGCCGTCCTGATCGACCTCTCGCACCCGCACTCAGGCGGCGACGCCTCGCAGCCGCCGGATGCCGCGCAGCATGCCTTTCGGCAGCAGCGCCTTGGCGATCACCCGCCAGGTCTGCGCGCGCACCACACGGTAGACCAGCAGGCTGGTAAGCACCAGCAGCAGCGCTTCGGGCGCGCTGGCCTCGACCAGGGCATTGGCCGCGGCCAGTGACAGATTGCCCAGTTGCTGGTCGACTGCGCGTGGGTTGCGCAGCCGCAGCTCGGGGTCGCGCTGATGGATACGGCGAGCAACCGCCAGCGAATCGACCCCCATCGCGGGGCTGCTGGAAATCTGCCGAGAAGATCGGCGGTAACGCAGCAACGGCACGTCGAGATAAGCCACCGGGCCCGCACGCGCCACGCGCACGAACCAGTCCCACTCGCAGGCGATGCGCACCTCGGGGTCGAACGGGCCGGCCAGCGTTAGCGCGCTGCGGCGGAACATCACCGTCGGCGGATGGATGAAATTGCCCATCGCCAGCCGCTCGTACACCCGGCCGAAATGCACGGCGATGGTGCGGCCTTGCGGGTCGGCGTCGCTGTGGAAAGAGCCATGCTCGGGGTAGCGGCCGGCAACGCCGCCGTTTTCTGGGCGGCACTGGTGGTAGTAGCTGCCGATGGTGCTGGCGCTGATCGGCCCGCGTTCATCGAAGCTGCTGAAGTCCGAGCTGCATAGCAGCACGTCGGGATGCCGCTGCAGAAAATCGACCTGCAGCGCGATGCGCTCGGGCTCGCACAGATCGTCGGCGTCGAGCAGCGCGATGTATTCGCCGCGCGCGGCCTGCACGGAAGCGTTGCGCGCCGCGCCGATACCGGCGTTGGGCTGGCGGATCGCCCGCACCAGTGGGCCGTAGCGCTGCAGCAAGGCCCATGTGCCGTCGATCGAACCGTCGTCGACGACGATGATTTCGATCGACGGATAAGTCTGGGCGAGCACGCTGCGCAAGGTCTCGTCCAGCGTGGGTGCGGCGTTGTGCGCCGGAATCACCACGCTGACCAGCGGGGCAGTCGGAACTGGGGCTAGCGGCGGCTGCATCCGGGCCTCTCAGACCTCGGCCACCGCCTCGGCCGGAGCCGGCGGCGGACGCAGGCGCTCACGCAGCCGGTAGGCCCAGTCGATCACCCCCGGGCGGAACGCGCGCAGCTCGGCGGTATGACGGGTCTGCTTGAAAAACTGCCGCTTGTAGTCGTGGTCGCCCTTGAGCATGTCGAACGCGGTGCAGCCCTCGGCAATCGCCTGCTCGACCGCGTACGCCATGATCACATCGCCCGGGCTGAGCGCGGCCTGATCGGGGTCAAACCCGCCCTGGAAAAAGCTGAAAACCCCGCGCCAGCGCAGGCCGTAGAGCATCGCAATCGCCTCGCCCTGCACTTCCAGCGCCATTAACCGCAGGCGGTTCTGCGGCAGCAGTGCGTGCATCAGCTCGCGGTGAAAGCCGCGATAGGCGGTGCTGGTGAAACCGGGGATCGCGGTGCGGCCCTGCCAGCGCTTGCGGTGCAGTTCGCCCAGGCGCTCGAACGCGGCGTCGAGCTCGGCCGGGTCGTCGATCACCCGCACTCGCGCCCCTGGCTGGCTTTCGAACTTGCGACGCTTGCGCCGGAGGGTTTCACGCCGGCTGCGGCTGAGACCAGCGAGGTAATCGTCCCAGCTGGTCGGCAACCCGCCCCAGGTGATCGGCTCGGACAGCTTGTGCTGCAATCGCAGCCCGGCCGCGGCCAGCCGCGCCGTGACCGCGGCGGTCAGTTCGGCATGGGGCGGCAGATCGCTCCAGTCGAGCAGATCCCAGCCAGGCAGGGCATCGACCACCTGCTCGGCAAAGGCCGCCGCAACCGCCGGTGCGAACGCCGGGTCGATCAGCGCGCCCAGATCGTCGGGTGAGGTGTCGCCGCCGACACCGACTTGCCGCAGCTTGCGCGGACGCAGCAGCCCGCCGGCGGTGCGGTAGACCTCGGTGTACAGCGGCAGCAGACCGACCACCGCTCCGCCGCTGCGCGCCACCAGCAGCCGCAGCGCGCGCTGCGCGCCGTAATGCCGCCACCACAGCCGCTGCCAGTCCCAGCTCAGGAAAATGCTGGCGTGGGGGTCGATGTCCTCCAGCCGCCGCCAGTCGGCCTGCAGCGCATCCCAGCCAGACTCGGTGTCGACGCAGTCGATGTTCACACCGCGGCGGCGTGCCGCTTGCAGGATCTCAGTCATGACAGGCTCACGCTTGCGGCCGATGCAGCCGCCAGGCCATCAGCGCCGGGTCACCGCTGGCCGGGATGCGCTTGATGCGAAACAGATCCTGCCCCGGCCGCACCAGCCCCTCTTCGGTGGCGAACGCGGCGGCGTAGGTCTGCGCAACCCAGTGGCGCACCCGCTCGTCCTGCGAACCGTTGGGGTAGCAGAACTGATCGACCGGGCGCTGCAGCTGCGCCTCCAGCGCGGCACGGCTGCCTTCGAGCTCGGCGCGGATCACCGCGTCGTCCAGCGTCGGCAGGATCGGATGGTTGCTGGTGTGCGAGCCGATGGTGATCAGCTTCGGATCCATCGCCCGGACCTGCTCCCAAGTCAACGGCTGGTTGGCGGCGACTTCTTCCGGCGTCGGCACGAAATCCGGCGTCGCCGCGGCCACCGCCGCCTCGGCCTGCTGCCGCTGCGCCAGCGGCAGGGTTTTCATCCACGCGACGATGCACTCGCTGCCGCGGCAGCTGTCCATGCCGAGGTCGTGCGCCAGCCGCTGCTTGGCCGCCAAGTCGAGCCGCGACAGCCGGGCGCGCACGGCCATGTTCCAGATCCACTCGCCGCGGTCGATCAGCCCCGGGCAGACGAACATCGTTGCCGGCGCGTTGAATTCGCGCAGCACCGGATAGGCGAGGCGAAACTGGTTGTCCAGCCCATCGTCGAAAGTGATCGCCACCTCGCCACGTGGGTCGGGTAGCCGCTGCTCGCGCAGTTCACGCAGCATCTGCGCGGTCGACACGATCTGGAAGTTCTCGCGCAGCCAGGCGACCAAGGCGCGGAAATTCTCCACCCGCATTCCCGGCCCACCGACCCCGTGCAGCATGATCACGCTGCGCGCGCGTCGGCGCCGTGCCAGCCAGGCCGACAGCCCGAAGCGCAGCGCCGCCCCCTGCGCCGGGCGGGCGATCATGGCGCGGAGACTGGCGGTCATGCTCATGGTGCGTGAGGGTGGGTTTCCGAGTCAGGAAATTGGCTGCGGTCGTTGCCGAGATGAGGCTGTGCGATGACGCACAGCCTGACAAACTTCTTTTGCTTCGTGCATCAAAACATACCCCGTTTACGCATCGAAACAAATGTTTACGCCCGCATTTGCGGGGGCATGTCGTGAAAAATTTGGAATTTCAACGACTTGCGCACTCATGCGCCAGCTCCGCATGCCCAGGCCCGACCGAAACCCCGCCCGCGGCGATCCCGGGCGCTCCTCCGCATCGACCTAGGCGGAATCGGCTTGCAGCGCCTGCACCACCCCTCGCGCCTGCGCCTTGCCGAGTTTGGCGGCCAGCGCCTCCTGCAGTTCGGGCAACAGCGCGCGCAGTTGCGCGAGGTCGGCGCATTGCTCGATCTTGAGCTGCATCGCGTAGGACTTGATCATCCCGAGGTGCTGACGCGCGAGCTCGGTCATGGTCGCGTAGAGCTGACGGTAGGCCTGCGCGGTGTCGGCTGGGTCGGCGGCTCGGTCTGGCGCGGCGAGGGCGACCGGGGCCTCGGCCGCCGCAGCAGCGGGCGCGGCAGCCGCAGCGGTCGTCGGTGCAGCCGCCTTCGCTGCCGCGGTCGCGGCGGCGGGCTGCGGTGCGTTGCTGGGGACGGTCGACGCCGCCTGCGGCGCAATCAGCCCGAGGTCGCAGAGCTGTTGCACGGCATCAGCCGGCGCGCCGATCGATGCGGCCAGGGCATCGAGTGCGGCGCGGTCGCGCTGGCCGTCGACGCAGACCAGCAGACTGCGCAAGGGGCGCGACAGCCGGTCGGAGCGCTGGGCCATCTCGGCCTGACCGGCGGGGGTTTTGGCATAGGGCTGGGTCATCGCGAAATCGCTAGGTGAACGGTGAGCTAGTCGTTGGGGCGCAGGACGACGTGCACCCGTGCCAATCATCGCGGCTTTGCCCGCCGTGTGCGATCAGGGTGACTGCGGAATCGGCTGCGGGTGCGACAAATTGCCGAATTCCGCTGCTGCGGCATCGTCGCGCTGCAACAACATCGCGTCGCCGTAGCTGAAAAAACGGTAGCCCTCGCGCACGGCGTGGGCGTACGCCGCGCGGATGCGGTCGCGCCCGGCAAAGGCGCTGACCAGCATCAGCAGCGTCGACTTCGGCAGGTGGAAGTTGGTGATCAGCAGGTCGATCCAGGCGAAGCGGTGGCCGGGGGTGATGAAGATGTCGGTCTCGCCCGACACCTCCGGCCAGTCGGCGGCGGGGGCATCGAGTGCGGGGAGGACGACGCGCTGCGCAACGGTTTCCAGCGTTCGCACCGTGGTCGTGCCCACCGCCAGCACCCTGCCGCCGGCAGCGCGGGTCTGCGCGATCGCGCGCAGCGTTACGCCGGACACGGCGTAGCGCTCGCTGTGCATGCGGTGTTGGGCGATGTCCTCGCTCTTGACCGGAGCGAAAGTGCCGGCGCCCACATGCAGGGTGACGTGGGCACGGCGCACGCCGCGGGCTTCGAGCGCGGCGAGCAGCGCGTCGTCGAAATGCAGCGCGGCGGTCGGCGCCGCGACCGACCCCGGATTGCGGGCGAACACGGTCTGGTAGCGCCGCTCGTCTTCGGCGTCGTCGGTGTGGCGGATGTAAGGCGGCAGCGGCACGTGGCCGTACGTTTCCATCACCGTCAGCGGGTCGGTATCGAAACGCAGCCGGAACAGATCGCCCTCGGCATCGGGCCAGCGGCCGAGCAGTTCGGCCCGGGCGCCGCCGTCGAGCGCGATCGCGGTGCCGGGCGCCGGCTTTTTGCTCGCACGCATGTGGGCGATGACCTCGTGGCCATCGAGCACTCGCTCGACCAGCAGCTCGACCGCACCGCCAGTGGGCTTGCGGCCGAACAGCCGCGCCTTGATCACCCGGGTGTCGTTGAACACCAGCAGATCGCCGGGCTGCAGCAGCCCGGGCAGGTCGCGGAACACACGGTCGCGCAGCGCCGGGCCGCGGGCGTCGAGCAAGCGGCTGGCGCTGCGCTCGGCCGCAGGGTGCTGGGCGATCAGGTGCTCGGGCAGGTCGAAGTCGAAATCGGACAGGGTCAGGCGGGTCATGGCGAAGAACATCGGCAGGCGCGGCCGCGCAGAGGCGCAGCAGGCGAAGGCCGCATTGTCGGCGAGCCTCTTGCCGTAACTGACCGCGCACACGTCGATGGCCGCTGGTCGAATGATGCTGCGATGCCGCAAAGCTTTTTTCAATCGATCGATTGAGAACATTCAATTTTCCATACGGCCCGGCGCCGCCTAGGCTTGTATGCGCTTCACCGATCCAACTCACAAAGGAGACCCACCCGATGCGCCAGCCCCTCAAACCGTGCCCACCATTCAGGCTGCCCGAAATCTGACGCGCAGGGCCGCGCCGGCTCGGTTGCGACGCGGTCGTGTTCGTTCAACAGGCGCTCCACGCGCCGTTCGCCGACATCCTCAACACATTCACCGAAGGTCGAAACATCATGGATATGTCCTCCACCCCCAAATGCCCGTTCCTCCACGCCGCCGGCGGTGGCACCGCCAACGAAGACTGGTGGCCGAACAAACTGCCGCTGAAAATCCTGCGCCAGCACTCCGAACTGTCTGTCCCGCTGGACAAAGGTTTCGATTACGCCCAGGCGTTCAAGACTCTGGATCTGGCCGCGGTCAAGCGCGATCTGACCGCGCTGATGACCAACTCGCAGGACTGGTGGCCGGCCGACTATGGGCACTACGGCCCGCTGTTCATCCGTATGGCCTGGCACGCCGCAGGCACCTACCGCATCGGCGACGGCCGCGGCGGTGCCGGCGCCGGGCAGCAGCGCTTCGCCCCGCTCAACAGCTGGCCCGACAACGTCAACCTCGACAAGGCCCGCCGGTTGCTGTGGCCGGTCAAGCAGAAATACGGCAACAAGCTGTCGTGGGCCGATCTGCTGGTGCTCGCCGGCAACGTCGCGCTGGAGAGCATGGGCTTCAAGACCTTCGGCTTTGCCGGCGGCCGCGCCGACCAGTGGGAGCCGGACGAGTCGGTCTACTGGGGCTCGGAAGGCAAGTGGCTCGATGACCAGCGGCAGGGCACCAAGGCCGCGCAGTTCGAGAACCCGCTGGCGGCGGTGCAGATGGGGCTGATTTACGTGAACCCCGAAGGCCCCGGCGGCAAGTCCGACCCGATGGTTTCGGCGCAGATGGTGCGCGAAACCTTCGCCCGCATGGCGATGAACGACTACGAAACCGTCGCGCTGACTGCTGGTGGACACACCTTCGGCAAATGCCACGGCGCCGGCCCGGCGAGCCACGTCGGCCCCGAGCCCGAGGCGGCCCCACTGGAGACCATGGGCCTGGGCTGGATCAGCAGCTACAAGAGCGGCAAGGGCGGCGACCAGATCGGCAGCGGCCTGGAAGGCCCGTGGACGCCGACGCCCACGAAGTGGGACATGACCTACCTCGAAATGCTGTTCGGCAACGAGTGGGAGCTTACCCGCAGCCCGGCTGGCGCCAGCCAGTGGACGCCCAAGCAGGCGACCGACAAGAACATGGCCCCTGCGGCGGACGACCCGAGCAAGCGCGTGCCGATCATCATGACCGATGCCGACATGGCGATCCGCTTCGACCCGGTGTACGAAAAAATCGGCCGGCACTTCCTTGCCCACCCGGATGAGTTCGCCGACGCCTTCGCCCGCGCCTGGTTCAAGCTGACCCACCGCGACATGGGGCCCAAGACCCGTTACCTCGGCCCCGAAGTGCCGAAGGAAGACCTGATCTGGCAAGACCCGATCCCCGCCGTCAACCACCCGCTGGTCAACGAGCAGGACGTCGCGGCGCTCAAGGCCAAGGTGCTGGCCTCCGGTCTGTCGACGCGTGAGCTGGTGATGACCGCCTGGGCCTCGGCGTCGACCTTCCGCGGCTCGGACAAGCGCGGCGGCGCCAACGGCGCGCGCATCCGCCTGGCACCGATGAAGGACTGGGCCGCCAACGAACCCGAGCAACTGGCCAAGGTGCTTAAGGTGCTCGAGGGCATCCAGAAGGACTTCAACGCCAGCGCCACCGGCGGCAAGAAAATCTCGCTGGCCGACCTGATCGTGCTGGCCGGCTGCGCCGGGGTCGAGCAGGCGGCCAAGGCCGGAGGCCACGCGGTGACGGTGCCGTTCACCCCTGGGCGCATGGACGCCAGTGCCGAGCAGACCGACGTCGATTCCTTCGCGGTGCTGGAGCCGCTGGCCGACGGCTTCCGCAACTTCATGAAGGATCGCTACAGCGTTGCGGGTGAGGCATTGCTGATCGACAAGGCACAGCTGCTCAAGCTCACCGCGCCGGAGATGACGGTGCTGGTCGGCGGCATGCGGGCGATGGACGCCAACGTCGGCAGCTCCAGGCACGGGGTGTTCACCCAGCGTCCGGGCGCGCTGACCAACGACTTTTTCGTCAACCTGCTCGACATGAGCGTGGCGTGGAAGCCGTCGGACGCCGACCACACCACCTTTGAAGGTCGCGATCGCAAGACCGGCGCGGTGAAATGGACCGGCACCCGGGTCGACCTGGTGTTCGGCTCCAACTCCGAGCTGCGGGCGATTGCCGAGGTCTACGGCGGCGCCGACGCGCAGGGCAAGTTCGTCAAGGACTTCGTCGCCGCGTGGAACAAGGTGATGAACCTCGACCGCTTCGACCTGCACCACTGATCGAGCCGGAACGCGGCGGGCCGGCGCGACAGCCGGCCCGCCGCTGCACCGACCAACGGACACACACCGAGGATGAACGCGATGTCCCGCCAAAAGAATCGGCAGACGCCCTGGCAACGCTGGCTGCATGCCGCCCGCCGCCTGCTCGCGGCGCGTGCGCTGGCCGGCTGCTGAAGGCGGCAAGCCCCACTGTTGAGGAGATGTCGACCGGCTGCCTGACGGTCGGCATCGGCTGGACTTGGCCGGGAGAGCACCCCCGGCGCTTTTTTGTCTGTGCGGCGCGCGTGGGGCCAGCCGCGACCGCAGATTACGCGTAATCGATGGTCAGCGGGGCGTGGTCGGAAAAGCGCTGTTCGGTGTAAATCCACGCGCTGCCGGCGGCGGCGCGCTCGGCCAGCCCCGGCGTGGCCAAGTGGTAGTCGATACGCCAGCCGACGTTCTTGGCCCGCGCCTGACCGCGGTTGCTCCACCACGTATAGCGGTCGGGACTGGGGTCGAGGCGACGAAACACATCCACGTAACCCAGTTCACCCAGCACCCGCGACAGCCACGCCCGCTCCTCGGGCAGAAAGCCGCTGTTTTTCAGATTGCCTTTCCAGTTCTTGAGGTCGATTTCCTTGTGCGCGATGTTGACGTCGCCACACACCACGACCTCGCCGCCGCGCCCGCGCAGTTCGCGCAGATGCTCGAAGAATTCGTCGAGAAAGCGATACTTGGCCGCCTGCCGCTGCTCGGAGCTCGAACCGGAGGGGAAATACGCCGAAACCACCGTCAGCTCCGGCCCGCCGCGCGGCCGCCAGCGCGCCTCGGCGTAGCGGCCTTCGGGGTCGAACTCGGCGCTGCCGAACCCCAGCCGCACTTCGTCCGGCTCGTGTCGCCACAGCAGGCCGACACCGCTATAGCCGGGCTTTTCGGCGTGGTGAAACACCCCGCGCAGCCCACCGAGCTCGCGCAGCGCCGGGGTCAGGTCATCGGCGCGAGCCTTGATTTCCTGCACGCACAGCACATCCGGTCGCGCCTGTTCGCGCAGCCAGGTGTCAACCCCCTTGCTCGCGGCCGAGCGCACGCCGTTGAGGTTGAGGGTGGTCAGGCGCAGCGGAAAACGGGACATCGGGCAACAGCAAACGAGCGCCCCGGCACTCGGCCGAAGCGGGAACCTTCCATGCAAAATAGGGTGCGAGGCTGGGTCCAGCCGCGCGCAACGCGGGGAGTTTCGGCCCGCCGCCGCACAAATTCCGGCCACACTGTCAACCGCAACGGCGGGCGATGCGCTATTGTCGCAGCCGTGGCGCTTTTGCACGGCCGCCCCGAGTCCCGCCTCTCTCCATGAACCGACGTCCGCTCCGTTTCGCTCTGCTCGTCCTCGCCGCAGCGTCCGGGTTTGCCGGCACGGCGCGGGCCGACATCTACCTTTGCCGCGACGCCAATGGCGTGCTCAACTCCAGCGACCGGCTCACCGCCGACTGCCTGCGCTACGGCGGCAAGGTCATCGGCCCGAACGGCACGGTGCGGCGGGTGATTCTGTCGCCGCAGGAGCAGCAGCAGGCCGAGCGCGAGACGCAGACGCGCCAGCAGCAGCAGCGCGAGGCGCTGGCGCGGCAGCGGGAAGACCGCGCACTGCTGCTGCGCTACCCCAGCGCGGCCGCGCTGGAGCAGGCGCGCAACAACGACCTGGCTGCCCCGCGCGGCATGATCGAACAGGCCGAGCAGTCGTTGCAGAAGCTGCAGCGCGAGCGCAAGGGTCTCGATCAGGAGGCGCAGTTCTATCCCAAGGGCCCGCTGCCGCTGAACCTGCGCACCAAGTTCGAAGAGAACCGCGCGCTGACCGAGCAGGAAAAGGAACTGATCGCCAACCAGAAGCAGGAGATCGACCGCATCAACCGCCAGTACGACGCGCTCAAGGCCCGCATGGGGCCGCTGTGGGAGCAGGCGCGGCTGTCGGCCGGCGGCACAGACGGGAAGCGCTGACCCGGGAGCCACGGGCGCGGGCCATTCCAGCGCGCAGAACCGGACTAGGCTGAACGGCGGCCATGCGCGCGACGGCCGCGTCCGGCGGTTGCGCCTGGCCGACGCGCAGCGCCGATCAGGGCGCGAGCGAATGGGGGTCGAAGTCCAGCGGCATCAGCGCCGGCGCGTAGGCCACGCCCTGATAGCCCCAGGACTGATGGCTGCCTTGCACCACCAGGCGCAGGCCGTGACGGGTGCCCTCGCCGAAATAGGTGTGGGCGATGGTCTCGGGGCTGACCACGCGGGTCGAGGTCCAGGTCACCGCGAACAGCGTGCCGTCGGCGGCGATGTATTCCTGCACCGCAGCGCCCTCGGGGCCGCTGACCGAGCGCACCTGCAGATCGCTGGGCATCGAGCGTTGCACCACCTGCGCCGCGGAGGCGACGGGCAGCGCGGCATTTTCGACGGTAGCGGCGGCGGCGGTCGGCGCAGCGCGGTTCAGACTCGCCCAGGCGATGGGCGCACTCAGCACGGCCACGGCCGTGACCACAGTCCAGACGGATTTCATGTGAACGGGTAAGTTTTGATGAATCGCAAAATGCTGCGATGCAATACTTACACCGGGCTGAATTAGTGTCTGCTTATATTTTCAGCGCGTGACAGCCGATATTGCGCTGCGGTATCGCCGGCCACAGGCGAGGCACCGCGGGCAACTTTCTCTGCCATATCTAGCGGGCACCGACGCCCTGGCCGGACACCTGCCGCGGGAGGACGAAGCCACTGGGCCGCACAGGGCGCCTGAGCAAGATGCCCCAGCGCGCGGCCCTTCACCCCATGCGCTCGATCGCCTGTTGCAACAGCGCCGTGACCTGCTGCGGGTTGGCGCGGCCGCCGGTGGCTTTCATCACCTGCCCGACCAGGGCGTTGAGCGCCTTGGTCTTGCCGGCGCGGAATTCCTCGACGTTTTTCGGGTTGGCCGCCAGCACCGCGTCGACCGCTGCGGCGATCGCCCCGGCATCGTTGACCTGCGCCAGCCCGCGTGCGTCGATGATGCGCGCCACATCGCCGCCGTGTTCACCGGCCCACAGTGCGGCGAACACCTCCTTGGCGGTCTTGCTCGACAGCGTGCCGTCTTCGATCTTGCCGATGAGCACGGCCAGTTGCGCCGGGCGGACCGGGCTTTGCGCGATGTCCCTTTCGGCGCGGTTGAGCGCTGCAGCCAGCTCGCCCATGATCCAGTTCGCCGCCGCCTTCGCCGGCGCGCCAGCAGCCAGACAGGCCTCGAAATACGCCGCATGCGCGCGGCTTTGCGTCATCTGCGCCGCCGCTTCGCTGCTCAGCCCGTGGTCGCGCACGAAGCGCTCGGCCATCTGCGCCGGCAACTCGGGCATGTCGGCACGCACCTGTTCGATCCACTCGGCAGAAATCACCAGCGGCGGCAGGTCGGGGTCGGGGAAGTAGCGGTAGTCGTGCGCGTCTTCCTTGGTGCGCATGGTGCGGGTTTCGCCGCGGTCGGGGTCGAACAGCCGGGTTTCCTGCACCACCTCGCCGCCGTCTTCGATCAGCTCGATCTGCCGCCGCGCCTCGAATTCGATGGCTTTTTCCAGAAAGCGGAAACTGTTGAGGTTCTTGATTTCGCAGCGGGTGCCGAACGGCTCGCCCGGGCGGCGCACCGACACATTGGCGTCGCAACGGAACGACCCTTCCTGCAGATTGCCGTCGCAGATGCCCAGCCACACCACCAGCGCGTGCAGCGCGCGGGCGTACTCCGCCGCTTCGCGCGCGCTGCGCATCACCGGCTCGGTGACGATTTCCAGCAGCGGCGTGCCGGCGCGGTTGAGGTCGATGCCGCTGGCCGGGTTGCCGGCGCGGTCGAACAGCCCGGCCTCGTGCAGCGATTTGCCCGCGTCCTCCTCCAGATGCGCGCGGGTGAGCTGCACCTGATGCGGCTTGCCGTCAAACACGAAGCGCACCGTGCCGCCTTCGATCACCGGAATTTCGTACTGGCTGATCTGGTAGCCCTTGGGCAGGTCGGGGTAGAAGTAGTTTTTGCGCGCGAACACCGAGCGCGGCGCGATGGTGGCCCCCAGCGCCAAACCGAGGCGAATGGCTTTTTCCACCGCGGCACGGTTGGCCACAGGCAGCACCCCGGGCAGCGCCAGATCGACCGCGCACGCCTGCGTATTGGGCGCCGCGCCGAACGCGGTGGAAGCGGCGGAAAACATTTTCGACTGGGTGGAGAGCTGAACGTGGGTTTCCAGCCCGATGACCACTTCCCATTGCATCGGTGAACCTTTCAATTGGAACGACGAAACGCTGCAAGCAGCAGCGCCGCGCCGATGAACAGTGTGCCGAAGCTGCGCTGCAGCCACAGCCGGTGCTGCGGCGAACGCAGCGCACGCAGCACCCGCGCGGCCAGCAGGGTGTAGCCGTTCATCACCACGATGTCGGTGATGAACAGCGACAGCCCGCACAGCAGGTATTGCGGCAACTGCGGCTTGCCCGGGTCGATGAACTGCGGCAGCACCGCAAGCATGAACACCAGACCCTTGGGGTTGCTGGCGTTGATCAGAAACCCGCGCAGCACCAGCGCGCGCCGGGTGGGTGGCGGCTCGGGGGTGGCGGCATCGGCGGCGAATTCGCCGGCCGGCGCGCGCCATTGCTGGATGCCCAGCCACAGCAGATACGCCACCCCGGCCCATTTGATGACGGCAAACGCCGTTTCACTCGCCGCCAGCAGCGCCCCCAGCCCAGCAGCAACCACGCACAGAATCGCCGCAATGCCCAGTTGCAGCCCGACGATGTTCCACACCCCCAGCCGCCAGCCGTGGCGCATGCCCGCGGTCATGCTGGCAATCGCCCCGGCGCCGGGCGACAGGCTGATCAGCCAGCTCGCGGCGAAAAACGTCAGCCAGGTGTGCAGGCTCATGCGGCGACCTTTCGCTGAACGAGCGAGCGGAACGCCAGCACCAGCAGCGTCACCGCAGTCAGCGGGATCACGCCGTACAGCATCACCAGCCGGTAATCGGCCAGCGCCGCATGCTGCCCGGCCTGCAGCAGCAGGTAGGCGACGTAGGCCACGTAATACGCGAGGAACAGCGCGCCTTCCCAGCGTGCGATGCGATGCCCGGTGAAAAAAATCGGCAGACAAGCGATCGCCACCGCGACCATCGCCGGCAGGTCGAAGCGCTGCGCCGCCGGGCTGACCGCGA
>CAYMDM010000023.1:0-32493 GCA_964389235.1 uncultured Burkholderiaceae bacterium
CGCGGGCGGCGCAAGCGCGGCACCGCGCAAGCCGCAGGCCGCGGCACAATCCGCCGCATGGCTGCCAGCAGCCCGCGCGCACCGCGCCCGGCGCGGCGGCCGCAACGCACAGGGAGCGGGCATGGGCAAGTCTGGGCTGGGGGAGTGGGTGGTAGCGCTCGGGCGGGTGCTGATGGCGGTGATTTTCATCCACGCCGGCATCCTCAAAATCCTCAACTACGCGCACACCGGGGAGATGATGGCCGCGCACGGTGTGCCCGCGGCGCTGCTGCCGCTGGTCATCCTGCTGGAAGTGGGCGGCGGCGCGGCGTTTCTGCTGGGACTGTTCACCCGCTTTCTGGCCGCGGCGCTGGCGCTGTTTTCGATTGCGGCGATTGCCCTCTTCGTCTGGCCGCCGCAGAACCAGCTCGGCATCATCATTTTCTACGCCGAAACGGCGATGGTCGGCGGGCTGCTGAACTTCGCCGTGCGCGGCGGCGGCGCGATTGCGCTGGACCGGCTGCTGTTCCGCCGCCGTGGCGGCCTGCGGGGCTGAAGCACAGCGCGAGCGTGCAGCCGGCACATGACTGCGTGCCGGCGATCGGCAGCCGGAAAAGCCGGCCGCAGCGTCAGTCCTTGACGAGCTTCATGCCCATCGGGCCTTGCAGCGAACCGTCGGAGTTGATGGCCAGCACCATTGCCCCCTGCGGCCCGCCGATCTTGACCTTGCCGTCCTCAACCCGGTAGGGCATTTCGGTCTCGGTGCCCATCATCGACACGGTGACGGTGCCCGATTTGAAGGTGTAGGAGGCCAGGCCCATCTCATCTTTGTAGGTACCTTGCGGGCCGGAGCTGCAGCCAGCGAGCAGCAGTGTGAGTGCGGCGAGTGGGGGGACAAGGCGACGATTGAGGTTCATGCGGAACTCCGGAGCGGGGGTTGGGGGTGAAGCGGGTTTGAGAGCCAAAGGGCTGGCGCAGGCCAGGCGAGCGGCGGCGCGCGGATTCATCGCTGCGATTGCCGCCATTCCGCGCGCCAGAGCCGGTCAAGCGCGGTGGCGATCGCCGGCGGCGGATTGCCGATCAGCACGAACCGCCGCCCCTGCTGAAGCGCCTTGCCGTAAACGCGGGCGCTGCCCGGCGCATGCAGCAGCACCACGTTGTTGTCACCGCAATCGTGCGGCTTGCAGGCGGCCGCCAGGGTGTAGGTCACGCCGCCGACCTGCACGTTGCGCAGCGGGACGGAAGGGCCGTCGAGCCGGCGCAGCCAGGGCTCGCGAGACAGTGACCCGAGCGCGGCCAGATAGCCGGCGCGGAAGCCGGGCTCGCGCAACAGGTCTGACGGGAAGCGCTCGCGCGCTGGGGCTGCCGGTGGCGGCGGCGCAACCGGCGCGAATTGCTGGGGTGCGGCCGGGTCGGCCGCGGCCGCGCTGGCGCCCGCGACCGCGCATTGCCGGAATTTGCCCCGCAAAGCGCTGCCGAGCAGCGGCCGCAGCGCCCGCTCCACCGGCGCATCGGCGTTGAGTTCGATGTACGCGCCGCCCGCGTCGCGCCAGACGAGGAAGCCCAGCCCGACGTCGGGCCGCACGTCCGACAGCAGCGCCGCGTCGAAATTCTCCGGGGTCATCTGTCCGAAAAAGGCGTACGAGGGACGCACATTGCTGCCGCTGATCTGCTTGCCACCGGCCAGCACCGTAAGGCTGTTTCGCCGCACCTCCAGACTGGGTGCCGTCGGGTTGGCGCACGCAACCGACCAGCGCCCGCCCCAGCGCTGCAGACTGGCGGCATCGAGCTCGGCGCGAGCCGGCTGCGGCATGGCGGCCAGCCCCAGCAGCAGGGCGATACCGGCCGGCGCGCGGCAAAGAGGCATCGGGGACGCGTTGGCCATTGTCGGCTCCTGGCGAGATACGTGACTTTTTGTCATTGTGATCTCAATATGTGTCGGGGTCTCACCCGGAATACGGGGTTGGCCTTTCGCCCGCGGTACGCGGCATGCACTGCGCCAGCCGACGGGCCGACGGGCATTCTGGGCGGTTGCCCCGCCGCAAGGCCCGAACCGCGGCGGCGGCGCAAAATTGCTCTTGGGCAGGACGAGTCGGCAAGGTTGCGCGCGCCATCTGCAAACGAGGACAGGGGCATGGACATTCGGGCGTTGCTGCCCTGGGTCGCCGCGATCGGCGCGGGGCTGCTGATCGGCATCGAGCGCGAGCGCAGCCAGGCGCCGGAGTCCCCGGCCGGGGTGCGCAGTTTTGTGCTGGCGGCGCTGGCCGGGGCGATCGGCGCAGCACTCGGCCCGGTGGCGCTGGCGGTGACGCTGGCCGCGTTGGCCGCGCTGGCGCTGCTGGGCTATGCGCAGACGCGGCGCGACGACCCCGGGATGACCACCGAAATCGCCTTGCTGCTGACCGCGCTGCTGGGCGCGCTGGCGCAGCGCCAGCCGGCCTGGGCTGCGGGGCTGGCGGCGCTGGTGGCCGGGCTGCTGGCAGCCAAGGCGCTGCTGCACCGCGCGGTGCGGCAGGTGCTGACCACACGGGAAATGCAGCACGGGCTGCTGCTGGCCGCGGCAGTGCTGGTGGTGCTGCCGCTGCTGCCCGACGCGCCGCTGCCCTGGCTGGCGGGGCTGAATCTGCACACCCTATGGCTGCTGGCGGTGGTGATGATGGCGCTGGAGTCGCTCGGCCACATCGCACTGCGGGCGCTGGGCGCGGCGCGTGGACTGCCGCTGGCGGGGCTGGCCGGGGGGCTGGTGTCGAGCACGGCGACGATCGCCGGCATGGCGCGGCTGGCGGCGCAGTCGCCGGCGCTGCTGCTGCCGGCGCTGCGCGGCGCGTTGCTGTCCAACGTGGCGACGGCGCTGGAAATGGCGCTGCTGGTCGCGCTGTTGCTGCCGGCACTGCTCGCGCGGCTGGCGCTGCCGCTGGCGGCCTACACCGCGGCGGTGCTGGCCGCGGTGTGGCTGGCCGGGCGAACGTTAGGCGGTGGGCAGGCCACCGCGAGCCACTCGGCGCAGCCCTCTGCCTTGCCTCCGTCCACGCCGGCATCGCCGCCGACTTCTCCTGCCCCGCCAACATCCACGCCCACCTCGCCGTCGTCCACACCTGCCTCGTCTTCAGTGGATGCGACGGGCGCGGCCGCGGCCCGACTGCACGACCGACTGCACGACCTCGCCGCGCAGCCGCCATTTCACCCGGTGCATGCGCTGGGGTTTGCCGCGGTGCTGTCGCTGGTGCTGCTGCTCGCTGCGGCGCTGCAGCGCTGGATCGGACCGCAGGGGCTGGTGGTCGGCGCGGCGCTGGCGGGGTTCGCCGATGCGCACTCGGCCGCTGCCTCGGCCGCACAACTGGCCGCCGGCGGCGCGCTGCCGCTGGCCGCGGCCACGGTGGCGGTCGGGCTGGCGCTGAGCACCAACGCGGTGAGCAAGGTGCTGGCCGGTTTCAGCGCCGGCGACCGCCGGTTCGGCGTGTGGACGGCGGCGACGCAAGCGGCGCAGATCGCGGCGTTCTGGGCGGTGTGGGGGTTAGAGAGCCTGCTGATCAACTGAGCGCGCGGTGACGGATTCGGGGCGCTTGTGGCGCCGGCGGCCCGGCACATCCTTCGTCGCAGCGGCGGCTGCCAATCCTTAAGCAGCCGCCGGTTATGGCATGCATTACGCTCTGCATGCAGACCTTTTCCCCGCGAGGATGACCCCCATGACCGTGCCGCAGCAGACTTTGCAGATTGACCCCGCCGCCATCCGCATCTACGTGTTCGACGAGGTCTATCCGGCCCGAGCCGCCGAGGAGCAGGCGGAGAAAAAGAAGCTCTCGGCCTTCGGCCTTCTGGCCAAGTTCAACCCGCTGAACCGGCCACGCGAGGACACGGTGCGGCTGGCGCGCAAGGAGTTTCGGCTGGAGCCGTTCTGGCACGTCAGCGCCACGCGCAGCGTCGATTACACGACCCAGGTCACGTATCCGGTCGCGGTGCACAACCCCTATGCGCAGAAGGTCGATGTGGACGGCAAGCCGTACGAGGTGACGCGGCAGGCGGACAAGGCGCGCATCGACCTGGCCGTGACCGAAATCTGCCACCGCAAAATGCAGTTCGACGAGCTCATCGACGGCCTGGGGCGCGACATCAAACCCGCGACCCTGGACGCCTACCGCAGCAAATACAAGTTCAACGAGGTCGAGAACATCGAACGCGAGGAACTGGTCAAGCCCACGGTGGCGCAGCAGGCGGCGTTGCTGCGCGCGAGCACCCAGCTCAACGGCAACGCGATCAACGCGCATCACATCGCGTCCGACCAGGTGGTGATCGACCGGCTGCATCTGTACTGGCGGCCGGTGTTCGCGTTCGAATTCGTGTGGTCGAGTGCGGACAAGCGCGGGGTCATCGAGGTCAACGGTCTGACCGGCGAGGTGGTGGAAAACGGCCAGTGGTTCAAGGACAAGCTCGCCAAGGTGATGACCCGCGACATGCTGATCGAAAGCGGCGCGGAAATCGCCGGTGCCGTCGTTCCGGGCGGCGGCGTGGCGGTCAAGCTGATTGGCAGGCTCACCGAGTGAGCCGGGCGTGGCCCGCGTGGTGACGCGCCGCGCGGGCGCAGCGGGTGGCCTCACACGCGGTTACACCTACATCGGCGGCACTGTCCGCAGCGTGTGGTGTGCGGCGTTGTTTCAGCCATCGACGCCCTGCCAGCCGGCGTGCTGCATCTGCGGCCAGCGGGGCGGTTATCGGCCTGACACGACCCTCGACCATGAACACGCTCCGCCCCCTTCTTTCCTCCCGTTTTCCTCTTTTCTCCCGTTCGCCGCGCCGGCGCGCGCTGCTGCTCGCGCCGGCCCTCGGACTGACGCTGGCGCTTTCCGGTTGCTACGTCGCGCCGGTGCGGCCGGTCGGCGTGGTGGTGCAGCCGGAAATTGCGGTGCGCCCCGCCCCGGCGCGGTGCTGGCACGAGGGGCATTGGGGCCCTTGGGGCTGGCACCCCGGGCATTGGGGCTGGTGCGGTTGATGGCCGGATGCGCCGCGGCGGGCGCACGTTTTATGCGCAGCCGTCAGGGCTGGGGCGGCGCGGCTGGCGACTCGCCGGCAGGTACCGCCGGCGCGACGGGCTCAACCTCGATTTCCGGCGGGCCCCAGAGGTAGCCCTGGCCCCAGTCGATGCCGATGCGGCGCATCGCCTGCAACGTCGCATCGTCTTCGATGCCTTCGGCGATGGTGACGATGCCCAGCGCCCGCGCCATCTGGTGGATGGACTGCACCATGACGGCCGCGCGCGGGTCGTGCGCGGACTCGCGCACCAGTTCGGCTTCGATCTTGACGTAGCTCACCGGCAGTTGCAGCAGGTAGAGGTAGGACGAGTAGCCGCTGCCGAAGTCGTCCACCGCGATCTGGAATCCGAAGTCGATCAGCGGCTGCACGAGTTCGCGCACCTTGCGCGCATCGCCGATGAGCTGGCGTTCGGTGATTTCGATGACCAGCGGCTTGTCGGCGGCGGTGACATCGGTGCCGCAGGTCTCGCACAGCTTGCGCGCAGCGTCGAGCAGCGCGGCCACGCTTTCCGGGCGGCTGAGAAAGTCGGCCGAGGTGTTGATCATGAACTTGAGCGGCGCCTTGCCTTCGCGGATGCGGCGGCTGCAGCGCGCCATCACCCGGCGCGACACCTGTTCGTCGATGCGGTGTTCCAGCCGCAGCCGGTCGGCCACTTCGATGAACTTGCTCGCCGAAATCACCTGCCCGTGCTCGTCAATCAGCCGTGCCAGCGCCTCGCAGCCGACCACGCGACCGCTGCCAAGCTCCACCAGCGGCTGGTAGGCCGGCCGGATGCGCCCTTCCTCGATCGCGCGCTTGAGCGCATAGCCCTGCACATAGCTTTGCGCATCGCCTTCGCGGAAGACGCAAACGCGGTTGCGCCCGCCTTCCTTGGCGTTGTAGAGCGCGGCGTCGGCCTGGCTGAGCAGCTCGGCCAGTGCAACCGGATGGGTGGGGTCGAACGCGCACACGCCAAAGCTCGCCGCCAGCCGCAAGGTGTTGCCGGAGACTTTGAGGCGGCTGTGGCTGATGGCTTTGCGCAGTTTCTCGGCGGTCAGCCGGGCGCCTTCGAGGTCGGTCTGCGGCAGCACGATGAGGAACTCCTCGCCGCCCCAGCGCGCGGTTTCGTCGCCGTGGCGAAGCTGGGTCTGCAGCAGATGCGCGACCTGCTGCAACACCACGTCGCCGGCGGCGTGGCCGTAGCCGTCGTTGATCAGCTTGAAGTGGTCGAGGTCGAACAGGATCAGCGCGTAGCCTTCGCCCGATTCGATCGCGCGGTCGTGCACCCGCTGCAGGATTTCGCCCAGCCCGCGGCGGTTGAACAGCCCGGTCAGGCTGTCCTGGTTGGCCAGGCGGTACATGATGTCCACCCGCTCGCGCAGTTGCGCGCTTTCGTTGTCGAACTGCCGCTTGAGCAGCCGCCAGGCCAGGGTGAGCAGCACCAGCCAGGCGAGCAGGCTGACCCCGATCGGCCAGTAGCTGCGCCAGAAATCGCGCCACAGCAGCGCGCGCGGCACCGACACGCTGACCGCCGCCGGATACGGCGCCAGCCGCACCCAGGCACCGACGCGCACCTGCCCGTCCTCGCTGCTGCGCCCGTCCACCATGCCCGACAGCGCGTCCGGCGCCGCGCGCAGCGCCTGCGCCAGCGCGGCGCTGGCAGCGTGCTGGTAGAACGCGGCCAGCCGCTCGGCCGGCGGCTCGGGCCAGCGGGCCAGGCGATAGCCCTGGGTGTCGTTGACGGCGATGACCATGCCAGGCATCAGATCGCGTGCAGCCACCACCGAATGCTGCCAGCGGGCGAGAAACTCGTTCATGTCCACCAGCATCACAATCGACACGGGCGCCCCTGTGGCGCCACCCGGCGCGGTCAGGCGCAGCGGAATCGCCCAGCGGCCGAGTTGTGGCACGAACTCGGCGCGGCCGATCTGCAGGCTTTCCCGCGCGGCCGACGCGACGCCGGCGGCGCTGAAGGCATTGGCCGGCAGCAGGGTCGAGGCCAGCACGCGACCGCTGGGCTCGGTGAGATGCACGGCGAGCGCCTGGCTGGGCGACAGCACGGTGCGGTAGCGGTGCAGCATCTGCTGCAGCACGTCGGGCTGCAGCCCGCCGCCCGGCAGCGGCTGCAGATCGCCGGCCAGCGCGGTCATCACCGCCTCATAACGCTGGAAAAACGCGGTGGCGGTATCGGCAAGAAACGCCGTTTCGATGCGCAGCGTCGATTGCAGATGCTCGGACAGCCGCTGCCAGTTGGCCCAGGCCATCCACGCGCCGAATACCAGCGTCAGCGTCACCAGCGAGAGGTAGCCCACGCGCAAGCCGCGATGCAGCGCCGATTGCCGCAGCTGAGCCGGGTGATCGGGCACGACGGTTTCGGCAGTCGGCGAAGAGGGCATGCGCGGCGAGGTGGGCAAGGCAGCTTGGCGATACGCCGCGGGCCGCCGCCGCGCGGCGTGAATGTCTGCGCCGCGCCGCTGCGCCCGCATCCGGGCTGCCGCGCAGTGTAGTCAAGCCCCCGGGAGTTTCCACCCTGGCAACGCGGCCCTCCCCCGCGGTCGCGCGCCCCGCGCGCAAGGGGTGGGCACGCGCCACAGACCGCCCTTGTCCGCCCCGGTTGTGCCGCGGGAGGGCAGGCGCCGATCACATGCCGACGTAATTCGGTCCGCCGCCGCCTTCGGGCGCGACCCAGACGATGTTCTGCGTCGGGTCCTTGATGTCGCAGGTCTTGCAGTGCACGCAGTTCTGCGCGTTGATCTGCAGCCGCTCGCACCCGTCGCTGCCTTTGACGAACTCGTACACCCCGGCCGGGCAGTAGCGCTGCTCGGGCCCGGCGTAGGTCTTGAGGTTGACCTGCACCGGCACCGACACGTCTTTGAGCGTGAGGTGACAGGGCTGGTCTTCGGCGTGGTTGGTGTTGCTCAGATAAACCGAACTCAGGCGATCGAAGGTCAGCACCCCGTCGGGCTTGGGGTAGTCGATCTTCGGGCACTCCGCCGCGGGTTTGAGCGCGGCGTTGTCGGGCGCATGACGGTGCACCGTCCACGGCGGGCGCTTGACGCCCAGCCGTGGCAGCAGCCATTGCTCGATGCCGGTCATCAGGGTGCCGACGGTGCGGCCTTTCTTGAACCATTGCTTGAAGTTGCGCGACTGCTGCAGTTCGTCGTGCAGCCACGACTGCTCAAACGCCTGCGGGTAGGCGTCGAGCTCGTCGCTGGCGCGACCGGCGGCGAGCGCGTCGGCGATGGCCGCGGCGGCAAGCATGCCGGTTTTGATCGCGGCATGGCTGCCCTTGATGCGCGAGGCGTTGAGAAACCCGGCCTCGCACCCGACCAGGCAGCCGCCCGGGAACACCAGCTTGGGCAGGGACAGAATGCCGCCCGCGGTGATCGCCCGCGCGCCGTAGCCGATGCGCTTGCCGCCTTTGAAGATCGGCGCGATCGCCGGGTGAGTCTTGAGCCGCTGGAATTCCTCGAACGGACTCAGCCAGGGGTTGCGGTAATCCAGCCCGACGACAAAGCCAACCGCGACCTTGCGATCTTCCATGTGATAGAGAAAGCCCCCGCCATAGGTCGCGCTGTCCAACGGCCAGCCGGCGGTGTGCAACACCAGCCCCGGGCGGTGCTGCTCGGCAGGCACTTCCCACAGTTCCTTGATGCCGATGCCGTAGCTCTGCGGGTCGCGCCCGGCGTCGAGCTGGTAGCGGGCGATCAACTGGCGCCCGAGCTGGCCGCGCGAGCCTTCGGCGAACACCGTGTACTTGGCGCGCAGCTCCATGCCGAGCTGGAACTGGTCGGTCGGCTCGCCATGTTTGTCCACGCCGACGTTGCCGGTGGCCACGCCGCGCACCCGGCCCTGCTCGTCGTACAGCACCTCGGCGGCGGCAAAACCGGGAAAGATTTCCACCCCCGCGCTTTCGGCCTGCTGCGCCAGCCAGCGCACCACATTTCCCAGGCTGATGACGTAATTGCCGTGGTTCTTGAAGCAGTCGGGCAGCAGCGCCGCGGGGGTGCCGCGGCTGCCGTGTTCGCTCAGGAACAGGAACTCGTCGGCGGTGACCGGCTGGTTCAGCGGCGCGCCGCGCTCGGCCCAGTCGGGAAACAGCTCGGACAGCGCCTTCGGGTCCATGATCGCGCCGGAAAGGATGTGCGCCCCAGGCTCGGAGCCTTTTTCCAGCACGCACACCGACACCTCGCGCCCGTTTTTTTCCGCCAGCTGCTTGAGGTGGATGGCCGCAGCCAGACCGGCCGGGCCGGCGCCGACCACGACCACGTCATAGTCCATCGCCTCGCGCGGGCCGAACTTGTCCAAGAGTTGTTGCGGGGTCATGCGGGTCTCCTGCGGCGGGGCCGGTCGTCGCCGGCATGGCGCGGATTCTATGCTGCACCGGCGAAAAATAGAACGGTCGTTCTTTTTTGCCGGCCTGGCGGACGCAGAAGCCAGTCGCGCCAGCGCCGTTTCCCCGCGCCGCGCGATTTCCCCGTGCCGCCCGCGCGGCTCAGGCTCATTCCGCCCCCGCGTCGGCACCGGTCATCGCTCACGTCGTCTGCAGAGCGCGGCGACCCGGAATATCCTTGCTTCCGCGCAATTTTCCAGAACACCACTCCCGCCTCTTGCCGCAGCGCCCTCCGCGCGGCCCCCCGTACCTCTCTGTCACCGTGAGCACCACCCACCCCAGCGCCGCCGCCGTTCCCGCGGCCGCGCCCGAGCAGAACACGCGCTTTCAGATCCTCGGCGCGATCAGCTTTTCGCACTTTCTCAACGACATGATTCAGTCGTTGATGCTGGCGATCTACCCGCTGTTCAAAAGCGAGTTCCACCTCAACTTCGCGCAGATCGGGCTGATCACCCTGACCTACCAGTTCACCGCCTCGCTGCTGCAACCGGTGGTGGGCGCCTACACCGACAAACACCCCAAGCCGTTTTCGCTCGCCGTCGGCATGGGGTTCACACTGACCGGGCTGCTGGTGCTGTCGGTCGCGCCGAACTTTCCGGTGCTGCTGCTGGCCGCCGCGATGGTCGGCACGGGCTCGTCGATTTTCCACCCCGAGTCTTCGCGCGTGGCGCGCATGGCCTCGGGCGGGCGGCTGGGTCTGGCGCAGTCGATTTTCCAGGTCGGCGGCAACGCCGGCACCGCGACTGGCCCGCTGCTGGCAGCTTGGATCGTGCTGCCGCACGGTCAGCGAAGCGTGGCCTGGTTTGCGCTGGCCGCGCTGCTGGCCATCATCGTGCTCACCGGCGTCGGCCGCTGGTATGCGCACCAGCATCGCCAGCCGAAAAAAGCCGCCGCGGCCAAAGCCGCGCCGCTGCCACCCGCGCTGGTGCGCCGCACCCTGGCGGTGCTGCTGGCGCTGATCTTCTCCAAGTTCTTTTATCTGGCCAGCATCAACAGCTATCTCATTTTCTACCTGGTGCACAAGTTCCACGTCAGCACTGAGGTCGGTCAGTATCACCTGTTCGTTTTCCTCGCGGCGGTGGCCGCCGGCACCCTGCTGGGCGGGCCGATCGGCGACCGCATCGGCCGCAAGGCGGTGATCTGGGTGTCGATCCTCGGCGTGGCACCGTTCACCCTGGCGCTGCCTTACGCCAGTCTCGAAGCCTCGGCAGTGCTCAGTGCCATCATCGGCTTCATGCTTGCGTCGGCGTTCCCGTCGATGGTGGTCTACGCGCAGGAACTCATTCCCGGCAAGGTCGGCACCATTGCCGGGCTTTTCTTCGGCCTGGCCTTCGGCCTGGGCGGCGTCGGTGCGGCGGTGCTGGGGCAATTGGCCGATGTGTGGGGCATCGACGCGGTGTACAAGCTCTGCTCGTTCCTGCCGCTGATCGGGCTGCTCGCGGTGTTCCTGCCCAATCTGCACTCGCCGCGGCCGGCGAAGGCGGCGGCCTGAGCCGCAGTCGGCTTCAGCGCGCCTCGTCGAGATCGCGCAAGCGCCTCTCGATGCGGCGGTCGGGCACCAGCCACATCAGCGCCACGGCCACGTAAAGCGCCTGCGCGATCGCCGGCAGCACGAACGACACGGCGATGCCGACGAGGTACAGCGCAATCGACACCCAGCCCTTGACCTCGCTGCCGACCGCCTGCGCCAGCAGCGACTCCGGCCCCTCACAGGCGATGATGCGGCGCTCCAGAATCCAGTAGGCGATGGCCGCCATCAGCAGCACCCCGCCGTAAAGCGCGCTGGGCAGGGCGTTGAAATGGTTCTCTCCCATCCAGCCGGTCACGAAGGGCAGTAGCGACAGCCAGAACAGCAGATGCAGATTGGCCCACAGCACGCCGCCGTCCACACGGTGGGTGGCATGGAACATGTGGTGATGATTGTTCCAGTAGATGCCGATGTAGACGAAGCTCAGCACATAGCTGAGCAGCACCGGCAGCAGCGGCACCAGGGCGCTGAGGCTGTCGCCGTGCGGCACCTTGAGTTCCAGCACCATGATGGTGATGACGATGGCGAGCACGCCGTCACTGAAGGCTTCGAGTCGGGTGGTGTTCACGTTGGGATCCCTGCGTGCATGAGTGGCTGTATTAGACCAGTCGGCCAGGCGCGGCCGCCGCACCCCCGCCCGGCGTGAAACAATCCGAGCCCTTGCGCGCCTGCTTCGGCGCAGTTTTTACTCGGCTCGCCCATGTCTGTTTCCGCCGTTCGCACCTACCTGCTCGATCTGCAGACCCGCATCCTCGACGCCCTGTCGGCCGCCGACGGGCAAAGCTTTGCGCGTGACGCCTGGACGCGTCCCGCCGATTCGCCGCTGCAGGGCGAAGGCATCAGCAGTCTGATCGAGGAAGGCGGACTGCTGGAGCGCGGCGGCTGCAATTTTTCCCATGTGCGCGGGCCCAAGCTGCCGCCCTCGGCGACCCAGCATCGGCCGGAGCTGGCCGGCGCGCCGTTCGAGGCTTTGGGCATTTCACTGGTGTTCCACCCGCGCAACCCCTATGTGCCGACGGTGCACATGAATGTGCGGATGCTGCAGGCGCAGCCCGAAGGCCGCGAGCCGGTGGCGTGGTTCGGCGGCGGCATGGATCTGACGCCCTACTACGGCTTCGAGGAAGATGCCGCGCACTTTCACCGCACCTGCCGCGACGCCCTCGCCCCGTTCGGCGCCGACCATTACCCGCGGTTCAAAGCCTGGTGTGACGACTACTTTTTTCTCAAGCACCGCGGCGAGCCACGCGGCATCGGCGGGGTGTTTTTCGACGACTACACCGAAGGCGGATTCGAGCAGGGTTTTGCGCTGATGCGCGCAGTCGGCGACGCCTTCCTGCCGGCCTATCTGCCGATCGTCGAGCGTCGGTGCGACCTGCCGTTTGGGGAGCGCGAGCGCGATTTTCAGGCGTATCGCCGCGGCCG
Organism: uncultured Burkholderiaceae bacterium; assembly: GCA_964389235.1. Classification (GTDB taxonomy): domain Bacteria; phylum Pseudomonadota; class Gammaproteobacteria; order Burkholderiales; family Burkholderiaceae_C; genus Thiomonas. The sequence continues at coordinate 12,330 of CAYMDM010000023.1, forward strand.
CTATGTCGAGTTCAACCTGGTGTGGGACCGCGGCACCCATTTCGGCCTGCAGTCGGGCGGGCGCACCGAGTCCATCCTGATGTCGCTGCCGCCGATCGTCAAATGGCGCTACGACTGGCACCCCGCCCCCGGCAGCACCGAGGCGCGGCTCTACGAGGTGTTCCTGCAACCGCGCAACTGGGCGGACTGGACGCCCCCAGCCGCGTGAGCGCCTTGCCCGCCGTCCCTGCCGGCGCGCGCATCGGGCTGCTCGGCGGCAGCTTCGACCCCATCCACTGCGCGCACCTGCGGCTGGCCGAAGCCGCGCGCGACGAGCTCGGGCTGCACGCGGTGTGGCTGATCCCCGCCGGCCAGCCCTGGCAGCGCGACCCGCTGGCCGCCAGCCCCGAGCACCGCCGCGCGATGGTCGCGCTGGCGATCGCCGACCACCCGCATCTGGCGCTGTGCGATGTGGAACTGCGCCGCCAGGGGCCGAGCTACACCATCGACACCCTGCGCGAACTGCGCGCGGCACGCCCCGATCTGGCGTTCACCTTCATCCTCGGCGCCGACCAGCTCATCAACCTGCCGACCTGGAACGGCTGGGCCGAGATCGCCGCCCAGGTCGATCTGGCCTACGCCCCCCGCCCCGGCTGGGCCGACACCCCACCTGCGCCGCTGCATCCCGCGCTGGCCGCGCATGGCCACGCGCTGCACCGCCTGCGCATGGCGCCGGTCGATCTGTCGGCCACCCGGGTGCGAGAGCGCCTTGCGCACGGCCAGCCGCTGGGCGGACTCGTTCCGCCGCCGGTGGCCGCGTATATTGCGCAGCATCGGCTGTATGCCGCCTGAATCTTCTCCAGAACCTCTCAGCACCGCCGCATGGACATTCGCAAACTGCAACGGGTCATCGTCGATGCCCTGGAAGACGTCAAAGCCCAGGACATCCAGGTGTTCAACACCGAGGAACTCACCAGCCTGTTCGAGCGGGTGATCATCGCCAGCGGCACCTCCAACCGCCAGACCCGCGCGCTCGCCGCCAGTGTGCGGGACGCGGTCAAGGCCGCCGGCTTTGCCGTGCGCAACCCCGAGGGCGAAGACGCCGGCGAGTGGGTGCTGGTGGACTGCGGCGCCGCGGTGGTGCACATCATGCAGCCGGCCATCCGCGCCTACTACCGGCTGGAAGAACTCTGGGGCGCCAAACCGGTGCGCCTGAAGCTCGGCACCGAACGCGCCGCGCGCGCCCCGGCCCGCAGCGCCTCCGGCGCGAAATCGGGTGCAGCAGCCAAAACCGCGGCGAAATCCGCAGCTTCTAGGTCGCGGGCGGGGGCTGGGGCGGCCGGCTCGGCCAGCACCACTGCGCCGGTCAAAACCCCGCGCCGCGCCGCAAGCCCGTCTGCATCTGCGGGCACGAAAAAGGCCGCGCGTACCGCCACCTCGGCGGGCACGGCCGCGGGCACCGCGCGAAAAACCCCTGCCAAAACCGCGACCCAAGCCCCGGCGCGCAAGACCACCCGGCTGACCGGCGGCCCTGGCGCCACGGCCCAACCCGCGGCGCGCAAATCCGTCGCTGCCAAAACGGCAACCCGCAAGACTGCCGCGAGCGCATCCCCTCGCAGCGCCAGGGCCAGCGCCGGCGCCCCGCGCGCAGCCGGCAGCACTCGCGCCACGGCCCCCGCCCGCAAGGTCGCAGCGAAAAAAGCCGCAGCGCGCAAGCCCCGCAGTTGAGACTGCCGGCGCAACCCTGCCGCGTTTCCTTACCAGACGCACCGGCCCGGCCACACTGCCCGCCGCTGCCGGCCGCCTGACCCGCTGCTGCGATGAAACTCTGGCTGCTCGCCATCGGTCAGCGCATGCCGCACTGGGTCGATGAGGCGTATGCCGATTACGCCAAGCGGCTGCCGCCCGAAACCCCGCTGCTGCTGAAGGAAATCCGCGCCGAGACCCGCAGCGCCGCAACCAGCGCCGAGGTGACGATGGAGCGCGAGGCGCAGCGCATCGAAGCCGCGGTGCCACCCGGCGCGCTGCTGGTCGCGCTGGACGAGCACGGCCAGCGCGTCACCACCGCGCGACTGGCCGAGCATCTGGCGCGCTGGCGGCAGGGCGGACGCGACGTCGCGCTGCTGATCGGCGGCGCCGACGGGCTGGCGCCGCGCCTCAAAAACCGCGCCGATCTGTTGCTGCGTCTGTCCGACCTCACCCTGCCGCACGGCCTGGTGCGGGTGCTGCTCGCCGAGCAGATCTACCGCGCGCACAGCCTGCTCGCCGGTCATCCGTATCACCGGGCGTGAAAACCGAGCCTGGCCGCAGTTGCTTTTTCCATCGATCTGCGTTCAATCTCTTCTAACTAAGGTCCTTGGTGTCCGATCAACCCGCAAATCCGTCACGGCCGTGCCCTCCTCATTTCATCCCGCAATGCGCTGGGCACACCGCATCGTTTACGCCGCGGGGTTGATCTGGGCCTCGCCCTACACCGCGGTCGGTCTCGCGCTGGCGCTGCTGGCCGCTTCGCGCGGCGCTCGCCTGCGCTGGGTGGGCGGCGTGCTGGAATGCGGCGGGGGGCCGCTGCCGCGCTGGGCGCAGGCGCTGCCCCGCCACCGCGGCATCCAGGCCATCACCTTCGGACACTGCGTGCTCACGGTCGATGCCGCCGCGCTCGACTCACTGCGCGCGCACGAGCGAGTGCATGTGCGGCAGTACGCGATCTGGGGCCCGCTGTTCGGCCCTGCGTATCTGCTGGAAAGTGCGTGGCAGGCGCTGCGCGGGCGCGACGCCTACCTCGCCAACCGCTTCGAGCGACAGGCTTATGCGCACGGCGGGCCGTTCCCGCTCTCGCCCGCCGTGCGCCGATACACCCGCGCGAAACGCCGCGCATCGACCACGCCGTAATCGCCCGGCGCGTACTGCAGCAGCCAGTCTCCGGCCTTGCCGTGCAGCAGGTCGCCGTCTGCGCTGCGATGCACGACAAACGCCTCGGCAATCTGCCGCGCCCACACCGGCAGCGGCCGATTGCGGTAGCGCCCATCGCGCCCATTCTCGGCCGGCGGCTCGGGCAGATATTTCGCGTCGAACCGTTCGCGCGAAACACTCCAGCGGTCGCCGCCCGCGGCGGTCACCAGCGCGTCGCCGGCGCGGTAGCGGTTCGGCCCCTCGCGGCTCTGCAAGACCCCGTCCGCCCGGGCGAACTCGACATCAACGACCTCGTCCTTCACGTAGAGCGCGGCCTGCGGGTCGGTGCGCAGATCGATTGGCGCCAGCGTCTGTTCACCCTCATTCATCGCCGCCTCCAGAACGCGCTCGCCCGGCTCATCGCTGCCCCTCTAGGCTCTCCCATCGCTCCAGCAACATCAGCAATTCGTCGTCGATTTCCCGGTAACGGGCCTGCATCTCCGCGACCTGATGCGGCGCGCTACGGTACACGTCCGGGTCAGCCAGACGCGCGGTGAGTTGCTGCTGCTCGGCTTCCAGCGCGGCAATACGATCGGGCAGTTCCTGCAGCTCCCGCTGCTCCTTGAAGCTGAGTTTGCGCCGCGCGGGTTTGGCTTCTTCAGCTGGCGGTGGCGTGGCCGCCGCCGTCACCTGGGCCCGCGGCTTAGCCGGACGCGCCGCTGCCGTACCGTCAGCAGACGCGTCGGCCTGTAGACCGAGCACCCGCTGCGACTGCAGCAGCCAGTCGCTCACCCCGCCTTCGTATTCCCGCCAGCGCCCCGGGGACTGCGGCGTCCCCTCGTGCACGATGGTGCTGGTGACCACGTTGTCGAGGAAACGGCGATCGTGGCTGACCAGAAACACCGTGCCGGGAAAATCCTGCAGAAGCTGTTCGAGCAGTTCCAGGGTATCGATGTCCAGATCGTTGGTCGGCTCGTCGAGCACCAGCACATTGGCCGGCCGGGCGAACAACCGCGCCAGCAGCAGCCGGTTGCGCTCGCCACCGGAAAGAGACCGCACCGGCGAGTTCGCCCGCGCCGGCGAAAACAGAAAGTCGCCCAGATACGCCATCACGTGCTTGCGACTCCCGCCGATCTCCACCCACTCGCTGCCCGGGCTGATGGTGTCCGCCAACGTGGCATCCAGGTCGAGCCCTGAGCGCATCTGGTCGTAATAAGCGATATCCAGCCGGGTTCCTCGCCGTATCTTGCCGCTATCCGGTTCGATCTCGCCGAGAATGAGCTTGAGCAGCGTGGTCTTTCCCGCGCCATTCGGGCCGATCAGTCCGATTTTGTCGCCACGCAGTATGGTTGCGGAAAAATCGTCGACGACCACCCGCTCGCCAAAGCGCTTGCTCACTCCTTGCAACTCAGCGACAACACGGCCGCTGCGCTGCGCGGCATCGACCTCCAGCCGCACCCGTCCGAGTGCCTCGCGCCGCGCCGCGCGCTGCGCGCGCAGTGCTTCCAGCCGGGCGATGCGGCTGACACTGCGGGTGCGCCGTGCCTCGACGCCTTTGCGTATCCACACCTCTTCCTGTGCCAGCAGCTTGTCAGCGCGCGCATAGGCGGCTGCCTCATCGGCCAGTTCCTGCGCTTTTCTGCTTTCATACGCAGCGAAGTTGCCGGGATAACTTCGCAAAATTCCTCTGTCGAGTTCGATGATGCGGGTTGCCACCGCGTCGAGAAAGGCGCGGTCGTGGGTGATCAGCGCCAGGCTGCCGCGAAACGCGCGCAGAAGCTCCTCCAGCCAGGCGATCGCATCGAGGTCGAGATGGTTGGTCGGCTCGTCGAGCAGCAGCACATCCGGCGCGGCAACCAGCGCCTGCGCCAGCGCCACCCGCTTTTGCGTGCCGCCCGACAGATCGCCGATGCGAGCCTGCGGATCGAGCTGCAGTCGGTGCAGCGTCTCCTGCACCCGCTGCTCCCAGTTCCAGCCGTCCAGAAGCTCCAGGCGAGACTGCAGTGCGTCCAGATCATCCCCCGGCACATGCTGCTCGAAGCGCTCGCGCAGCTCCCGCGCCTCGGTGACACCGTCGGCAACGGTATCGAACACGCTGCGATCTGCGGCGAATTCGGCCTCCTGCGACACATAAACCCGCCGCAGACCCTGCTGCGTCTGGATCAGCCCATCGTCTGGCGCTTCCAGCCCGGCAAGCAGCCGCAGCAGCGACGACTTGCCCGTACCGTTGCGGCCGATCAGCCCGACGCGCTCGCCCGCCTCCAGCGACATCGCGGCTTTGTCCAGCAAGGCGTGATGGCCGTAGGCCAGGCACAGGTCGGTGACGGAGAGAACGGCCATGAAGGACGCAGCAGCGGGGGAAGGCGACCGGATTGCTAGAAAGACGAAGGTACGGTGGCGGGAACAAAGCGCAGAACCACTGTGAGCGGCACCGCCCGCCGCGAGGGCGCGCGCCTGACGGCGCGTAGGGGAAGACCGCGATTGTGCCTGCGCCGTGCCGCCGTCCGCGCAGCGTCCCCTACCATCGCCGCATGGACACGCTGCGCCAGGAAATCGCCGCACTCGCCGCCCGCCTGATCATCGAGGACGGGCTGGACTACGGCAGCGCCAAACGCAAGGCCGCGCGCCGCATCGCCGGCGAGCGGATCGCCACCGACGCGCTGCCGGGCAACGCCGAAATCGAAGCGCAGGTGCGCGAGGAACTCGCGCTGTTCCACGCCGACACCCAGCCGGCGCAGCTGCGCGCGCTGCGTGCGGTGGCGCTGGCGGTGATGCGGCATTTCGCCGCGTTTGCGCCGCATGTCAGCGGCGCGGTGTGGCACGGCACGGCCACAGCGAACAACGACGTGCACCTCGACCTTTACACCGACGATGTGAAGGCCGTGGAGTTCGTGTGCTTCGATCTCGGCGTGCGCTACGAAGCCAGTGAAACCCATACAGCCCGGGGCCGCGACCCCGTGCCGCGGCTGTCGCTGCTGTGGCCGGCACCCGCCGCGCTGCCCGCCCCCGACCTGCCGCAGCAGGTGCTCGTCCATCTTGACCTACACCCGGACAAGGCGTTACGCGGCGCGCTGCTGCCGGATGAACTCGGCCGCACGCCGCGCGGCAGCCTGACGGCGCTGCAGGTGCTGATCGACCGCGGTTGAGCCGACCACGGCGCCGCCGGACAAGCGGCAGGGATTTTGCGCAATCTCGCAAACCGCCAGCGCCCGCCCGTGCACAATCCGGCCCGAGAGTCCCCTCCATCCCCTACCCGCCCGCCGTGTCCGAACCCCGCGCCCCCAGCAGCAAACTCAGTGTCTGGCTGGTTGCTGTCATCCTTTTTCTGATCGCCCTCGTCGCCGGCAACGCCTGGGTCAACCGCCGGCAAGATGTTCCCGTCCCGGTCGAGCCCGCCGGCATTTCCCAGTTTTTTGCCGCCAAGTTGACGGATACGGCCGGCAAAACGGTCGATCTCTCCAGCTTCAAGGGCAAGCCCCTGGTGGTCAATTTCTGGGCCAGCTGGTGTCCGCCGTGCGTGGCCGAAATGCCGGAGTTGTCCAAGTTTTACGAGCAATACCGAGCAAAAGGCGTCGAGATGGTCGGGATTGCGATCGACAATCCGACCGCAGTGAAACAATTTTTGCAGCAGCGCCCAGTGAGCTACCCGGTGCTGTTCGGCGGCATGGAAGGCCCGGCGCTCAGCCAGGCACTGGGCAACAACAATGGCGGTCTGCCGTTCACCGTGGTGCTCAACGCCAAGGGCGAAATCGTTTTCCAGCACCTTGGCCAGACCAACGCCCAGCAACTGGCGGATCACGTGCCGCACTGATACGCGGACACGCATCCGTCGCGCGGCCCGCCTGCAGCCTCTGGCGCCCCCGGCAACGTCAGCCGCCACGGCGGAGCTGCGACAATCCCCGCTTTTACAGACTTCGCACCTCCCGCATAAACCTCATGAGCGCAAAGCAAGTCCTGGTGCTGCATGGCCCCAACCTCAACCTGCTCGGCCAGCGCGAACCGCAGATCTACGGCACCACCACTCTGGCCGACATCGATGCGGCGCTCGCGCGGCTTGGCGACGAGCTCGGGCTGCGGGTCAGCAGCTTCCAGAGCAACCACGAAGGCGATCTGATCGAGCGACTGCACGCCTGCCGCAGCGACGGCACGCGCTACATCATCATCAACCCGGCGGCGTTCACCCACACCAGCGTGGCTCTGCGCGACGCGATTGCCGCGACCGACCTGCCGTTCATCGAGGTGCACCTGAGCAATGTGCACCGGCGCGAAGCCTTTCGCCATCACTCGTTTTTCTCCGACCTCGCCGACGCGGTGATCAGCGGCTGCGGGGCGCAGGGCTACGAACTGGCGCTGCGCCACGCCGCGCAGCGGCTGACCCGGGCGACGGGCGGATGACGCCGGGTCGCTCCCATTGAAATGCCGGCAATAGATGGTCTAATGCGGCGCATTTTCTGGAAATTGACGGCAAGATCATGGATTTACGCAAACTCAAGACCTTGATCGATCTGGTCTCGGAATCGAATGTTTCCGAACTGGAAATCACCGAGGCCGAGGGCAAGGTGCGCATCGTCAAGGCGCAGCCGCAACCGGTGGTGCAATACACCACCGTCGCCGCGCCTGCCCCGGCCGCGATGCCGGCGATGTCGCCGGCGCAGGCGCCCGCCGCCGCGGTGCCAGCCGCGCCCGCCGCAGAAGCCGCACCGCAACCCGCGGGGCACCGGGTGACCTCGCCGATGGTCGGCACCTTCTATCGCTCGCCCTCGCCGGGCGCGGCCCCGTTCGTCAACGTCGGCGACACGGTCAAGGTCGGGCAGACGCTGTGCATCATTGAGGCGATGAAAATCCTCAACGAAATCGAAAGCGACAAGGACGGCGTGGTGCAGGCCGTGCTGGTCGAAAACGGCCAGGCGGTGGAATTCGGTCAGCCGCTGTTCGTCATCGAATAAGCGCCCGCGGATGGCGGGCCCGGCTGTAGCGCGGCCGCACACCGCGAACCGCCGCTCTCGCCCTTCTCGCGCCGCCCGCCCAGGGCTGCGGCCCAAGCACCGAACGGAAACGCGCATGTTCAAAAAACTCCTGATCGCCAACCGCGGCGAAATCGCCCTGCGGGTGCAGCGCGCCTGCCGAGAGCTGGGCATCCAGACCGTGGTGGTCTATTCCGAGGCCGACCGCGACGCCAAGTACGTCAAGCTCGCCGACGAGGCCGTGTGCATCGGCCCGCCGCCTTCGGCGCAAAGCTATCTGCACATGCCGGCGATCATTTCGGCGGCCGAAGTGACCGACGCCGAAGCCATTCACCCCGGCTACGGCTTTCTGTCGGAAAACGCCGACTTCGCCGAGCGGGTGGAAAAGTCGGGCTTCGCCTTCGTCGGCCCCAAGCCGGAGACCATCCGCCTGATGGGGGACAAGGTCAGCGCCAAGCAGACCATGATCCGCGCCGGCGTGCCGTGCGTGCCGGGCTCGGAAGGCGCGTTGCCCGATGACCCGCGGGAAATCACCCGCATCGCCCGTTCGATCGGCTATCCCGTCATCATCAAGGCCGCGGGCGGCGGCGGCGGCCGCGGCATGCGGGTGGTGCACACCGAAGGCGCGCTGATCAGCTCGGTGACCACCACGCGGGCGGAGGCGCAGGCCGCCTTCGGCAACCCGCAGGTCTACATGGAAAAATTCCTGCAGCAGCCGCGGCACATCGAAATCCAGGTGCTGGCCGACAGCTTCGGCAACGCCCTGTGGCTGGGCGAGCGCGACTGCTCGATGCAGCGCCGACACCAGAAAATCCTCGAGGAATCCCCGGCACCGGGCATTCCGCGCCGGCTGGTCGAGCGCATCGGCGCGCGCTGCGCTGACGCGTGCAAGAAAATGGGCTACCGCGGCGCCGGCACCTTCGAGTTCCTGTATGAGAACGGCGAGTTCTATTTCATCGAAATGAACACCCGGGTGCAGGTCGAGCATCCAGTGACGGAAATGGTCACCGGCATCGACATCGTCGCGCAGCAGATCCGCATCGCCGCCGGCGAAAAGCTGCCGATGCGCCAGCGCGGCATCACGCTGCGCGGCCATGCGATCGAGTGCCGCATCAACGCCGAAGATCCCTACAAGTTCACCCCCTCGCCCGGGCGCATCACCATGTGGCACACTCCGGGCGGCCCCGGGGTGCGAGTGGACTCGCACGCCTACACCAATTACTTCGTGCCGCCGAACTACGACTCGATGATCGGCAAGATCATCGTCCACGGCGACACCCGCGAGCAGGCGCTGGCGCGCATGCGCACCGCGCTGTCGGAAATGGTGGTCGACGGCATACAGACCAACGTGCCGCTGCACCGCGAGCTGCTGGTCGACGCCCGCTTCATCGAAGGCGGCACCAGCATCCACTACCTCGAGGAATACCTCGCCGCGCGCCGCGGGGTGTGAAGCCAGCGATGGCCTATTGCGAAGTCACCTTCCCGGCGGACGAACAACAGGCCGAGATCCTGTCGGACGCGCTGCTCGAACTCGGCGCGCTCAGTGTCAGTGTCGAAGACCGGCTGGCCGACACCGCGCAGGAGCAGGCGCTGTACGGAGAGCCGGGGCTGCCGGCGCCGCGGCCGGCGTGGCAGCAATCACTGCTGCGCGCGCTGTTTGCCGACGAGGCTGCGGCCGACGCCGCGCTGGCCGCGCTGCTGGCCGAGGGCGTGCTGCCCGATCTCAACGCGGTGCGGCAGCAACCGGTGGCCGAGCAGGACTGGGTGCGGCTGACCCAGTCGCAGTTCCCGCCGGTGGACATCGACGGCGGCGCGCTGTGGATCGTGCCGAGCTGGCATGAGCCGCCCGCCACGGCCGCGCCTGTCATCCGCCTCGACCCCGGGCGCGCCTTTGGCACCGGCACCCATCCGACCACCCGGCTGTGCCTGCAATGGCTGGCGCGGCATCGCCCGCAGGGCTTGCGGGTGCTCGACTACGGCTGCGGCTCCGGGTTGCTGGCGATGGCCGCGGCCAAGTTCGGCGCCGCCGAAGTCGTCGGCGTGGACATCGACCCCGAGGCCCTGGCGGCCAGCGACGAAAACGCCCGCGCCAACGGCGTGGCGCTGCGCACCGGCGCGCCCGAATCGATCGCGGGCGAACGCTTCGATCTGGTGCTGGCCAACATTCTGTCGGCGCCGCTCAAGCTGCTGGCGCCGGCGCTGGCCGCGCACGCCAAGGCTGGCGCGCCGCTGGTGCTCAGCGGCATTCTGGAGCGGCAGGCCGAGGAACTGATCGCCACCTACGCGCCCTATGCCGACCTTGCCGTATATGAAGCGCAGGAAGGCTGGGTCTGCCTGGCCGGGCCGGCGCACGGTTGACAAGGTCGCTGCATCATGGCCCAGGCCACTCGCTGCCCGCACTGCCAGTCGGCGTTTCGTGTGGTGCGCGACCAGCTGCTGCTGCGCCAGGGCTGGGTGCGCTGCGGGCATTGCGGCCAGGCGTTCAACGCCCTCGACCATCTGTTCGACCTTCCGACCGAGCGGGTGAGCGCTCCGCCGCCCGCCGCGGCTCCCGTCAGCTCGGGCCGGGAGAACGCACCCGCCCAAGGCCAGGCGATGACCGCTGCGGCCGGCATCGCTGCCGCGGCGTCATCGGCGGTTGCAGCAACTTCTTCTCCCGCTGCATTCGCTCCGGCTGAGCCGCCCGCGATTGCGCAGCCAGCCGCCCCCACCGCCTCCACGCTGATCTGGGACGACACGCCCGAGCCTGCCGCTGCGCCGCCCGCGCCGCTCGAGCCGGCGGTCGATGCGCCGGCTCTGCTGACGTCACCGCCCGAATCCTTCGCCCCTCTTGCGCCACCAAGCGAGCCGGAATCCGGGCCCGTCGCGCCACCTGCGCCACCGCCGCCCGCGACGGCGCCCAACCCGATCGCCGCCAGCGAGTCCGGCGGCTGGGTTGCGCCGCCGGTCGAGCCTATCCACGTGCCGGCTGCGGTGCCGCTGGATTCGATGCCAACGCTGGACGACCTGCCGGACGATGGCGCCAAGCCCGCGCCGTCTGTGCCCGAATGGATTGCCGACCCCGACGAGACGCCGCTGGCAGTCGCCGTCGAGGCCGTCTTGCTCGACGTCGAACCCCCACCCGAGCCAGTTGCGGCGGGAGAGGCATCCGGCAAACAGGAAGCCGAAGCCGACAGCGCCACGCCGGCACAGCGCTCCTCTGACACGGAACAGGCTGCCACCGCACCGCAGCCGCTGGAAGTCAACGAACAGGCGGAACTCCCTGCCGCGCCAGACTCCGCCGCCGAGCCCATTCTCGATAATCCCGCGGTTCACGGCGGCAGTGAGGAGAGCGCCGAGACCCTCCCCGCCGAAGTCCCCGCCCCGCAGCCGGCTGAAACTAGCGAGACCGCCGCGGCTGGGCCGCCCGCCGAGCCCGCGCCGACCGTCGTTGCTTCCCACTCCCAGCCCGAGCCGACCACCGCGGAAGCAGACGAAGCCGACCCGTTGACCCGCCTCGACCTGGCCGACGCACTGCACTACCAGTTCGCCCCCGAGGACGCTGCCGCGGCAACGGCGCTGGCCGCGGCCGGCCGCGCCGCCGAGCCCGAGTTCCTGCGCCGCGACCGGCGGCTGGCGTTCTGGCGCAGCACCCCGGTGCGGCTGGCGCTGGCCGTGCTCGCGCTGCTGCTGGCGCTGCTGGCCGCCGCTCAATCGGCCTGGTTCTGGCGCGACGACCTGGGCCAGCGCTGGCCGCAGACCCGGCCTTGGCTGCAGCAGTTGTGCGACGCGACCACCGGCTGTCTGGTCGGCGCGCCGCGCGACCTGCAGGCGCTGGTGATCGATGCCTCCAGCCTGACCCCGGCCGAGCCGCCGCCCGGGCTGCGGCTGCACGTGCTGCTGCGCAACCAATCGGTCGATCAGGCGGTGGCGTGGCCGGCGCTGGAGCTGACGCTGCTAGACCTGCAGGGCAACATCCGCGCCCGCAAGGTGCTGCAGCCGGCGCAATACCTGCCGCCGGCGCGCGCCACGCCGCAGGCGCTGGCCGCGGGCATCGCTGCCGGGCAGCAGGTCAGCGTGGAGGTGCGGCTGCAGGCGCAGGGCGAGGCGCCGGCGGGCTACCGCGTGCTCGCGTTCTACCCCTGATCGTTCTACCCCTGAGGGGATGCGGCCGGCGCCACGTCGGCCAGCGCGGCAAGGTACAGCGGGTCGCGCATCAGCTCGGCCCAGGCGTCGTCCTGCGCGATGGCCGGCCTGCCGGCGGCGAGCAGATCGAGCCGGCGCCGCGCGCTCTCCGCACTGGGCTGCCAACGGCCGGCCTGCTGCGCGGCGTCGAGCTCCTGCAGCAGGCGGTCGATTGGCTCGCCGCCGTCGACCACGCTCTGGTTGCACACCAGCATCAGGTCGCAGCCGGCGGCCAGCCCCTGCAGCACCGCCTCGGTCAGCGACACCCCGCCGGCCATCGCCGCGGCCATGCCCAGATCGTCGCTGATGATCGCGCCGGCAAACCCGATCTGCTGCCGCAGCACCTGCTGCAGCCACACCGCGCTGAACCCGGCCGGCTGCGGGTCGACCGCGGGGTAGATCACATGCGCGGGCATCACCGCGCGCAGCGCATGCGCCAGCCAGCGATACGGCGCAGCGTCGGCGGCTAGCAGATCGGCGAGCACGCGCTCGTCCACCGCGGCATCGAAATGGGTGTCGGCCTGCGCCCAGCCGTGGCCGGGGAAGTGCTTGGCGCAATGCGCCATGCCCACCCGCGCCATGCCGGCGATCAGGCTCTGCGCCAGCACCGTGACCACGCGCGCATCGCTGTGAAGCGCGCGGTCGCCGATCACCGCCGAGCGCCCCCAGTCCAGATCGAGCACCGGGGCGAAGCTGAAGTCCACGCCGACGGCGCGCAGTTCCGCCGCCAGCACCACCCCGCAGGCCGTGGCGCGGCGCATCGCGGCCAGCGCGTCGTGCATCCACTGCTCGCCCAGTTCGCGCATCGGCGGAATCGCGGTGAAGCCGTCGCTGCGAAAGCGCTGCACCCGCCCGCCTTCGTGATCGACCGCAATCAGCAGATCGGGGCGCAGCGCCTTGATCTGCGCGCACAGCGCGGTGATCTGCGCCCGCCCCTGGCCGTTGCGCGCGAACAGCACCACCCCGCCGACCAGCGGATGCCGCAGCCGACGGCGATCGGCCGGGCTGAGCGCGGTGCCGGCAATGTCGATGAGCAGCGGCGCGTGCGCCTGCGGGGGAAGGTTCATCGCAGTTCGCTCCAGATTTCAGCCACCACCGTGGCCAGCGCGGTGTCGCAGCCCGCCTCGTCACTGAGCGACACCCAGAAGCGCAGCGAACGCGCCGCGCACCAGGTTTGCAGTTCGCCATGCAGGGCGATCACCGGCTGCCCGCTCGGCTGCTTCAGCACCTCGCAATCGGCCCAGCGCATCGGCAGCCGCATGCCCAGTCCGATCGCCTTGGCAAACGCCTCCTTGGCGGCGAAACGGGTGGCGAGGTAGTGCACCCCGCGCTGCGCGCTGCGGGCGCTGCGACGGGCGTATTCCTGCTGCTCGCCCGGGCCGAGAATGCGCTGCGGCAGCCGCGCGCCCTGACGTTGCAGCGCCGCGGCGATGCGGGAAATCGCGCAGACGTCCGTGCCGATGCCGACGATCATGCGCGCGTGCGTGTCAGCCGGCGCGCGGCCGCGCGGCGCGGGCAATCGCAGCCTGATAGTCGCGCACCGCCTGCGCGATGCCGACGAACAGCGCGTGGCCGATCAGTGCATGGCCGATGTGCAGCTCGCTCACCTCGGGCAGCGCGGCGATCGCCGGGGTGCTGTCCAGGGTCAGCCCATGGCCGGCGTTGGTCTGCAGCCCCAGGCTGCGGCCGAGCTTCAGGCCATCGCGGATGCGGGCGAACTCACGCTCGCGCCCGGCCTCGTCGCCGGCGTCGACGGCGTTGGCGTAGGCGCCGGTGTGCAATTCGATGCATGGGGCACCGGCGCGCGCAGCGGCCTCGATCTGCGCGGCGCTCGCCTCGATGAACAGCGACACGCGGCAACCGCAGTCGGCCAGTCGGGCGCAGGCGTCGCGCACCCGGTCGAACTGGCCGGCCACGTCCAACCCGCCTTCGGTGGTGATTTCCTGCCGCCGCTCGGGCACCAGACACACCATCTGCGGCCGGGTGCGGCAGATGATGTCGAGCATTTCCGGCGTGACCGCCGACTCGAAGTTCAGCGGCACCGAGATGCGCGATTTCAGCGCGACGACGTCCGCATCACGGATGTGGCGGCGGTCTTCGCGCAGATGGAAAGTGATGATGTCGGCCCCGCCTTCGACCGCGAGCTCGGCGCCGCGCACCGGGTCGGGGTAGCTGCCGCCGCGGGCGTTGCGCAGGGTGGCGATGTGGTCGATGTTGACCCCGAGCAGCGGGGCGCGGCCGCCTGGGCTGGCCAGAGGATTCATAGGGTGTGGAGGTCGATGAGCAGCTGGCGGGTGCGCAGCGGCTTGCCGTTCAGATGATAGTGAAGCAGGCTGCGCATCAAGGCCTTGGCTGCGCGCAGCAAGGCCGCGTCAGGCGCGTCCGGCAGCCCTGCCGCCAGCGCCAGCAGTACCGCGCCCGGCAGTGCGTCGGCCGCGTCGGACGCGCAAGCGAGCACGCCGTGCGCCGCATCGACGCGATAGAACCCCCGCGGCTGCAGCGCCTCACCGCTGCCGGACAGCCGGTCGAGCGCGGGCAAGTGCCCGAGTTCGCGGAGCAGCGCCAGCTCGAACTGCCGCAGCACCGGCTCGATCTCGGCGCTGCCCGCATGCGGCTGCGCGGCGAGCTGAACCACCGCGTGGTGATAGGCGTCGAACAGAGCCTCGTGCGCGTCTTCGCGCGCCAGCAGCCGCACCAGCAGCTCGTTGAAATAAAAGCCGCAGAGCAGCGGCAGCCCGGCCAGCGGTGCCACGCCGCCGCTCCAGTCCACGCGGGTCAGGGTGCGCACTTCGCCGCGCCCGCTCCACGCTGCGGTGCAGGGCTGCAGCCCGAGCAGCACCGGGCGCAGCGCCGAGGTCGGTCGCTTCGCCCCCTTGGCCACCAGCGCGACCCGGCCGTGGTGCCGGCTGAACACGTCGAGCAGCAGGCTGGTTTCCTTCCACGGGTGGCTGTGCAGCACGTAGATCGGCTCGTCGTGCACCCGCTCGATGCGCGCGGCGCGACGGCGCGGCAGTGCGCGGCGCTCGGGCTCGGCGGCTGGCGGCGAAACGGCTGCGGCCGTCTCCGCGACGAATTCCGCGACGAATTCCGCGACGAATTCCGCGGCGGGGGACACGGCGGGGGACGACATCGCGCAACCGCCGCCGTTCAGTCCTCGTAGCCGAAGGCGCGCACCGCGGCCTGGTCGTCGGCCCAGCCCGAGCGGGTTTTGACCCACACTTCGAGGAACACCTTACCGCCGAACAGTTGCTCCATGTCCTGCCGCGCCTCGCTGGACATGCGCTTGAGCCGCTCGCCGCCCTTGCCGATGACCATGGCCTTGTGGCTGTCGCGGTCGACGACGATCGCCGCGGCGATGCGCCGCAGTTCGCCCTGCTGCTCGAACTGTTCGATGACCACGGTGCTGCTGTAGGGCAGTTCGTCGCCGGTCAGGCGGAACAGCTTTTCGCGCAGGATTTCCGCGGCGAGAAAACGCTCGCTGCGGTCGGTCAGCGCGTCGGGCTCGTAGATCCAATCGCCTTCGGGCAGGTAGGGTGCCATGATGCCGAGCAGCCGCTGCGCGTCGGCGGCCTTGAGCGCCGACAGCGGCACCACCTCGGCGAAGTCGCGCAGCCGCGCCAGCTCGGCCAGCCACGGCAGCAGCTTTTCGCGCGGGGTGATGCGGTCGAGCTTGTTGACCACCGCGATCACCGGCAGCGCGGGCGGCAGCAGATCGAGCACCGCGCGGTCGGCATCGAGCAACTTGCCTGCCTCGACCACCCACAGCACCAGATCGACGTCGCCGAACACCGCAGTGACTGTGCGGTTCATCGCCCGGTTGAGCGCGTGCAGATGCCGGGTCTGGAATCCGGGGGTGTCGACGAAGGCGAACTGAGCGTTGCCCTCGGTGCGCACGCCGAGGATGCGGTGGCGGGTGGTCTGCGCCTTGTGCGAGGTGATGCTGAGCTTCGCGCCGACCAGGGCGTTGAGCAGGGTGGACTTGCCCACGTTCGGGCGGCCGACGATCGCCACCGCGCCAAAGCGCCGTGGCGATGCGGTCTGCGGCTCGGTCGATACGTCGTTCATCGTGGGGCTCCCGAGGCTTTGGGCGAGGCGGAAGATACGCCGTTTGCCGGGGCCTCGGCGCGGGCCGTCGCTGGTGCTTCGGCTGGCGCGGCCACGGCGGCTGAAGCGCCCTGCCGGGTGTCGATCACCACCGGGCGGGTGACCCCGCGCTGCGGCTTGCCGCCACCGCGGGCGATGCGCAGCAGCATGTCGGCGGCCGCCGCCTGCTCGGCACGCCGGCGGCTGTCGCCCTCGCCCTGCGTCGTGAGCCCCAGCGCCGGCACCGCGCAGGACACGCGGAAATGCTGGCGGTGCGCGGCCCCCTGCACATCGACCACGGTGTAGGCCGGCAGCGGCAGCCGCAGCCCTTGCAGCACTTCCTGCAGCTGGGTCTTGGCGTCCTTGCGCACCACATCGGCTTCGAGCGTGGCGAGCAGCGGGCCGAACAGCCGCTGCACCACCGCCAGCGCCGCATCGAACCCGGCTTCGAGGTAGATCGCGCCGAGCAGCGCTTCGAGCGCGTCGGCGAGGATGGATTCGCGCTGCGCCCCGCCGCTGTGGGCCTCGCCCTCGCCCAGCCGCAGGTGACGGCCGAGGTCCAGGCTGCGCGCCACCCCGGCGAGGGTTTCGGCTCGCACAAGCGCGGCGCGCAGCCGGGAGAGCTGGCCTTCGTCCTGCCGCTCGGCATGGCGGTAGAGCAGCGAGGCGGCGGCGAGGTTGAGCACCGAGTCGCCGAGAAACTCCAGCCGTTCGTTGTGCCGCGCGCCGAAGCTGCGATGGGTCAGCGCCCGCTCGAACAGCTTGCGGTCGGCAAACTCATGGCCCAGCCGCTTTTCGAGTTCGGTAGTCAAGCGGAAAACGCCAACGGCAAATGCAGATCAGGCGACGGCTCAGCCGGACTGCCCGGCGTACTTGATCACCAGATACACCGGCCCGACGATGTGGATCTCCTTGTTGTAGGCAAAGGAAATCACCACCTTGTCGTTGACCTTGGTGATCTGCAGATCCTGCGGGCCGACCGAGGAGATGTAGTCCACGTCGGCGATCTTGGCGTAGGCCGAGCGGATGTCGCCCACCGTCGGCCCGGCCTGCGCGGCCTGGGTCACGGCCTTCTTGATCGCGAAGTATTCGGTCACGCTCGGCACGGCCTGCGCGCCGATGACGACAAAGAAGGCGATGACCGCCCCCCAGAAAATCAGACCGATCAGGGTGATGCCGCGCTGTGTGCGGGCCAGGGCGTGCCGGGGCTGGGTCATGGGCGTATCGGTGTCTCGTTCTCCACGCACACCGGCGCTCGCTCAATGGATGAGGCCGATGTTTTTCGGTGCACTGAAATTCATCCACACCACGAAGGCCTTGCCGACGATATTGCGTTCCGGCACAAAGCCCCAGTAGCGCGAATCGAGGGAATTATCGCGGTTGTCGCCCATGACGAAATAACTATTGGGCGGCACCTTGCAAACGAAGCCGTCGGCGTTGTAATGACACAAATCGCGATTCGGGAAATTCTCCGGCCCGCCGATCACATACGCCGGCGCATTCGGGTTGACCATGATGCGGAAGTCGTGGTCGCCCAGACGCTCGCGGTATTCGTTGTAGTAGGTCATGGTCGAGGGGTCGAAATACGTCCCGTCCGCATGGGTGACGACCGGCTTGCCGTTGATGACCAGTTGCTTGTTTTCGTACGACACGGTGTCGCCCGGCAGGCCGACGATGCGCTTGATGTAGTCGATGCGCGGGTCTTTGGGCAGGCGGAAGACGATCACGTCGCCCCGCTGCGGCGACTCGCCCGGGGTGATGCGGGTGTCGAGCAGCGGCAGCCGCAAGCCGTAGATGAACTTGTTGACCAGGATGAGGTCGCCCGGAACCAGCGTCGGCTCCATCGACCCCGAGGGAATCTTGAACGGCTCGGCCACGAACGAGCGCAGCAGAAACACCACCAGAATCACCGGGAACAGCCCGGCCGTCCATTCCAGCCACCACGGCTGGCGCTGCAAGCGCTCGCGCGCCGCCTCCACTTCGGCGGGCGACCCCACGCCATCGGCGGCCAGCCCCTGCTGCTCCAGCGCCAGGCGACGCGACTGCAGCTGCTCGGTCGCCCGCTGCGCCGCCAGCCGCCGGCGCGGAGCGAAGTACCAGCGCTCGGCGACCCAGAACGCCCCGGTGATGACGAGCAGAATGAACAGCAGCAGGGTGAAGTTGACCAGCGGCGCGGATTCCATGGAGCCGAACGAAAAGTGGGGATGAGGGCGCTCAGTCTTCGACCTGCAGGATGGCGAGGAACGCCTCCTGCGGCACCTCGACCGTGCCGATCTGTTTCATGCGTTTTTTGCCCGCTTTCTGCTTTTCCAGCAGCTTGCGCTTGCGGGTGATGTCGCCGCCATAGCACTTGGCCAGGACGTTCTTGCGCAAAGCTTTAATTGTCTCACGCGCGATGATGTTGCCCCCGATGGCCGCCTGGATCGCCACGTCGTACATCTGCCGGGGAATGATTTCGCGCATTTTCTCGGCCACCTGCCGACCGCGGTACTGTGCCTGGCTGCGATGCACGATGATCGACAGCGCGTCCACCCGGTCGCCGTTGATCAGCATGTCGACCTTGACCACGTCGGCCGGGCGATATTCCTTGAACTCATAGTCCATCGACGCATAGCCGCGCGACACGCTTTTGAGTTTGTCGAAAAAGTCCAGCACGATTTCCGCCAGCGGCATGTCGTAGGTGAGCATGACCTGGCGGCCGTGGTAGGCCATGTTGAGCTGCACCCCGCGTTTCTGGTTGGCCAGGGTCATCACCGGGCCGACGTAATCCTGCGGCATATACAGATGCACCGTGACGATGGGCTCGCGGATTTCGCGGATCTGCCCGGCATCGGGCATTTTGGACGGGTTCTCGACCTGGATGACCTCGCCGTTGGCCTTGACTACCTCGTACACCACGCTGGGCGCGGTGGTGATCAGATCCTGGTCGAACTCGCGCTCCAGCCGCTCCTGCACGATTTCCATGTGCAGCAGCCCGAGAAAGCCGCAGCGAAAACCGAAGCCCAGCGCCTGGCTGACCTCGGGCTCGAAGCGCAGCGAGGAATCGTTGAGCTTGAGCTTTTCCAGCGCGTCACGCAGCGAGTCATATTCGCTCGCCTCGGTCGGATACAGCCCAGCGAACACCTGCGGCTGGATTTCCTTGAATCCCGGCAGGGGTTCGGTGGCCGGGCCGAGGTTGTTGGGCAGTTTTTTTTCCACCGTGATGGTGTCGCCCACCTTCGCCGCCTGCAGCTCCTTGATGCCGGCAATCACAAAGCCCACCTCGCCGGCGCGCAGCACCTCGCGCGGCTGCGACTTGGGAGTGAACACCCCGAGTTGCTCCACGCCATACACCGCGTGGGTCGCCATGAGGCGGATGCGCTCGCCCTTGCTCACACTGCCGTCGACCACCCGCACCAGCATCACCACCCCGACGTAGGGATCGAACCAGGAGTCGATGATCATCGCCCGCAGCGGAGCGTCGGGCTTACCGCGCGGCGGCGGCATGCGCGCGACCACCGCCTCGAGGATGTCGTCCACGCCCTCGCCGGTCTTGGCGCTACAGGGAATGGCTTCGCTGGCATCGATGCCGATGACGTCTTCGATCTCGGCCTTGGCCCGCTCGGGGTCGGCCTGCGGGAGATCCATTTTGTTGAGCACCGGCACGACCTCGACGCCGAGCTCCAGCGCGGTGTAGCAGTTGGCCACAGTCTGCGCCTCAACACCCTGCGAGGCATCGACCACCAGCAACGCGCCCTCGCACGCCGACAGCGAGCGGCTGACCTCGTAGGAAAAATCCACGTGGCCGGGGGTGTCGATCAGGTTGAGGTTGTAGGTCTGTCCATCGCGTGCGGTGTATTGCAGCGCTGCGGTCTGCGCCTTGATGGTGATGCCGCGCTCGCGCTCGATGTCCATCGAGTCGAGCACCTGCGCTTCCATTTCGCGGTCGGACAGACCGCCGCAGCGATGGATGATGCGGTCAGCCAGCGTGGACTTGCCGTGGTCGATGTGGGCGATGATCGAAAAGTTGCGGATGTGATTCATGCGCGGGCATTCAGCCGTTCGGCCCCGCCGCGGCTGCACGGCAGCGGGGCATAAAAAAAGGC